>RQOG01000144.1 GCA_003854985.1 Calditrichota bacterium
TATTTCCGGTTATTCCGACGAATGAAATTTATGTGAAATAGTTCATGTAAATTCTTATCTTTCAGCCGTTTATTAAAATATCTGGTTAAATGGAATCAGAAATGAATAAGTTTTAAAGGAGTGAAAATGAGTAAAATGAGTATCGATCCAAAAGTAGCAAAAAAATGCGCTGATACAATCAGGCTATTAGCGGCGGATGGCGTTCAGAAGGCCAATTCCGGTCACCCAGGCATGCCGATGGGTATGGCCGATTGTGCTTTTGTGCTGTGGACGCGTTTTCTAAAATACAATCCCAGTGATCCGCAATGGCCGGGCAGGGACCGTTTTGTTCTTTCCGCCGGTCATGGTTCCATGCTGCTATATTCCATGCTGCATCTCAGCGGATATGATGTAAGTCTTGATGATTTAAAATCATTCCGGCAGTGGGGAAGTAGAACTCCAGGACACCCGGAAGTTGGCCATACGGCGGGCGTCGAAACGACTACCGGCCCGTTAGGACAGGGGTTTTCAAACGGCATCGGAATGGCTATTGCCGCAAAAATGACCGCCGCCCGTTTTAATACTTCCGAGTATAAACTGTTTGGCACAGAAAATATTTTTGCCATTGTTTCCGATGGCGATTTAATGGAAGGCGTATCTTCGGAAACGGCTTCCATAGCCGGGCATCTGAAGCTTGGAAATGTGGTTTATCTATATGACGACAATAAAATAACCATAGAAGGGAATACCAGCCTGGCTTTCACCGAAAATGTAGCTAAACGCTTTGAAGCCTATGGTTGGCATGTTCTATCGGCTGATGCTTATGATCATGCCCAGATAGCCGATGCACTGCAAAAAGGAATCGATGAAAAAGAACACCCGACGCTGATTATTGTCAAAAGCCATATCGGCTATGGTAGTCCAGCTAAACATGATACTTCCGAAGTGCACGGCGCTCCATTAGGAGAAGAAGAATTAAAAGCCACCAAGAAAAACTTAGGGTTTCCGGAAGATAAAACTTTTTATGTTCCCGATGAAGTAAAGAAAGTTTTTGATGATAGAAAAGAAGAATTAAAAGGAGTCTATAAAGCCTGGCAGAGTCAGTTTGAAAAATGGAAAAAAACCCATAAAGACCTGGCAGATCTGCGGGAAAAAATGCTGAATAAAACGCTTCCTGTTAATTTGGAAAAGCAATTGATCGAGGCGTTGCCGGCAGATACGAATGCCACCCGTAATCTTTCCGGTGTTGTGATGCAAAAAATTGCCGAAATTGTACCCGGATTCATAGGAGGTTCAGCGGATTTGGATCCTTCCACTAAAACGTATCTCAAAAAATATCCATCGGTTCAGGCCGGTCAATTCGAAGGAAGAAATTTCCATTACGGCATTCGGGAACATGGCATGGGATCGATTAATAATGGTCTGGGATTATATGGCGGGTTTATTCCATATGGGTCAACCTTCCTGGTATTTGCTGATTATATGCGTCCGCCGATTCGCTTAGCCGCTATCATGGGGTTGCAAAGCATCTATGTGTTTACTCATGATAGTATTTTTGTGGGTGAAGACGGTCCTACCCATCAACCGGTTGAGCATTTTGCCGCCTTGCGCACTATTCCCAATTTGCATGTCTTGCGTCCGGCGGATGGCATGGAAACGGCTGTTTGCTGGGCCATGGCCTTGCGTCGCCAGAACGGGCCAACCGCTCTGTTGCTTACCCGGCAGAAGGTGGCGGCGTTAAATCGTCCGGCAGGATTTAAGCCGGAAGATATTGCAAAAGGCGCTTATGTAATTTCCGGAGACTCAGGCAAACCATGCGATGTAGTTTTGATTGGTACAGGTTCGGAAGTGGAACCGGCGGTTGCAGCAGCAGAAACGCTTCATACCAAGGGAATTTCCACGCGGGTAGTTTCAATGCCTTCAACAGAAGTATTTGAAGCGCAGCCGGAATCCTATCAAAAGAGCGTTATTCCGGTATCCGCAAAGAAAATATTTATCGTAGAAGCAGGCGTAAGTTTCGGTTGGAAATCCTATTTTAATATTCCGACCGAAGTGATTTGTGTGGATAAGTTTGGTTCCTCTGCGCCGTATAAATTGCTGGCAGAGAAATACGGATTAACCGGTCCGCAGATTGCCGAAAAAATATTAAAATCCCTGAAGTAGCTTTTTATGAATTCACCGGGGTGATTTATATTGCCCCGGTTGTTCTTTATTGTTTTTATTAAATGCGGAATATTACTATAGGTTTTATGAATAAATCAAAAATCTTTTATGGTCTGAATTTATTTATCTGAATTTCTTTTATTATTCTATAGTGTTTATCATTAGCAGTGACAAGGGGTAATCCATTCACCATTGCCGTTGCAGCAATTAATGAATCTGCTAAATGGAGAGAATGACTTAAATAAAATCTTTCGATGAAAAAAGTTGCTTTTACAGAAATTTCCTCATTGATAAATATAATCTTTGTGTTCCAACTTGCTATTGCTTTGCGTAATTCGATTAGTTCATTTTTGTTTCTTATGCCCTGGACAAGTTCTATATAGGTTACGGCAGAAATAAAGAAACCATTTAATTTTTCAATTAATTTAAAGGCTCGATCATTTCCTTTCATATACCATATTAAAACATCAGTATCAATGAGCATCATTAACGGCCTTTTCTCAGATTCCGAATATAATTTTCTATATTATCAATATCAGGATTATTCTTCCAGATACCAAATAGATGGTGTGTCTTTTCACCGGTTTTAGACTCTTCTTTCTTTATTGGTACAAGTTTGGCGCAAGGTTTCCCGCGGTAAGTAATAACGACCTCTTCGCCGCGATTAACAGTTTCCAATAATTCCTTGGAATAGAACCTTAAGTCTTTTGCCGTAGCTTTCATAAAAAACCTTTTAAATTATATTTTTACACTTCCAAATATAAACTTTTACTTATAGGAAAGCAATATTTGTAAGCTCAGGTAGTAATATAAAAGCAAAAAGCCTTTAGAAGTATTCAGGTTTAATTTGAAACTACGGATATAAAAATGATGTTGAGAACAAAAATCATCAAGAATATCTTTATTTTCTGTAATACTTTTTAAACTCTTCCTGCAGGTAACGGTGCATTTCGGCGCCGCGGGTTTTTTCTTCCACCGGTTCAAGATATTTTAAAGGCTGCATTTCTTCCATAGCTAAGATGGAATGACAGGTAGTGCAGTCATAGGTAATGTATTCTCCATCATTTGAAATCATATGGTTGTTATGACAGCGAAAACAGCCGCTGTTATGATCATGTCCGATAAAACTGGCATAACTGCCCCAGCTAATGTTCATATGTGGGTGAATATTCCGCTGATAGATTTGCTGTAATTCATAAATCGCCCGGTCGATCTCCGGCATTTGGGATGTTGAAATTAGCGGAGAGTTTCTGCGGTAAAAATTGTTTATATGAGTAGCGATGCCTATAAGACCGGTATTTTGATCGTTATAATTAATGGATATGGCCCGCAGTCCTTCGCGCTTGATAAACGGCAGTCCGGCTGAGATGAATCCGGCCTGAATCCGTTCATCAATAGCCTTTTCAGGGTCCTGATAAATATGCGTTGCCCGGTTATGGCAGTCCATACAATCCAGTATCCGTGGATCGGAGGTTTCAATTTTTTCAGCTTCCAGCAGGGTATTGTTAAAATACCGTTTATAGGTTTGATCAGCCTGCCTTACCTCTACCCAGATCATTTCTTCACGCTTATCATTAACAGAAACATACCGGACTTCATTTTCTGCGGCTACATGCCAGTGAATGCCGGCTTTTTCACCCTTTTTTCCGGAATCAATTTTGAGAAGCAGGGTGGAATAAACCGGCGTATTTTTTTCGTCATGCTGATAACGGACAATTTTTCTTAACCGGTCTCCGTAAAATTTGTCCGGCCAGTGGCATTTTTCGCATGTTTCCCGCGCCGGTCTTAACTGGTGCACGGGCGTGGGAATAGGTCGTTCATACAGATTAAAGGTAATCGAAATCATCTGCCACATGCCGTTAAGTTTACTGGCGATTAAAGCGTCCGTACCTTCACCGACGTGACATTCTACGCATTTAACCCTGGCGTGCGGCGATTGTTGATAGGTTACCCATTCCGGGTTCATTACGCTATGGCAGGCTGTTCCGCAAAAATAAGGTTCATCCATAAAGGATAACATCTGCGTGCTGGCAAATAAAAGAAAGAGAATATTGACCAGCGTTAACAGTCCTATTTTTAATGATAATTTGGAGCCGAAGAAACTTTCCTTCAGTTCGTTATCATCAAATTGCTGTTGTAATAACTGGCGGGTAGTTTTACCGGTTGACTTCAGGCGCTTGTACCATCCGATGGGAATAAGGATTAATCCTATCACAAACATCAACGGAAATAAAAGGTAAGTAATGAGCCCGATATATGCGTTGGTCAGTATTCCGGTCATCCTGGCCAATTCAAACACCAGAAATACTAAAAAAGAGGAGGTGGTTAAAATTACACCGGCTTTACCGTAAGCATTTATAGAAATGTTTTTTATAAAACGCACGTATTTGTCAAACATGTTTTACTTATCCTGTATAAACAACTCCTGGTATTTTTGCTGTAATTTTCCGGAACGTATGCCTTTCTTAAGCTCCTCCGTATTAGTTGACAACCATTGATGCGTAGCATCCTTTTCAAAGAGATTCTTTATATAATCATCAACTTTTTTATTCTTAAAAGACTGTGCTTCAGGGATAAATTTAAAATAAAAATGCTGGACAACTTCATAGATGCCATGCCACCAGGTATAATCAGGCCCCATCATAGAGGCGCCATGTCTGGCTCTTCTTCCTTCATGATGCCATAATTCCCAGTAGGTCCATTCGATTTTATTGCCGAAACTGGCCGGGTTTTCCAATAGCTTTTCCTGAATAACAAGATTCATGATATCGGTGGCCGGTTTGGCAAATTTCTCATTGTATAGATGTACCAACGCATCATACTGATAATAATGGCCTTCGGCAAATGCGCTGCCGTGACATGACTGACATACGGTTAACATGTTTTTTCGCTTTTGCTGCCAGTTATCCTTGTGCACGGAAATAGCCGGACGCAATGTCCAGCTGAGGCGCTCGCCGACGTCGTGACTCAGTTTTTTCGAAGGCGTAGCGGACATATGACAGGTGGCGCAGGTGGGAGCGACAAAATAATCTTCCCCGACAACCCATTTATCACTGTGCAGATTCATTTTATCGATATTGGTGTAGTAGGTGTTGCCATGTTTTGATTCTTCATAGATTTCCATTTGCGGATGATCCGGCCCAAGATGGCATTTACCGCAGGCTTCCGGCTGACGGGCCTGGGTTTTATCGAAATTGTGCCGCGTATGACAGGTGTTGCATGAACCCTTTGAACCGTCCGGATTAATCCGCCCGATTCCGGAATTGGGCCATGATTTCTTTGATAGTTTATTGGGCGAATTGTCATCAATGATGACTTTGGCCCCGTGACAACTTTCGCATCCCAGAATAGCGGCGGGTTCTCCGCCGGTAACATGCGCCAGATAAGCATCCTGCGAATCCAGTATTTCGCCTGCGGTTGCGTGATAAGAATTCTGAACTTCACGCGCTTCTTTTTCATGACAGTTACCGCAGTCTTCAGGCGTTACAAGCGTTGCAATATAGGCGCCTTCATGCAGAAAAGCGTCCGCTTCACTTTTACTCGCACCATGACAATCAAGGCAGGTTACTTCGTGCATACCATGCTGGGATTCATACCATTGTTTATAAAGACCCGGTGATTTTAATTTATGGCATGTCATGCATTTGCCGGCCATTTCATTTTGAGCCCAGCTTAATGAAATCATCGTTAATAAAATCAGGATTACCAGAGATTTCATGATATATTTCCTCCTTTTTTTGCTCCGAAACTTATAATGCCGGCATTTTTATTATCAAACAAAAAGAAGAGTTATTTTTTTTCCAGCATATATATAAATATAGTAATCATCATATTGTATTTCCATCATTTTTTAGGGAGTAATTTAACACTCCTGTATTTCAAGTTTTATATTTACAGATTAAAACCAGATTCTCCGATGCATATTTATCATAAACATCAAATTGCATACTACCATATAGGTTGATTTCTGAATAGCCAGTGCTAATTAAAGCTTCCATAAGATCTGTTTCTTCCCAGGGATATAGCAGAGTTGATGAGAGCTGATGCTTTATCTTGTTATCCGAAGAATACACATGGAGAACATTGAATTGCAAAAGTTCGTCTAAAAAATCATAGAATCGGATGAATTCATGATCATCCTCGCGCTGAATGGATATAATTCTGTTCTTTTCCCGGAGGATTTTCGAATAGTTTAAAAGCTGAACAATTAGCATACCCGGATCATATAGAGCATTTTTTATATTTATGAAGATTTTCTGTAACTCATCACGATTTGTTACATGGGGCAGGGAATTACCGAGAATCAAAACCGCATCAAATTTTTGTTTTAAATTTTTATCAATATCAGCGAAAGACGAACAGACGAAATGCGGATTAACACCGTATTTAACGGCATTTTTTTCTGCCAGAATAATCATTTCCCGGGAAATATCCACCCCGGTGGTTTCAATTCCTAACCTGCTTAAAGCGATAGTGTGCACTCCTGAACCACAAGCCAGATCAAGCGCGGATTTGAACCCAAAACGGTCGGTCCAACCTTTGATGATTACCATTTCCCGATGCAGCCGTTTTTCGAAACGGGTCATATGATCATATTGTTCAGCGATTTCATCATAAAACTTATTTGCTGTTTTCGGCGTCAATGGCGCCCTCCTGCTGCGGCGTAAAATTTTCTGAATTTGTATCCGGTTGCCATTTTTGTTTATCGTAATCAGGCACATTGCCCTGATTGTGAAAATATTCAGCGCCTTCCAGACGCTTTATGTGAAAAAGATATTCCTCATGTCCGATACGGTTATTCCAAACCCCGGAAATTTTTGCGATGGCAATTCCTGATAGGAAAATAGCAACAAGAATCCAGGCATATATCTTGCGGGACAGGGGATAACGGTGTTTAAGCGCCGACAGATGAAGCGTATCCTTAACCGGGCAGACATCAACACATTTTAAACAAGCATGGCATTCATCGGAAAAAACGGTTTTTTCCTTATGAACAAGAATATTGGCCGGACAGGCTTTTGTACATAATTTACAATCCGTGCAGGTATCCGTATTACGCCTGATTTTAAAGGGACTAAGCCAGCTTAACGCGCCCATCAGTGCACCGTAAAGGCAAAGATAACGGCACCAGAAATAGGGTAATGCCAGAGACAAACCAAATAAAATAGCCAGCGTCCATAAGGTCGTTTCGGAAATATGAGTAAAAAAGTGTAGCATTTTAATATCGGCAATCCGATTGTAGGGACTATAAATGAAATTTTTCAATGCTTCTTCATTCATTTCCCAAAATATGGCCCATACAAAAAACAGCAGCAACAGATATTTTAAACTGCGTAAGGGATTGTCCAGTATTTTTGGTAATTTAAACTGCCGGTCAAATATTTTGATATGCAATTTGGCCAGTATTTCCGAAAGCAGGCCAATGGGGCAAATCCAACTACAAAATCCTTTTTTTAACAGAATGGAAATAAATCCGAAAATGAGCAGTAATACCAAAGCTGATGGATGAATCGTGTTGAAAATGCCGGTTAATATCCAGTATTTAAAACTAATCAATGCGCTGATAGGTAAAAATGCTTCTACACCTGCAGGACGGGATATTAACGGTACAATACCCTGTTCCAGCTGATTAACAAAGATATAAAATTCGATACCGATCCAAATAGTTAGTATCAAAAATCCCAATTGAACATAAAAACGCCAGGGCTGGATACGAAAATTTTTATATTCTTTAAAAATTTGAATGTTTACTTTATAGTTATTTTTCATCATATATTGCCGGTATGAATATTGATAGTCATTAATAGTTTTAATTCTTCCGGATAAATGTATAATGGAAATCATTATTCTTTTCATCCGTTTTTGTAAAGACTTCATAGCCCTGTTTTTCCATGGCTTCAATCATAGGCAGCGGTTTGAAGTTTGTTGTTAACAAAATATACTGCCCCTTTTTCAGTTTTTTCATGGCTTCGGTGATATATCCCAGCGGATGTATACCTTTACCGAGCATATCAACGCCGTCAACTACTTCGGCTGGTTCAGGTTGCAGCCACTCCGGATCGCCTTTTTGCCGGATAATATTTGCAGGTACCTGAGCGGTTAGTTCTTCCTGGCCGACTTCCCTGCGCAGGGTATTGATAAACCGGGAAACATCCTGGCCGCCGATCATGGCTATTTTTTCAAGCGTTGCAAGCCTGGCCACGGTTCGCCGGAGAATCGGATTTTTCAGATTTTTATAGGGCGGGGCAATACCGATAATTTTATCTTCCGAAGCGCCCGAATGCAGCTGGCGGATCAATCCTTTCATAATTTCAATGCGCTGCTGACGGTTGTTGATAATTTCGCTCATAAGTAATCCTTTATTAATTTCTACCTTATTGTAGTATATACATATAAAAAAAATTAATATTTTACATTGATCAAACCCTTTAAGTCCCCAAGGCTTACACTGTATATCATTTCTTTCAGGCTTTTCTGCAAACTGATCCAGTATTTATGAAGGGGACAGGGATTTTCATCGGAACATTCCGGGAAACCGAGAATACATCGGTCATAGCTTTCTAATCCTTCCGTGACATCGATGATTTGGTATAAAAAAATGTTTTGTTTATCCGGATGAATTTTATAACCGCCATGTTTACCCATATTTACTTCCAGTAATCCGGCTTTTGTGAGGGTATGCATCAGCCTTCCAAGGTATTTATAAGGTATATTCAAAACCTGGTGGAGATGATTGACCGAAAGCCATTCGTTTTGATTATTGGCAAGAAAAACCATGACACGGATTGCGTATTCTGTTGTTTTTTGAAATCTCATTTCTACCTCCGGGTAGAATATAAATAGATTATATTCTACATGCAAGTAGAAGATAGAAAAAGTTAAAATTTTTTTGATTATAATATTTTCCGGTTAAAAAAAATATTCCGGATACAGCAGGCATTAATATAAATACTAAAAGAATTCTGTAAACTTTTACAATAGTTTTACATGAAACAGGAATTAAAAAGCTTAAAAATTGGTAAACTTAATTTAAGGTTCTCAGATTCATTAAAGGAAATCTGAAAACATACGATTTATCAGGTTAGTATGATTTGAAATAAAAATACAAAACGCTGGAAAGGGAAGAACTGAATGTTTACTGGGTTAATGCCGGAATTGAATATAAAAAATTTAAAAGTAAAAAAACCAATTATACAAGGTGGTATGGGCGTTGGCATATCGCTTTCGGGTTTGGCTGCAGCGGTTGCCAATGAAGGCGGTATCGGGGTAATATCATCGGTAGGCCTGGGATTGCTGGGAGATAATCCGGAATTAAAATATCGGGAAGGTAATATACAAAGGCTTAAATGGGAAATCAGAAATGCCCGTTTGAAAACCACCGGTGTATTAGGCGTCAATATTATGGTAGCCGTTTCGGATTATGATGAACTGGTTAAACTTTCATTTGATGAGGCTATAGACATTGTATTTCTTGGGGCGGGCCTGCCTTTAAAATTTTCGGAAGAGATTACATCGGATCGTTTGAAAAACGGGGATACAAGAGTAGGCGTTATTGTTTCATCAGCAAGAGCTCTTAATCTGATATTTCAAACCTGGAGAAAAAAATATGATCATGTTCCCGATCTGGTTGTTGTCGAAGGCCCTAAAGCGGGAGGTCATCTTGGATTTAAGCGGGATCAGATATTAAATCCTGAATATGCTCTGGAAAAGATACTGCCGGACGTGATTTCTTCGGTAAAACCATACGAGTTTGAATATGAAAAAGAAATTCCGGTAATTGCCGCCGGAGGCATATATACAGGCGCAGATATTTTTAATGTTATGGACATGGGCGTTCAGGGAGTTCAGATGGGCACCCGTTTTGTCGCTACGCATGAATGTGACGCGTCCATAGAATTCAAACAAGCTTATGTTGATTGCGTGGAAGATGATATTGTTATTATAGAAAGTCCGGTTGGCTTACCAGGCCGGGCAATCCGTAATAAATTCCTTGATGAAGTGACTTCAGGCGAAAGAAAACCATTCCAGTGTCCCTGGAAATGCCTGAAAACCTGTGATTTCAGAGAAGCTCCCTATTGTATCGCCAAAGCGCTGATCAGTGCGCAAAAGGGTAATATCCCTGAAGGTTTTACATTTGCAGGCGCCAATGCGTACCGTGTAAAAGAAATCATCTCCGTAAAGGAATTATTCAGAGTTCTGGAAGAAGAGTATAGTCTGGCGGCGGAACAGTTTTTCAACAGTCAAACGCTTCCTGAAAAAATTGCGGTTTAAATAGTGCTGTCCGGAATGAAAACATCGGACGTTTATTATTTTCTAAAAGTCAATTTTAAATATTTATACTTTGTATGCTCCTTCACGGCGCATAATTAGTTTATTCCCAGTATTATATTCTTTTCTTCGTTTTAAACAAATGTTCCGGATTTTATTTTATCATATAAATGCGTATTTTCCTGCCGGTTTTCATAAAGCCGGAACCCGGACTGAAATTGATTAATCGCCGGCGATAATACTAATAATTATGGTTTACAACTGAGGCTTGCAATGAATATAATGAGATCGTTTGATGAATTGCTCAATAAACAGGAACGACATGTAATTAACGCACTAGACTCGCCGCAGAAAATTCAGACCTTTCTTGATTCGGTTACATACAGCAGTGAAGAAAGATATCGCTGTCCGCTCCAGGTGTTGCGTGACAGGGTTGGGCACTGTTTTGACAGCGCTCTTTTTGCCGCTGCCTGCTTGCGGCGTATAGGTTTTCCTCCTTTGATATTGGACATGATTCCCAATAACCGGGATGACGATCATCTGCTGGCTCTTTTTAAACTAAACGGGCATTGGGGCGCAGTCGCCAAATCGAATTTTGCCGGATTAAGATTCCGCGAACCAATCTATCGAAATCTCCGTGAATTGGTAATATCGTATTTTGAACAATACTATAATATCGAACGGGAAAAAACTTTACGCGGATATACCGTTCCGTTAAATCTGAAAACGTTTGACCGGTTTTACTGGATGATCAGCGACGAGCCCCTGGAGCTTATTGCCCAAAGAACCGATGAAATCCGCAGGTTTTATTTATTTACGCCGGAAATGGCGTCGGGATTATCATTGGTTGACGAACGTTCATACAAAGCAGGACTGGAAGGGGCTAAAGAAGACGGGCTTTTTAAGCCTTCCACATGATGCGGCATTCGATGATAAAAGTATCATAATTTATGATAAGAAATTAAAATTTAATTATCTGAGCATCGATCATTTCATTTTTATAATCATTAAGGTGAGGTCGTCCCGCCGGGCGGCAGACCCACGAAATTTATCTGCATTTTCAATGATGGCGTTATAAATATCTGATACCGAATTTTCATAGTTTGTTTTTACTATACTTTCTATAGCCTTGGTTCCCCATTCCTCCCCATGTGCATTAACCGTTTCCGAAAGGCCGTCGCTGTATAAGATAAAAATATCGCCGCTTTCATATGGGATGATTTCTGTTTTAAATACCGCGTCCTTGTTCAGACCCAGAGCCAGGTCGCCGGTACGATGCTCGACAAAGGAATTATTCTTATGAGAATAACGCAGAAGAGGCGGATGGCCGCCGTTAATAAGCGATACAGTTTTGTGGCTATGATCAATTGCAGTAAAAAGAAAACTAATGAACATGCTTTTGTCTTTATTTTCATGAATCGTTTTATTTAAAGAGGCCGCTAACGACGCCGGATCCCGAACATATTTAAGCTCTGTGCGAAAAGCGGTTTTAAGCATGCTCATCAATAAACCTGAGGCGATACTATGTCCCGATACATCAGCCACTGCAGTAACCGTTCTCGCAGCGTCCAAAGGGATTACATCGATATAATCACCGCCGACCGCTTTGGCGGAATTAATTTTCCCGAATAATTCAAGCTTGTCGTTTTTCATTTCAACTTTGGGAATCAGTTCTCTCTGAAGTTTTTCGGCTATCCGTATTTCCGCTTCCATCAGGCTTTTTTTTTCAGAAGTTGTTCGCATTAATTCGATGTAAAATGAAAAAGCCAGTATAATCAGCAGATTTATAATGAAATCTTTGATATTGATAAAATCAAATAAACTAAAAGTAAAATTTACCGGGTCCTTTAGCTGAACCGTAATTTTAGCGCTGGTATAAGCACTGATCATAAACAATAAAAAAACTATAGAAAGCGAAATCCAGAAGAGGGTTCTCTGATAGTTTTTCTGGAATGATTGTACGAATAATATACCTGCAATTAACGAGACAGGGATCAGTGCCCATAAATAACCTAAAGCCATTGGATCATTTGTATTGTATGCATTTGATGGTGTGCCGTAGAGAAGTGCGACGGCAAAGAAGATAAGGGCATAGGCAAACAAACCGATGATTTTCGATCTAACCGGCAACTTAAAATAGTAGCTTAAGGGTTGTGAAGCTCTGCGGTTAAAAATACCAAAATAAAACATCAGTATCGTTGATAGAATATTCTTGATGAATTCATAAGGATCGGACAGAATAAAATTTTTATGTTTGTAATTAACCGCTTTCATGAATATATAAACCAGACCAATCGAAATAATGATACTGGCAATTAGTAGTATCCAATAAATTTCAGCCTGATTTGCCGAGATATAACCTAAAATAAAACCGGATCGGAAAAAGGTTCCCTTTTGAAGATAATTAATTCCTTTTTCTGAACTGAATTTATTGCAGGCTTGTTGAGCCTGGTCGTATATGTCCGTTTGGGGAAGATAAAAAACCAGCAATAGTATAAAAATCAATAAAGTAACCATTAATACCGAAAGAATAGATTTAAAAATTGTTTTCATTAAAAACCCTTAACCTTTAATGATATCAGTTCTGTGTTCTTTACGAACAGAACAGGAAAATGTTAATAACGTTGTGTAAATTAATTAAAGATAACTATTTTGCCCAATTTTTATAAAGTTAAACCACATCTGTCCTAAATAAATATTCTAACTTGCCACGATCTTTAGATCGTGGATTAGGAGAGCTCCAATAAAATGGACTTCAGTCCCAGATTAAAGTTTATAATTGGGCTAAAGCCCCATTTTCCGGTTATTTTTATACCGCTATCTGAAGATAGCGGCAAGTTATTTTTGATAACTTTTTTTGGGGGTTGTTTTCCAGATCATCTAA
>RQOG01000145.1 GCA_003854985.1 Calditrichota bacterium
CTTCCTTTCCATGCATCATGCATACAACATTACGGGCTATTATGAAGCAGTACCTAAGACAAATGACCCCAAATTGCAAATGCTTTACGGACAGCAGGGGAAAGAAAAAAATGAAAATCTTTGGCTGGCCAAACATAAAGAAATCATTGATATGTATAAACCCGATATTGTTTACCAGGATTTTAACCTACATTTAATTTCACAGCCTGTTCTTCTCGGATTTTTGTCGTACTACTATAATAAAGCAAATGAATGGAATAAAGAAGTCGTAGCCACTTATAAAGACGGGTTGAACAGCAAATGCGCCGTTTTAGACTACGAACGCGGAGGTCCGCCTGATATAACCGAGAATTATTGGCTTACGGATGATGCGATCAGTTCTTCAAGCTGGAGTTATACTAAAGGAATTGCATACTATTCTAAAAAGCAAGTTCTTCATGCATTCATCGACAGAATAAGCAAAAAGGGAAATATGATTCTTAATATTTCCCCAAGAGCGGATGGCTCGATACCACAAGAACAGAAGGATATATTGCTTTCAATGGGCTCTTGGCTTAAAAAATATGGTGAAGCTGTTTATTCTACCAGGGCCTGGGAAAAATACGGAGAGGGGCCTACAAAAATGGGGGCGACTCATGGGATTATGGGGGCTCCGATTGAAGGGACCGCAAATGATTTTCGTTTTACTAAGTCCAAAGACAATACGACTCTTTATGTATTTTTATTAGGTTGGGAAAAAGATCAAAGAGAAATTTTATTAAAATCCTTGTCTTACGAACGAATAAACTTGAAAAATTTGAAATCTATTGAACTTATAAATGGCGAAGCAGGTAAATACCTGCCATTAACTTACAAACAAGATACGACTGCATTGAAAATTAAATTACCGAAACGATCATTTGAAGACATGGCTTATGTGATTAAACTCAATTTCGAAGGTATCATCCCACCTTTTGATAATTATGTCGAGCTTAACGACACTCCCTATTATCATATTGTTCCAGGCGAAAATAACGGGAAATTGGTTCTTGGTTCGGATTTAACGTTAACGAATAAAAGGAAAGTACATTCAAATCAATGGAAACTGGAAGCTACTGGCAAAGGGGTTTATAAAATCCTAAACCGTGAAAATAATAGAGATGTTTTGGAATTCAATGTCTCCGATAAAAAATTATTGATTTCAAACTTTAACGGAAAAGAAAATCAATATTGGAAAATTGACGATGCAAGAAATGGTGTTTACATAATATCTAACAAACAATTCCCCGAAATGATTTTATCCGTAAATGATCCTGTTTCTGAAGGAAGTAAAGTAGAACTACTGAAATTAGAACCCACTGTTTCGAATAAATGGATGTTAAGGGAAGTATGTGAATTGAAACAGGAAGCTTTTAAACAGAATATTATTCCGGGAGTTATTGAAGCGGAAGATTATGATAGGGGATGTCCGGAAGATGTATATCATGATTCAGACGAAATAAATCAAGGCGGAAATTATCGACCTAACGAAGGCGTCGATATTGATAAGTGCTCTAAAGGCGGTTATACTATAGGCTGGATAAGCGCCGGAGAGTGGCTTACATACACTGTTGACGTAAACAAGACGGCAGCATACCGGATATCTTTTCAAACGGCTACGATTTCAGATAACGCGAAAATGCACATTGAATGTAACGATGAAAACAAAACCGGAATTATTCCTATTCCAAATACGGCAGGATTTCAAAACTGGACAGTAATAGAAAAGACAATTGAACTTGAAACCGGCAGACAAATTTTAAAAATCGTATTTGACGGCGGACCCTTTAATCTTGATAAAATGGTTTTTGAAGAAATTGACCAGTAAACAAAGTTATTTTTTTTTGTGTCTTAAATTCGGAGACGGAATTATGAAAAACAGTCTTTTAATGATTGTAAGTTTTGTATTCATAGTAAACATTTATGCACAGCAATTGCCATATCAAGACCCGAATCTCAGTTCTGAAGAGAGGGCTATAGATCTAATTTCCCGGCTAACACTTGAAGAAAAAGCTGCCCTGATGTGTGATGTGTCGGAGGCGATACCGCGTTTGGGGATTAAACATTTTAATTGGTGGAGCGAAGCCTTGCACGGTCTGGCCAACAACGATGATGTGACTGTATTTCCCGAACCGATCGGCATGGCGGCGTCGTTTGACGATGAACTGGTTTACCGTATATTTAATGCAACTTCGGATGAAACACGGGCCAAGTATCATGAGGCTATCCGAAATGGGCAGGGGAACAAGCGTTTTTTAAGCCTTTCCGTCTGGACGCCGAATATCAATATTTTTCGCGCTCCCCGTTGGGGCCGGGGCCAGGAAACCTATGGCGAGGACCCGTATTTAATGTCGCGGATGGGTGTCCAGGTGGTAAAAGGTTTGCAAGGCCCTGCTGAAGCCAGATACCGTAAACTGCTAGCCTGCGCCAAGCATTATGCCGTGCATTCAGGACCGGAATGGAGCCGCCATGAAATTAATCTTAATGATATTGATCCCCGGGACCTTTGGGAAACCTATCTTCCTGCTTTTAAAGCCCTGGTTCAGATGGCCGATGTCCGGCAGGTGATGTGCGCCTATCAACGACTGGATGATGAGCCATGCTGCGGCAGCACCCGCTTATTGCAAACCATTCTCCGGGGTCAATGGGATTTCAAGCATCTTGTTGTCTCTGATTGTGGCGCTATTTCTGATTTTTATACCAGCCACAAGGTGTCTTCAACCCCTGTTCATGCAGCAGCCAAAGGTGTTCTGGCTGGAACCGATATAGAGTGTCAATGGGATAACCATGTCTATAAAAATATCCCTGAAGCGGTTGAAAAAGGATTACTCACTGAATGGGAAATCAATACACGCTTGAAACGAGTATTGAAAGGTCGATTTGATCTTGGTGAAATGGATGATGATTCGATTGTCCCCTGGTCTAAAATTCCGATGTCGATTGTGAACAATGAGGAACATCGGGCACTTGCTTTGGAAATGGCTCGTGAATCCATGACCTTACTTCAGAATAAAAACAATCTCCTGCCTCTGGATAAAAAAATTCAGAAATTAGCTGTTATTGGTCCAAATGCAGATGATGAGCCGATGTTATGGGGTAATTATAACGGCAAACCGATCCGGACAATTACCATTCTGGACGGGATCAAATCAAAACTTTCAGAGGATAAAATTGTCTATGACAAGGCATGCGATCTGGTTGAAGACAAAGTCACGCAAAGTTATATCTCAAGCTGTTCAATAGATGGAAAGCCTGGATTTAAAGCCACTTACTGGAACAATACTGACAATCAGGGAGATGTTGTAGTAACCCAACAGATTGTTAATCCGCTTAAACTGACCACGGCCGGGCAACATGAATTTGCATCCGGTGTTCGCCTCGAAGGTTTTTCTGCCAAATATGAAACCGAGTTCATTCCTGCGATAAGTGAAGATCTTGTTTTCAAATGTGGTGCAACAGGACACTTTGAACTGCTGGTCAATGGAGAAACCATTATTAATTATAATAACTGGAGGACACTACCGTCAAGACATCCAATCAGAGTCGAAGCCGGGAAAAAATATAAAATAGAGATTCGTTATGCCCAGATGAATAATTGGCAGGCCAATCTTGAATTTAATTTCGGAAAGGAAGTCGATGTTGATTTTACAAGCCTTATCAATAAATTGAAAGGCACGGATACTGTAGTATTTGTCGGAGGTCTCTCAACGTTGCTTGAAGGCGAAGAAATGCCCGTTTCCTATCCTGGTTTTAAGAGCGGCGATCGTACGGAGATTGAGCTTCCTTCTGTTCAGCGCAATTGCCTGAAGGCACTTAAAAACGCCGGTAAAAGAATTATATACGTTAACTGTTCCGGTTCTGCTATTGCTTTAGTGCCGGAAACCGAAAGCTGCGAAGCGATTCTGCAGGCATGGTATGGTGGTGAATCAGGCGGGCAGGCCGTTGCCGACGTGCTGTTTGGCGATTATAACCCGTCTGGAAAGTTGCCCATTACATTTTATAAAAATCTAAACCAATTACCGGATTTTGAAGACTATTCCATGAAAGGACGCACCTATCGTTTTATGTCGGATCCTTTGTTTCCCTTTGGATTTGGATTGAGTTATACTGTGTTCTCAATTGGGAAAGTGAAACTCAATAAAAATATGTTAGAGGCTAACGATTCATTAGAACTTACCATTCCGGTCACCAATAAAGGCAAATACGACGGTACGGAAATCGTCCAGGTCTATGTTCGAAAGGTAAACGATCCTGATGGTCCTCTAAAAACGCTTAAAGGTTTTCGAAGGATAAATGTTGCAGCAAGCAAAACAGGTCATGCAATGATTAATCTGCCTTATGATTCGTTCGAATTTTATGATCGGGCAAGCAAAAAAATGACCGTACTACCCGGAGAATATGAAGTCTTGTACGGGAATAGCTCTGATGATAAAGATTTGAATACTATTAAGATAATCGTTCAATAAATTTTTTATTAATTAAAAAACGGGATAGTTGTAATATACAACAGAAAATTATAAAGACTAAAAATGTG
Source organism: Calditrichota bacterium (assembly GCA_003854985.1). GTDB lineage: Bacteria > Calditrichota > Calditrichia > Calditrichales > Calditrichaceae > Zgenome-0002. The sequence continues at coordinate 4,553 of RQOG01000145.1, forward strand.
AAAAGATTTTTTTCATTCATTATTTTACAATTATTTATATCAATCAGCCTACCTGCGCAAAACTTACTATCCACTGGATGGAAAATTTGTTTTATTGATACATCGGAAATAAATATAAGCCAAATAGAATCAAGCAATTGGAAAGATGTCTACCTGTCATTATCATGGGAACGGCAAAGTTATTCCTGGCTTGATGGCAAAGGAAGTATAGAAAATGAATTTACTTTGCCTGCTGAATTAACTGGTTTAAAATTCATTACAAAGAATACATTTGGATTATATTATTCAGAGGATGGAAAAGACTGGTTCGGTATCCGGGGATTTAGACTTAATAAGACTGATAGTCTGCGAATTGGCTTTTCCGCTCAATCGCCAACTGGTGATGAATGCAGCGTAGAATTTTTGGATATAGATTTACAGGAAAGAGAACCAAATGATCCATGGAAAGGTGATAAACAAAGTCACTGGGTTTACTATAAGAACTAATTTAAATGAAATGGGTTTTAAATATGAATCGAATAATAACAACAATACTTATTTTTGTTTTTTCTTCAATTGCCCTGGCTCAGAAAATTACAGTTGATTCTCCAACTAAAAAATTACAAATCGCCCTTTATAATCAGCAAAATCGTGATTCGGGAGAATGGTATTTAAAACTTTATTATAAGGGGAACGGCAGCTATTGCGAAGTGATTCCTGAAATTAAACTCGGTTTGTCAAGAAGCGATCAGACTTTTTCTAAAGATCTTAAATTTATCCATGCAACTAATACTGTGTTAATAGAAGAAAAATATAGCGCAATACACGGAAAACGAAAAGAGTGTAAAAATTCGGCTAACGAAGTTGTGGTAACATTTGAGAATCCGGAAAAAGTTAAATTAAATATTATTATTCGCGTATATAATGACGGAGCGGCATTTCGCTACGAATTCCCCGAAAAGAGAGGTTCATATGTAATGAAAGATGAACTTACTTCGTACAAAATTCCAGAAGGTACAAAACGATGGATGGAAAAGTGGGATCTTGCTAATGAAGGTTTGTATACTTTCATAGAAGACGAAAATGTTCAGCAAACCTGGTGTTATCCTGCGCTTTTTCAATGCCCTGATTCTTCCTGCTGGTATTTAATTCACGAAGCAGATGTGAATCGTAATTATTGCGCTTCAAAACTTAGCAACATTACAGATAAATCTTGTTTTAAAATTACTTTTCCGGATTCTGGTGACGGGGACGGAGAATCACAACCAACCATCAAATTACCCTGGAAATCACCTTGGAGAGTCATCATCATCGGCAGTCTTGCTGATATTGTTGAATCAACATTAGTAAGTGATGTTTGTCCGCCTTCAGTAATAACTCAAACGGACTGGATCAAACCAGGAAAAGCTTCCTGGAACTACTGGTCCCATAATCATGGGACTAAAGATTATCAGATCGTATGCGATTTTGCTGATCTTGCAGCGGCCATGGATTGGCCTTATACGCTTCTCGATTGGGAATGGGACCAGATGGGTAACGGCGGGAATCTTGAAGATGCCCTCAAATACATTCAGTCCAAAGGTGTTAAGCCATTAATGTGGTACAATTCCGGTGCCTTTAAATGGGTGCGAGCTACTCCCCGTGATCGAATGCTTAAACACGAAAGCCGCATTAAGGAGTTTTCCAGGCTAAAAAAATTAGGCGTTGTAGGCGTTAAAATCGATTTCTTTTTAAGTGATAAACAGGACATGATCAATTATTATCTTGATATTTTAGAAGATGCCGCTCAGCATGAAATGATGGTATATTTTCATGGTTGTCTCGTTCCAAGGGGCTGGTCGCGAACCTATCCTCATCTGATGACTTATGCAGGTGTAAGAGGCGCTGAGTGGTATAACAATGGGCCTGAGTTTACAACATCTGCGCCCAGTCATAATACGATAATCCCCTTTACCCGAAATGTTGTTGGATCAATGGATTATACACCGGTTACTTTTACCAATTCACAATTTCCGCACATTACATCATACGGACATGAACTTGCGCAAAGTGTTGTTTTTGAATCCGGTATACAACATATGGCAGATCGTCCCTGCGGTTATTATGGATTACCGGATGCAGCGAAAACTTTTTTAAAGGAAGTTCCGAATGCGTGGGACTATACAAAACTGCTGGATGGTTATCCCGGCAAAGAGGTCATTATTGCTCGCCGGAAAAATGATGCCTGGTATATTGGGGGGCTAAATTCCGAAAAAACTGAAAAGATGAAAACCATTATATTTGACTTTCTTCCGAATGGTGTAAAATATAAATTAATATTGATAGCCGATGGTAAACATGATAAGGAATTCTCTATATATTATCATGTTGCTGATAAATCCAGCTCCATAGATGTAAAAATGCTACGTCGTGGCGGTTTTGCGGCGTATTTAGAACCCATTGAATAAAATACAGAGAAAAAAATGATAAGCTATAAATATTTCTTCATGACCTGTCTTATCTATTTTTTTAGCTATGGACAAACTATACAAGATTTTATTGAAGAGAATGATAAAGTAGAAATTCAAATGTCCAACGGGCAGTTAAAAGTCTGTCCCTTAACCGATAAGTCAGTCAGAATCACATTTTTTAAAGATGTTGAAGCTGAAATGCCTGAACTTATTTTTATATCCGATATACAATCGCCGGATTATCAGGTTTTTGAAAATGATTATAATCTTAAAGTCAAATTGAAATCAATGATTGTCGAAATTAATAAGCAATCGGGGCATATATCTTTTGCTGATCGAACGGGGAAAATATTTCTGAGTGAAACACCGGGCGGCCGAAAGCTTGAATCCGATTCAGTGATGAATGAAAAGTGTTTTTTAGCGGAGCAAAGTTTTGAATCAGCGCAGGATGAATTTATTCTGGGTCTCGGACAGTTTCAGGATGGACATTTTAACATCAGGCAGGTAAGTCGCCGTTTAACTCAGGTAAATTCGCAAATTTCTCTACCATTTATTTATTCAAATAAAGGGTACGGATTGCTCTGGCATCAGTATGGATTAACTGACTATAATCCGGCTGACAATTTCGTTGAACTTGAAAAGCAGGAGCAGCTTGTTGAAAACGATCAGAAGGTTGAAGTTACTACCACTTCGGGAACGCAAAAAGTATCGCAAAATCAATCACTTTATACCGGCGCATTTACTATTCCCATGGATGGTAGATATTCTATATTTCTCAATCTTGGAGATATGGACAACCGTCATTATGTAGTTATTGACGACAAACCCTGTATCGATCAAAGTAATTTTTGGCTGCCACCCACAGCAGGCGCACTGGTAGATTTAAAAAAAGGACAACATACCGTTCAATTGGTATGCAAATCATCGAATACACCAAGGTTATCATGGAAACTGACTGAGGAATCAATAACTTTCCGTTCACCCAACGCCAAATTACTCGATTATGTTGTATTTTATGGTCCTTCGGCGGATAGCGTAATCGCTGCATACCGAAAGCTATCCGGGACAGCGCCGATGCTGCCGCGCTGGGCTTATGGCTTTTGGCAGTGCCGCGAGCGCTATACCTCTGCTGCACACCTGGTTGAAACCGTAAAGGAATTCAGGAAAAGAAATCTTCCAATGGATGTTATTGTCCAGGACTGGCAATACTGGGGCAGCCGGGGCTGGGGTGTTCCACAGTTCGATGAAACCCATTATCCCAATCCGGCAGGATTTATCAGAGAAATACACGATCTAAATGCACATTTCAATATTTCCATATGGTCGAATCCCGATAAAAACTCAGAAATTGGTAAAGAATATGCAGCTAAAGACCGTTTTATTTCGGGTACAAAATGGTTGGATTATTTTAATCCTGCTACAAGGAAAGAATACTGGCATACTTTAAAAACCAATATGTTTGATTATGGGGTGGATTCGTGGTGGATGGATGCCGTAGAGCCAGAAAACGATGCCCTGAAAGGGACAAAAACTTATATTGGGCCAGGCGATTTTTACCGATTAACCTATCCATTATTTGTCAGCCAATCGGTTTATGAAGGACAGCGGGAAACGGCATCCGATAAACGGGTCTGCATTTTAACGCGATCGGCATTTCTCGGTCAGCAAAGATACGCTGTTAGTAATTGGTCGGGTGATATTGGAGGAACCTGGGACGCCTACAAACGGCAAATTGTGGCGGGACTTAATTATACAATTACCGGAATGCCATACTGGACAACGGATATTGGCGGTTTCTTCCGGCCTGGCAATTCACAATATACTGATGAAAAGTATCATGAATTACTAATACGATGGTTCCAATGGGGCGCTTTCAATCCTATTTTTCGTATGCATGGGTATCAGAGCGAAACTGAGCCCTGGAAATATGGACAGCAGGTTGAAGGCAACATAAGCAAAATGCTGGACCTGAGATATCGTCTGCTTCCCTATATATATTCCGAAGCCTGGCAGATAACCAGTAACGGATCAACTATGATGCGCCCCCTGGTTATGGATTTCAGGGAAGATGATAATGCGGTTGAACAACCATATGAATATATGTTTGGCAAAGCATTGCTCGTTGCTCCGATCACAGAACCCGGGGTAAACAAAAGGGATTTATATCTGCCCAAATCGGCGGGATGGTACGACTTCTGGTCAGGTGAACGTTTTGAAGGCGGTCAAACAATCAAAACTGATGCATCGTTGGATAAAATCCCACTTTTCGTAAAAAACGGTTCTATCGTTCCAATGGGACCTTTTATTCAATATGCCACAGAAAAAATCGATCCGATTGAAATTCGAATCTATCCCGGTGCCGATGGTAAATTTATTTTATATGAAGATGAAAATGATAATTACAATTATGAACATGGAAAATATTCGACTATAATTTTTTCATGGGATAATGGAAAACGTGAATTATCGATCGGTAACCGGGAAGGCTCGTTTCCTGCCATGCTCAAAGAACGAAAATTTAAAATAGTGAAAGTTACAAAAAATAATGGTGTTGGTATAGATAGCGCTAAAAACTATGATCAAATAGTAGACTATAATGGGGACAAGGTTATTATTGTTTTATAATGATAGATTTAATATCTTAAAAAGTTAATTCAATTTAAAGATTTGGGAGAAAATATGAATTTAAGTAAACGCGCCTTGTCAATGGTATTTATTTTAAGTATGATTTATTTTTCTCCGGTGTTTGCCCAGGACAAATCTAACCTTATTGTTGTTAATACTGATCTTGGCAAAGAAACCATCAGCAAAAATATTTATGGCCATTTTGCCGAACATCTGGGTCGGTGTATCTATGGTGGAATTTATGTTGGAATGGATTCCGATATTCCGAATACGCGCGGTATCAGAAACGATGTTATCACGGCTCTTAAAGAAATTGCACCCAGCGTTGTGCGCTGGCCGGGAGGTTGTTTTGCTGATACATATCATTGGAAGGATGGCATAGGTCCGCAAAGTCAACGACCCTCAATTGTTAATACGCATTGGGGCGGCGTAACCGAGGATAATAGTTTTGGTACGCATGAGTTTCTGGATTTTTGTGAGCTGATTGGAGCAGAACCGTATATTTGTGCCAACGTCGGCAGTGGTACTGTTCAGGAAGCTGCCGAATGGGTTGAGTATGTGAATTCCGATGTTAAAAGTCCAATGACAGAATTACGCAGGAAAAATGGGCGAGAAAAACCATGGAATGTAAAATATTGGGCAGTTGGTAACGAAAGCTGGGGATGCGGCGGTAACATGACCCCTGATTATTATGCCGACTTGTTTAAGAGATATTCCACATTTATGGGCACAGGTCGTCCATATCGTGTGGCCAGCGGCGGTACAGATCCGGATTTTGCTTGGACCGAAACGGTTTTAAAAAAGACACAAAAATCCCCGAATTTAATTCAAGGCTATTCATTTCACTATTATACTTTTTGTCATGGTTGGAATGATAAATCTTCCGCGACTCAATTCAATGAAAACGATTGGTTTCATACCATGAAAAATACATTGATAATGGAAGAGCGTCTCGAAAAACATATAGCTATAATGGATGAATACGATTCTAAAAACAGAATTGGATTAATCGCAGACGAATGGGGTAATTGGTTCTGGGTAGAACCAGGAACAAATCCGGGCTTTTTATATCAACAGAATACCGTACGTGATGCCGTAACCGCAGCTCTTTATCTAAATATTTTTAACAATCATGCCCGCCGTGTTAAAATGGCTAATATTGCACAGTTTGTAAATGTTCTGCAGGCTATGATCCTTACAAAAGATGATATGATTATTAAAACGCCGACTTTTTATGTCTTTAAAATGTATAAGATCCATCATGACGCTACGCTTCTTCCGATCAATGTGACCTGCGATGATTATTCCTATGAAGGCATGACGCTTCCGAGTATTAGCGCCTGTGCGTCTAAAGATAAGGAGGGAGCAATCCACATATCACTTTGTAATATCGATATGAATAAAGGCAGAAGCGTTGAGATTGATTTAAGAGGTACGGATAAATTATCCAAATCCAGTGGAGAACTTATTACTTCTGCCAAAGAAAATGATTATAATGATTTTGGACAGCCAGAAAAGGTTAATATTGAAAAATTCTCATCATTTAATGTAAAAAATAATATTCTAAAAGTTAATCTGCCGGCAAAGTCCGTTGTTACAATTGAATTGAAGAAATAACTTTTAGATTGATTTATTTATAATATAATAAGGATTTCATGCTTGCTGTTATGAGTTCTGGCTGCCATGGACCAGGTTGCGATTGCTAAAGATGGAGCGAATGTGCTGCAGTGAGGAGGCCTAAACAATTTCAGGTAAAAGAAATTTGAGCCTCTTCTGTTTCAGAAATGAAAATCGGGGGAAATATAATACATTTATTAATTTTTCAGGAGGATTTAAAATGGTAAAACACTTCTTGTTTATTTTGCTGATCACATTCTTTATTAGTCAAATCAGTTTTGCCCAGACGGGTCAGACTTTAATTAACTATAGTGTCGCTGACACAGCGCATCCCTCACCTTACAATTTCTACGGCGCTAAGTATCCGCAAATTGAAGCAGATTCGCGGGTCACCTTTCGCTTTGAGGCTCCTTACGCAAAGATAGTGCAGGTTTCTATTGCCAACGTTCCTTTTGATATGGTTAAGGGTGATGATGGGGTATGGACCTACACCAGTGAACCGCAGGATGCAGGCTATCATAATTACTGGATGCTTGTTGATAGCGCCATTGTACTCGATCCGGCTACAGATGCATTTATCGGGTATGGCCACAACTGCAATGGATTTGAAATCCCAGATCCGGATGGCGGTTTTTATGAGATAAAAGATGTTCCGCATGGTAACGTGCTTATCAGGAATTACTTCTCAAAAACAACGAATTCCTGGCGTCACATTTATATATACACGCCCCCGGGATATGATACAAATATTTCAACTCGTTATCCGGTTCTTTATCTTCAGCATGGCGGTGGTGAGGATCAACGGGTTTGGATTGAAATGGGTCGTACTAATGTAATACTGGACAATCTGATTGCCGAAGGTAAAGTCAAACCATTTATAGTCGTTATGGAAACCAGCGCTGCATTGAAGCCCGGAGAAATTCCTCCAATGCGGCGTCTACCGCGGCGTGCGCCCCAAAGCGGGCAGACTGCTCCAAGCCCGCTTCCCCGTATGTTCTTTACGTTTGACACCTATAAAGAGGTTATGATCAATGACCTTATTCCTTTCATAGATAGTAATTTCAGGACTTTAAGCGATGCTCAGAATCGTGCAATGTCAGGCTTATCGATGGGTGGAATGGTAACCCGGGCGGTCACTCTGACTAATCTCGATATGTTTTCCTATATTGGCATCTTTAGCGGCGGTACTATAGCTCCGGATGATATTAAAGACAAATCGAAAGTCAAGCTCGTTTTTATGAGTTATGGCAGTCGCGAACGCGGCGCTTCTGGTGTTAAAGAAGCTGCGGATGTACTTCAGCAGGCAGGAATAAAGTCATTTTCCTACGTTTCTCCGAATACTGCCCATGAATGGCAATCATGGAGGCGAAGTCTGAAGGAATTTGCACCTCTTCTGTTTAATGATTAGACCAAGATTCAGATATAAAAAATCAATTATGGTATAAACATAATTTTATCAATCTTATTAAAGGAGGTTATCAAATGCTGTACAAGTATTTTTTTATCTTACTATTGATCCTATTAACGTGCGGGATGTGTTTAGCTCAATTAAACTATGCTGATTCCGGCGCAGTGGAAGACTTTAAACCGGCAACAACCAATCAGCCGGGTAAAGAATTTCCAAAGGTCAATTCCGAAGGCCGTGTGCGCGCCAGTATTTCCGCGCCCGAAGCAAAAAGAGTTCAGTTGGATATCAGCGCCGTAAAATATGATCTGGTTAAAGACGAAAACGGCGTCTGGACCGGCGACTCGAATCCTCAGGACGAAGGATTCCACTATTATCAACTCTGGATTGACGGGGCTGCTGTTCCGGATCCCAACAGTTTGTATTTTTATGGCGCCAGCCGTTGGGGCAGCGGTATTGAAATCCCGGCTCATGATCAGGAC
>RQOG01000146.1 GCA_003854985.1 Calditrichota bacterium
CATCTGAGTATCCCCTTCAATGCGTTTCAAATTAACCGCCTTAAATTATACAGATACAAATAAGACCGGTAAATAAAGTCCTTTATGGATGATGAGCTCAAGAAGCGTATGCCAGAGATCCGGCGATCAGAAAAGTACCCGGATTTAAGGGTGGGAATAAAATAAGGAAAAAATTATGAAACGCGCATATTCTTTTTTAACCATTCTGATTCTTCTTTGCGGATTATCCATTTTGTTTTCCTGCAAACAGACTAAAAATGGATCTGCTTCACAAAGTAAAATACAGGAGACTAAATCCTTTTCCGCTGAAATAACTATGAAAAACGAGAAGGTGAAAAAAATTGATAATCTTGAAAGGGTTTTTGTCTCTCATGCCACTTTTTCGCAAATCCGGACGGATGTGCCGACCCGGATCGATATTGTCCGTTATAATATCCCCGTCGGCAACGGAATCTATGGGGTTGCCGTGCCTTTCGAAATCATTAAAAGCGTTACTTTTGAAGAAAAAGAGGAAATTAATTCTTATACCGAAGCCACGGTGACTTTGGGAAATAATATAATAGTCAAAGGTTCCAGCTGGGGCGTTTTCAAAGGCAAGACCGATTTGGGCAAAACGGAAATAAACATGGAGAATATAAAAGAAATCGTTTTTAAGCAGCCACCCGGCGAAAAATACAGCGATCCGTCGTTTGGCGATTACCAGGCTAAATTATATACAATCGATAACCAGGTGAAAGAATTATCCGGCGCGGCGCTGGCCAAAGAACTGGTAAATGAGAACGGTTGTTATCTTGACGCGTATGAGCAAACCGATATACTCACCTATCAAATCGAAGACGAAGCGACCTATGAAATTTCCTGGGAAGAGATCGATGCAATTGTTCACGATAATCCCAGAATCAGGATTAGTGTGGGCGGCTATTATGAAGATCCTTTCCGGCTGATAACTAAGGACGGTAAAAACCTGACGGTTACCTGTCCGCCCTGGCTTAGCGTACCGCAGAATGTCCGGGGTCTAATGGATTTCGGAAATGAATATAAGCTACTGGCTACGGTTACTTTATATGACAGAAGTTTTAAAAAGCTCGAATTCAGATAAGAATATAATCCGAATTATTTTTAAAACCGATGTCCGTTTAATTTTACGGAGGGGGAGATGTATAATAAACTTATTATCAACATAAAACCGCTCGGATTCATGTGGGATACCTATGATCCTTTTCTTTTTTGTGTGCATCACAAGGATTTCTATCCCGCCGGAAATGAATTAATGGGTCTGGTGGCTCAATACGGCCCGTTTGTAATGAACACCCAGGCGGAAATTCATCAGGCTATAGAAGACTACAGGAAAACCCAGTTTGGCGGGTGGCCCTGGTCAGCCTTTGATCATACACATCCCCGTTTGAAGGGAAGATTTGCCAGATATGCAGATGGCAGAGAAGAAATTAAATAGCGGAAAGAATATTTGTCGATTTAAGGAAATTATAATAGGCTTTGTCTTTAGAATGAAAGATTTTAATTGATATAAAATACTCAAATGTTTTAATTATCGTATATCATTAAATAACGAACATGGTAGAATGATGCAATATTATTATAAAATACCGGTGGCGGCTTTGTTTTTTATCCTGGTAGGCGCCTGCGGAGAAAAAACAGAAAATAGCGCCGGGGACGTGTCTGTTTCCTCTGCGCCTGATACGAGTATAGGCAGTAGAATGGTGACCGATGAATTAGCGGGTTCCGCTTACCGCGAAAGAGCCAAAGCCTATTTTCTGCTATCCGGAAGGGATACTTCCGATTTCATTTGTTATGTTGCGGAATCCAGGGACGATCACCGGATTAACATGGATATCCGGTTTAAAAATAACAAGACCTACCGCAGGCATTTGAATGAATTACATAAAATAATCCCTGAAGCGGCCAAAGATTTCAATATGGATTCCCTAAGTTCCGTTTACATTGGCAGGCTGGTTAATTCCGGAGATATGGCCATCCATCTTACCAATGAATACATCAGGAAATACGGAAAAGACAAATACCCGGAGAATAATGAAGAATTTGTCCTATTTCTGCTCGATACAAAGCTGGCTGCCGATTTTAGCGGTCTGTTTAAACCTTATGCTGTTGAGGTTCAGTCTTTTTGTTGCGAAAAGCTGTTCTTTACAACGCGTGATGAATTATTCAGATCCGCTGAGACAGAAACCGATTCCAGTCTGGCACCGGAAATAATCCTTGACTGTATGACCTGGATAAATTTTAAATAATCACTTTTATTGAGGCGCTTTTTATGAAAAAAATAATCGCACCAGTCGTCATTTTGTTGTTTTTGATTATTAACAATTGTTCCTGCAACAGGGAAGGTATTACCGGTAGTCCCTTTGACCCGTTCGGGGATTATGTTTTCGAAGAACCGCCGGTTACCGGCAATACTTTTTACATTGACCCGGTTAACGGTTCTGCGGGCGGCGACGGCAGTTATGAACGTCCCTGGAGAACTTTACAGGAGGTTGTGGAAAACAATTTGATTGAATGTTACCAGCCGTCTGAAAACTATAATCCTTCATCGCCGCTTAAAATTGTAAATGAAGGCGCCCCGGTCAAAGGCGGCGATAGACTGGTTCTGCGCAGCGGGTATCATGGCTATTTCAAACGGAGCGTATTCGTGTTCAAAGACTGGCTTACGATTGCGGCCGAAGAAGGGCACACGCCTGTGCTTTGCCAGTTTCGTATCGAAGGCGCTTTTGAAAAAATATATCTAAAAAACCTGACCTTTCTGAAGGAAAGTTATCAAGGCGATGAAGAGTATTGGAAAGCCGAAGTGCTAAACCGGAATAATAATTCCTGCGTAGTTCTGACTTCCAGTTCTTTCTGGGGCGCGGGCAGTCAGGTTAAGTTAAACGGTCTGACCGTAAAAACAGCACAGGATGTATCCGGGTGGGATACGACGGTCTGGCAGGAAAGAGCGGCTTCCGGCATTTCGCTGCGCAGCGTTAAAAATGCGGAAATCGTTAATTGTTATATCGAAAATATCCGCTTTGGCATCAATATTGAATATCATTCCGATTACAGTTACGCGGTGAATAATATAATCAATAATTATTCTGGCGATGGCGCCCGGCTGATTAGTGATAATGTTTTGTTTGCCTATAATACCATTACAAACTGCTATAAAGTGGACGGCAATCACGATGATGCCATTCAGAGTTATTCGCGCGGAGTGGATAACTCCGCCGGCACCGGCGTGCTGAAAAATGTGGTAATCCGGGGGAACCTGATTATAGGGACGCCGGACCGGAATAATCCTCTGGCCGGTAATCCGCAGGGCATCGGTTGTTTTGACGGCATGTTCGACAACTGGATTGTGGAAAATAATGTGGTTGTTACCGATCATTATCACGGGATCACCTTTTCCGGCATGCGCAACGGCTTAATTTTTAACAACACGGTCATTGACCAGATACCGGGAAATGATACCAGCCCGTGGATACATGTAAATCCGCATAAAAACGGCACGCCCAGCGAAAACTGTATTGTCGCCAATAATATCGTCTCGTCGTCGGTTAGCGTAAACGCCCTTAATTCCGAACAGACCAATAATTTTATCTTTGGTAAAAACAATCATGACCAGATTTATCATTATTTTACCGATCCGGATGACTATGATTTTCATCTGTTAAGCAACGATTCGACAACAAAATATATGATCGATAAAGGCAGAATTCTTGAAGGAATTATATCGGTTAAAATCGATAAGGATCAGACAGGGCGTTCGCCGGTTCCCGATCTCGGGGCTTATGAGGCTCATTAAAAAAGAATAATACAAATCAAAAGCATCCGCCCAATGCATATTCGTTATTGGAATGCGGAAGACAAAGACTTTGATATCCTTCTGAATTTTATGCAGAACTATTATGATTTTGAAAGCATCCCTATTAACCGGCATAAGTCAGGGCAAACGGTGAGTACCGGATAAATTATTGCATTGTCAACTTAAAGTTAAGATATTTGCGCATCATGACGGGGAAAGCCCTGACTGATCGTGTACTTCCTTAATACGGAGGTCTATATGCGCAGAAGAACTTTTATCAAAAAACTAACCTGGGGAACAGGAGCATTATTTATGACTCATGAACTATCCTTTGCCAATAAATCCGGGGGAAAAATCGCTGTTCAAATGATTTATAACAATATTATCGGGGATACCGGTTTAAAGAGTGCCTGGGGACTGTCTCTCTGGATCGATTTTGGGAAAGATGCCGTTTTATTCGATACGGGCGGCGAACCGGAAGTTTTATGGCACAATATTCAAACCTGCCGGATCGATCTTAATAAGTTGTCAACTGTAATCATATCTCATAATCACTGGGATCATATTAACGGGCTGGGAATGATCCTGGAGAAGACGGATTATAAACCGGTCGTTTACATACCGGAGATGGCGTTAAGGACAGTGAAACAAAAACACCCTAAAGCGAATCTCAAGGGTATCAATGAAGCGCAGATGATACGTGAGCATTTATGGACAACCGGTCAGTTAAAAGGTTCGTATAAGAGCGACGCCATTTATGAACAGGCGGTTTTTATTATAAATAACGGTTCACTTTATATTTTTACAGGTTGTTCACATCCCGGTATTGTGGAAATTGTGGCAAAAGTAAAACAAACGCATCCGGAAAAACAGATTGAATTTGCTGCCGGAGGTTTTCATCTTGGCGGTCATACACTCGGGCAGTTGAAAGATATCTCGGTAAAACTTAGAAAACTTGATGTAAAAAAAATAGCGCCGTCCCATTGCACCGGCGATCAGGCTATTGAGTATTTCAAAGAAGAATGGAATGATCGGTTTTTTGAATTTTATTTGCGAAACCGGCTGGAAATACCCGTGTAAGACAATACTTCTCAAATTCACCTATCGGAAAATAAATGAAAAATAATTATGTTCATGGTTATCATGAAAGAGAATCTGTGCGTCTGGCCGATCAGGCTGACTGCCTGAGTGCATTACTGCATCACGATTCGATATTCGTGGAAAATTCGCTGGTTCTGGAAGCAGGCTGCGGCACCGGGGCTCAAACCCGTATTATTGCTGCCCAAAATCCCGGGTCGCAATTTATTTCCATCGATATATCAGAAGCATCGTTGCGTCAGGCGGAACAGTCTGTTCGGTCAATGAATATCTCCAATGTGCAATTCCGACAGGGAAATATATTCGAGCTGGATTTTGACGATGAAATGTTTGATCACATTTTTATATGTTTTGTGTTAGAGCATTTGCCGAAGCCAAAGCAGGCTTTGCAGGCGCTGAAGCGTGTATTGAAAAAAGGCGGTACGCTTACTTTAATCGAAGGCGATCATGGATCGGCTTATTTTTATCCGCGCAGCCGGGCTGCGCAGAAAGCTATCGACGCCCTGGTGAAGCTACAGGCTTTAGCCGGGGGCAATGCCTTGATCGGCCGGGAATTGTATCCTTTGCTTATGGAAACGGGATTCAAAGATTGCCAGGTTTCTCCCCGGATGGTGTATGTGGATGCCAGCCGACCCGAATACGTGGAAGGATTTACAAAGAACACGTTTACGGCCATGATTGAAGGCGTCCGGGAAAAAGTTATCAACGCGAATATTATAAACGAACAGACTTTTGATAAGGGTGTGCGGGATTTATACCGCTCAGCGGAAGCTGACGGTGTTTTTTGTTATACCTTTTTTAAAGGCTCAGGACGTAAAACTTAAGTTAAAAGTATTTTGTGTATATTTTTTATAAAAACCATGAATGCAGGTTGAAATGAATGGCAGTTTTTTTATATTTTCGGCTGTCAATTTCAAGTAATAAAAATTAAGGTCATCAGCATCGGCAGGAAAATAAAATGAAATACAGGAAGCTTGGCAAAACCGGATTACATATTTCCGAGATCAGTTTAGGCACCTGGCAATTGGGAGGCAGGTGGGGGGAAGAATTCAATTATACAACGGCGGAAAAAATATTAAACGACGCTATAGATAACGGCATAAATTTTATCGATACCGCCGATGTGTATAACGATGGCAAGAGCGAAGAAACCATCGGCCGGGTGCTGAAAACCCGTTCCGAAAAAGTGTATGTAGCCACCAAATGCGGACGGCGTCTTAATCCACATACCAATGAGGCTTATCAGCCGGAAATCCTTAAAAAATTTGTTGAAGACAGTTTAACCAATATGAAAATGGACTGCATCGATCTGATACAACTCCATTGTCCACCGACCGAAGTGTATTACCGTCCGGAAATATTCGAGCTGTTTGATAAATTAATTTCCGAAGGCAAAATTAAAAATCTGGGCGTAAGTGTGGAAAAAGTTGAGGAAGGCTTAAAAGCCATTGAATATCCGAATGTAAGCACCGTGCAGATTATTTTTAATATGTTCCGTTTACGTCCGGCGGAATTGTTTTTTAAGGAAGCGCATAAAAAGGACGTCGGTATCCTGGCCCGGGTGCCTTTAGCCAGCGGATTACTGACCGGTAAGTTTACCCGGAGTACCCAATTCGGCCCGGACGATCACCGTACTTTTAACCGTGACGGCGCTGCCTTTGATAAAGGCGAAACATTTTCCGGCGTGGATTTCGAAAGAGGACTCGAAGCGGTTGATGAGCTTAATAAACTGTTTAAATCCAAAAAAAACCTGGTGCATTACGCGCTAAAATGGATACTGGCTTTTCAGGAAGTCAGCTGCGTTATTCCGGGCGCATCATCGCCTGGGCAATTACATTCCAATCTGGATACGTTGAGATTTCCACCCCTGAGCGAAGCGCAGATGAAAGGTGTAAAATCCATTTATGATCACTATATCCGGCCATACGTGCATCACCGGTGGTAGCATTGTTCATATTACTATAAGCTAAACCACCTGCATCGTTTTATAAGCTCAATTTAAAAACCCATGATAGTTAATCAGGCCGTTTGTCTTTTTTTATTTCTTTCCCTCCGTATTCTTTTCAGTTTATAAACAAGGGTATCCGGGTAAAAAAAATTGCCTTATCTAAGCCGGAGAAAACTTTTTGAATTATCTTCCGTAACATTAAACCAATAAAATACAGTTGAAGGAATTTAGGCAATATGAAAAACATATTTATCCCACCTGTATTGTTTATGGTTAGCCTGGTATTGATTGCCGCTTCATTTTTCGTGTTGCCAGCTTTTAACCTGATACCCTTTCCGTATAACCTGGCGGGTTTGTTATTGATATGGGCCGGTATCGTTTTGAACGGTAAAGTGGTTGACTTATGTAAGAAATATAACACGCCACATGATTTTTGCAGAACTACCGTATTAATCGAAGAAGGCGTTTTTACCAAATCCCGCAATCCCATGTATATTGGTATGTTCTTATTCCTATTAGGACTGGCTGTCTGTTTTATGAACTTAGCGGCTGTAATCTTTTCATACCTGTTTCTTTTCATAGTCAGAATAGCCTTTATAACCATGGAGGAAAAAAAGTTAGAGCAGGAAATCGGCCAGTCTTACCTGGAATACAAAGTTCGCGTAAAAAGATGGTTTTGATCAATTTTGGAATTAGGGATTGGGAATTATATTAAGAACACTTTCCATTAGATAGACTTTTTTGCTAACGATCTTTGGAAAACCCTCTTTTGTCGTTGACCCTGTTTCGGCTTCTATATTCAATTTTCAAATTAATGGGTACTCTGAAGCGCGGCGCACAAAATCATTGTCTGAACCATGATTAAAAGGATTAAATGATTTTATGATTCTTAAAATCATAGTCCATCAGAAAATCACAAAAATCAAAGTTCAGACATTTATTTTCCTTTTTCAAATATTCAGAAAAAAATATATTGCCTTTTTACCCGGGGGATTTCCTAAGAATTGAACTGCTTTCCGGCCAGTTGCTTTGTTCGGTAAAAAAAACGGCAGATAAAGAACGTCGCCGCCAGGCTCAGCGCGACGACAAATCCAAACCAGATGCCGTTTACACCGAAACCGAAAACAAAGCCTAAAATATAACCAACCGGTAATCCGACCACCCAGTAGGCGATAAAAGAAAAATACATCGGAATTTTCACGTCTTTAATGCCCCGCAAAATACCCAGCCCCACCGCCTGCTGACCGTCCGAGATCTGAAATATGGCGGCGATGATCATCAAAGTGGAGCAGAGGGCTAATACTTCCTGATCATCGATAAACAGAGCCGGAAACCAGTGACGACCGATGACAAAACTAACGGCAAAGGTTATCATTACGGCGGCGCTCATAATCATAGCCGAAAATCCGGCCAGGCGGACTTTGCCGATATTATTTTGCCCTAAAGCATGACCAACCCGTATCGTTCCGGCGGCGGCAATGCCCAATACCACCATAAACGACGCCGACGCCATACTCAAAGCAATCTGGTGCGCCGCCAGCGATTTATCGCCTAACCAGCCGATCATTATTGCGGAAAAGGCAAAGGCCCCGATTTCAAAAAAGTTCTGCATGCCGGAAGGAATACCGATCCGTAGTATTTCCTTCATCACCGGCCGGTTAATACTTTTAAAACGCAGACCAGCATCAAACGGTTTAAACCGCGGGCTGTGCAAAACATAAGTCATCATGGCTGCGGCCATAAATATCCGGGTAGCTAAGGTGGAAATTCCCGCACCTTTTAAACCTAAGGCCGGCATGCCCCAATTGCCGTAAATAAAAAGCCAGTTGGAGAAAATATTGATGCCATTGGCCAGAATGGTTATATACATGGCCGGTTTCATAAACGTCAGACCTTCCGTAAACTGCCGGTAAGTCTGGAACAACATAAACGGCAGGACGGACAAGCCGATTATCTGCGCATACGGAACGGCCTCCTGCGCCACTTTCTCCGGTTGATTTAAAAAGGGTATCAGGAAGGACATACCGAATATTACCAGGATTAATATAAATGAAGCGGCCATATTCAATAGAAGGGATTGCCGCAAAATAATACCGCATCCGCCGATATTCTCTTTTCCTCTTTCAATTGAAACCAGCGGCGAAATGGCGAAAGTCAGGCCCAGACCGAAAATCACAATCAACATTACCAGCCCGTTTACAAGAGAGGAGGCTGCCAAAGGCGCCGAACCCACTGCGCCCACCATCAAACTGTCTTCCACGCCCAGCATCACATGGCTGAGTTGACCGATTGCTACCGGGTATCCGAGCTTTATCGTTTCTTCCAGGTGTCCGGGTAGCAGTGCTTTTATTTCTTTAAACGACCGGTGCATTTATCTGCTTCTGATAATAATTTCACCTAACATTTAAACCTAAAGGTTCGAAAATTAAATAAAATAGTTGCGCGAAGAAAATCTGAATTTCCGGTGTTTGGTGAAAATAGTCGCTGATAAGGTTAATCAGAAAGACAGGCAGATTGATAACGGGTAGATATTCTGCCTGATAAATCTTATATTTACATTTTTATTAATTCATCGAAAGAATATGCAGGAAGTCGTTTTTTTAAAACAAAACATGAAAGACTGGAAAGCCTTCGAAAAGCTGCTGGATGAGCGTTCAAAGGTTAATCCCGATAGTTTGGCTGATTTATTTGTGCGGCTGACCGATGACTTATCTTATGCCCGGACTAATTACCCGGGCAGTAAAATAGTAAGCTACCTGAACGATCTGGCCGCCAAAGCGCATCAGAAATTATACAGGAATAAAAAAGAGCGCCGAGGCAGATTTGTACAATTCTGGAAATATGAACTTCCGGAAGTATATTTCAGCGCCCGTAAGGAAATAATTATTTCTTTTACGATCTTTATAATCTCCATTTGTATCGGTTTGGTTTCAGCCGCAAACGATGTGAAATTTATCCGGATGATTTTAGGCGACAGCTATGTGAACCTGACGCTCGATAATATCGAAAAGGGCGACCCGCTGGCAATTTATAAGGAAATGCAACAGGTGCCTATGTTTCTCGGCATCACCATGAATAATATCTATGTTTCGTTTTTAGCTTTTATTTTTGGCATTTTCTTTTCAGTCGGAACCGGTTACCTGTTATTCACTAACGGAATCATGCTCGGCTCTTTCCAGTATTTGTTTTATGAAAACGGACTGCTTGTAAAATCACTGCTTGTCATCTGGATTCATGGCACACTGGAGATATCGGCAATTATTATTGCCGGCGCGGCCGGTTTAACCATGGGTAACGGTTTCCTGTTCCCCGGCACATATCCCCGCCTGACTTCTTTCCAGCGAAATGCAAAACGGGGATTAAAAATGGTAGTGGGTCTGGTGCCTGTTTTTATTATAGCCGGTTTTCTGGAAAGTTTTGTTACCCGTTACACGGAAATGCCGGTCTGGTTCAGTCTTTTAATAATCGGATCATCCCTAAGTTTTATTGTATGGTATTTTTTCTTATATCCTGTTAAACTGCAAAGGAGGTAAAAAATGGGTGAATTTAAGTACATTGAAGTGCAAAAATCGAGAGATCTGGGCCAGATTCTTAACGCGTCTTTTTCATTTATGAGCCAGAATTTCAAAAATCTGAGCCTAAGCGTGTTATATATCGGCGGCCTGCCTCTGTTGATATCTATTCTTTATAATGTCTTTGTACAATGGGATTCCGCCTTTAATATCGGATTTACCGGTTCGATCGGCAGTGAATTTTTTATCACCTTTTTAGGTTCATTCATAATTAATATGGTGGCGTTGGTATTCATTACCCTGGTGCCGGTGGTTTATATTAAGATTTATATTGAAAAAAAGTCCAATGATATTTCCATAGATGAAGTGTGGGCCGGGATATCTCCTTTATTCTTTAGAGTGTTTTTTGCGGATGTAGTTGTTGCCATAATAACCGTAGTAGCGTTATTGTTTATTGTTATTCCGGGAGTTTATGTAGCTGTAATTTTCAGTCTTGTTTCAGTAATAATTGCTATAGAAGGCGCCGGGTTAGGACAGGCTATGGGGCGTAGTTCCAGATTGATCAACGGACGCTGGTGGTTTACATTTGGCTTGTTAATTGTCATAACCATTATCACCTATGCCCTGAGTTTTATTTTCCAGATACCAACTTATGTAACAACGTTTACTCTGCCTTTTATTTATAAAGATGCCAATTTACTGACGGAATCTTTCTGGCTGTTGCGTGTGATGAGCGGCTTCGGCCAGCTTTCCAGTTTTTTCTATGCCTTTTATAGTGTAGGGCTTACTTTCCATTATTTCAGCCTGGTTGAGCAAAAAGAAGCCACGGGATTGTTTAATAAAATTGATGCGCTTGAAGGAGCCAATCCGGTATCCGATGCCAGTCTTTAAGATAATCTTAATCATATCAGGGCTGCTGTACAGCCTGTCGGCGCAGCAGTCCGAATTTTACCCGATTCAGCAGGTTGATGAAAATGTTGTTTCCATACAACGGGTTCTGCCTGATTCGGCGCTTAACGTTTATCAGGCGGACAAGGATTTCCAAAAAATGTTTAGCGAAAGAACACAGGTCAGCGTCTGGGGTATGATCTGGGCTTGGTTTTGGTACAACATATTACGCTTCATTTTTACACCGGCGTTGATGCCCTTCTGGCATGCACTTTTTTATATCGTAATCGCAGGTATTTTTATTTATTTTATTTCCAGAGTTCTCAAATCTTCTCCGCGCGGATTGTTTTTTAAATCCAGAAAGGCGGCGCAAACCGGTAATCCGGCTGTTTTCAGCACGGAAGATATCAATTCGGACGCTTCGGATAAACTAAAACAGGCCATTGAAAATAAAGATTTTCGCGAAGCGCTGCGTATTCTGTTTGTCCGGACCCTACAACTATTGCAGAAAAACAGACTGATCATCTTTCAAAAGGGTAAAACAAACCTGGAATACCTGCGCGAAATTTCCAAACCGGATTTTCAAAGCGGCTTCCGGAATTTAGCGCTGATTTTTGATTACGTCTGGTACGGAGAGTTTGCAATCTCTGAAGAAAGGTTTAAGAGGTTTCAACAGTATTTCAATGATTATCATAAACTATTGGGCCGCTGAGTGAAAGCGATAAAAAAACCATATGTATTTCTCATTTCAGGGTTTCTGATACTTTTTCTTGTCCAGCTTTGTGATAAGGACGGACTGGATTGGCGGCCTACTTTTTCCAACGAAGAGAAAATTCCCTTTTCGGCTTTTATTCTGTATGATCTGCTTGACGAATTGTTTCCGGAGCAGGACATCCTGATTTCTTATAACTCCTTTTACCAGGCGGCCGACAGTACGGATTTTCGCGGCTCAAACTGGATTTTTATGAATACGCAATTCAATCCGGATTTTCTGGATACCGATAAAATGCTGAATTATGTGAGCGCCGGTAATTGTGTTTTTATCAGTGCGGCCTATGTAACAGGTCCTTTGGCCGATTCCCTGAAATTGCACAGTGGATTCACTGTTTTTACCGGTGATTCCATTCAGCTTAATTTTCTGGATACGGGCATAAAACTACAGAAACCGTATCCTATTCAAAAAATCGGGATGTATAACTATTTTTCATCTTATGACACGTCAAAGGTAACGGTTTTAGGCCGGGACGAATCCGGAAAAGTAAATTTTATAAAAAACCAATATGGTAAAGGATTCTTTCTGCTTCATTCCGTGCCCTATGCCTTTACCAATTACCAGATTCTTAAAAAAGGCACGCTTGCCTATCAAGCAGGCGCCTTTACTTATCTTCCCGTGCAAAGAACCATCTGGGATGAATATTACAAAGAATCCCGCGCTGAGCTGAAATCGCCTTTAAAATACATATTTAACCGTCAGCCTTTAAGATGGGCTTACTATACGAGCCTTATCGGATTATTATTGTTCATGGTTTTTGCCGCCCGGCGCAGGCAGAGAAGCATTCCCGTGGTCCAACCTCCGAAAAACGATACGCTCGGTTTTGTCAAAACGGTGGCCGGTCTGTATTTTCAGCATGGCGATCATAAGAATCTGATAGAAAAAAAAGTTACTTACTTTTCTGAAACCCTGCGTTCAAAACTATATATACAGGAAGAACCGTTTACGGAACAATTTATCAACGCGCTTTCCGCGAAAACCGGCGTTAAAGAGGAAAAAGTACAGAAACTCTTTGATCACTTAGCGGATTTACGTAAACGTCCCAAAGTTTTAGAAAAGGATTTATTGGACGCCAATGGCGAAATCGACAAATTTAAAAAAGAAGCTAACATCTCCTGAACAAGGAAAGGTATGAATATGGATGAAAATCTATTTGAAAAACGAACAGATCTTACGGAATTAAAAAACAAAATCGACCTGATCCGGGCGGAAATAGGTAAAGTGATTGTGGGCCAGACGGAAATGATTGATTTATTAATTGCGGCGCTTTTATCCAATGGCCATGTTTTAATTGAAGGCGTGCCCGGCGTGGCGAAAACGCTTACCGCAAAATTACTGGCAAAAACCGTTTCCACAGGTTTTTCCCGTATTCAGTTTACCCCCGACCTGATGCCCTCGGATGTGCTGGGTACATCGGTTTTTAATGCCAAAACTTCGGAATTTGAATTCAAACCGGGACCTGTTTTTTCCAACATGATCCTGATCGACGAAATTAACCGTTCTCCGGCCAAAACCCAATCCGCGCTTTTCGAGGTTATGGAAGAGAGACAGGTAAGTATCGATGGCAAGACCTATCCGATGGAAACGCCGTTTATGGTTATCGCCACCCAGAATCCCATTGAACATGAAGGCACCTATCGTCTTCCTGAGGCGCAGATAGACCGTTTTCTTTTTAAGATTCAGGTCAATTATCCCTCCCTGGAAGAAGAAATAAAAATAATCGAAAGCTATCATAAGCACGAACATCAGTTAAATACCGGTCTGATGGAAAGCATTCTGAGCGCGGAAGAATTATTTTCTCTGCAAAAGCAGATCAGCCGGATACATATCGAGCCGCACCTGGTTGAATATATTGCCCGTATCATCCAGCAAACCCGTTCCCACCAGGCTTTGTATCTGGGAGGTTCGCCCAGGGCTTCGCTGGCCGTAATGATGGGAGCCAAATCGTTTGCGGCTATGTCCGGCAGAGATTTTATTACCCCGGAAGATATCAGAATATGCTGTCAGCCGGCCCTTGTCCACAGAATATTAATGACGCCCGAGAAAGAAATTGAAGGCATTAAACCCGAAAAGGTTATTGAAGATATCCTTGCCGGGATCGAGGTACCCCGGTAGTGCGCTTTTTTAAAGATTTGTTTATATCGGAAAGAACCTTTATCATTCTTTCCGCAATTATTGTGTTATTTGTCCTGGGACATTTTTATCCTTATTACGATGCGTTGGCCAGGACTATTTTAATCGGACTGATCGGGTTTTTTATTCTCGATTTGATCATAGTCTTCCAGCATTCCTCATCGGTATCGGCCCGCCGGATAGCGGCGGAAAAATTATCCAACGGCGATATGAATATCATAAAGATTTGTATTGATAATTCCACCCCCCTTACGCTGGATGTTAAAATCATCGATGAACTGCCCGTTCAGTTACAGGAAAGAAATTTCAGTATAAAAGGGCGGCTGGAAGCGGAAAAAACAACCACCATCGAGTATTCCATTTTGCCAAAGGAGAGAGGCGAATACTGGTTCGGCGCCTTAAATTTATATTTTTCCACGCTTTTAGGGCTTGCCCAAAGAAGAAGGAAATTTGAAGCGGATAAAATGCTGCCGGTTTATCCGTCCATTATTCAAATGAAAAAATTCGAATTATTTACCATAACCGGACGATTGGAAGAAGCCGGTCTTAAACGGCAGCGTAAACTCGGGCACACCATGGAATTTGAACATATCCGCAAATATATCCGGGGCGATGATTATCGCACCATAAACTGGAAGGCCACCGCCCGGAAAGCCGAAGTTATGGTGAACCAGTTTGAAGATGAAAAATCGCAGCCGCTATATTGTGCTATCGATATGGGCCGGGTCATGAAAATGCCTTTTGAAGGCATGACCTTGCTGGATTATGCCATTAATGCCAGCCTGGCGTTAACCAATGTTTCGGTAAAAAAGCAGGATAAAGCCGGCATTATCACTTTTTCGCATAAGCTGGAATCCCTGCTGCCTGCACGGCGCCGGTTCGGCCAGATGAAATACATACTGGAACTGCTTTATAACCAGGCTACCAATTTTAAGGAAAGCGGATTTGAACATCTGTATGCGGCGATTACTCATAAATTATCCCAAAGAAGCATGATTTTTCTGTTTACCAATTTCGAAACCTTAAACAGCCTTTATCGCCAATTGCCTTATCTGAAAGCGATAGCCGGCAGACATCTTTTGGTGGTAATCTTTTTTAAAAATGTGGAATTGTACGAATTAAGAAACAGCCCGGTCCGAAATACGGAAGAATTGTACATACAGACCATCGCTGAAAAATTTGCATTTGAAAAAAAACAAATTACTTTTGAGCTTAATCGCAACGGAATTAATAATATCTTAACGACCCCGCAGCAGTTAACCATCGATGCGATTAACCGCTATCTGGAAATTAAAGCGCGGGGAATGATTTAAAAAGGAATTTTCTTTCGAATGGATACGATCCGTGTTCAAACTGCCCAAAATGTTGACCTTGAATATGAAATTGCCAGCATTGGCGACCGTATTTTAGCCTATCTTTTAGACGCTGTATTTTTAATCGCGTATCTGGTAGTTGTAATGATAATTACTGCGATTATATTTGGCAGTGGATTAGATCACCGTTATATCGGCTGGATTTTTTTATTATTACTGCCCTATTTGTTTTATGATTTATTATGCGAAACGCTTATGGACGGGCAGAGTTTCGGTAAAAAACTAAGACAAATTAAAGTTATTAGAATAGATGGTTCCCAGCCGACGCTGGGCAATTATCTGTTACGATGGTTGCTGCGCCTTGTTGATATCGGCCTTTCATACGGCGGCGTAGCTTTGTTAACCATCCTCATCAATGGCAAAGGACAACGTCTGGGTGATCTGGCTGCCGGTACAACGGTAATTAAACTGGTAAAACGGACGGAAATAAAGGACACTATTTTTACCAACGTGGAAGACACCTACCAGCCGGTATTCCGTCAGGTTGTAAACCTGGACGATAAGACAATCGAAATCATAAAAGAAGTATTGAATACCTTTCTTGATGAGGACCGCCATGGACTTACACGGCAGAAGCTGACACTGAAAACCCAAAGAGTAATTGAAAATAAACTCGGCCTGAAATCGGGAATGGAAGCGAAGCCCTTTCTGCAAACCATACTTAAGGATTATAACTATCTAAAAGGTAAAATATAAATATTCTTTATAGATTGCGGGGCTGTAGATGAATAACTATCCTTTCATTACACGATCCGAAATAGAGCAACATATTTCTCCTGCTCTTTTAAGAGTAAATACAATAATCACTTTGGCTATCCTCGCGGGACCGTTCATTCTGTTGATTGGCATAATAGTGATTTATCAGACGGGGCAGAATATCGGAACGGCTGACTCAATTTATGGCACCTTCATATTTTTAATCAGGATATTTGTCATTTATTTGTTTCTTTTATATGGCGCGTACATTATTTTACCAAAATTTATGCTGAAATCCGAATTTATTAAAAAACGAATTTCCGATGCCGAACCAGGCACACCGGTTGAAACATCCGTTATTTTCCTTGGCAAACTGACTAATTTTGACCGGCAGTTCATGATAATTCGTTTAGCCCTGCTGGAAGGCGCCTCTTTGTTTGGTATGGTTCTGCTTTTTATGGCCATAAATAACGGCCCTGTTGAATCTATGCCGGAAATATGGTTATTTGTCGTACCCTCTTTGATACAATTGATCATCACGATAAAAGAATATCTGCCCAAAGAAAAACTGATTCAGCGGATAGAAAAATATATCTCTATTTTAAATAGCTGACAGGCAGGATTATTAAAATCTTTAATTTTGATTTCAGAATAAAATACAATAAAAGGTAATGGTTGCTAAAATCCGGGTTAAATACTGTTCGAAATATTTTAACGACCCTGAAAAACCACCATATGATAATCTTTAGAAAGAATACTAATTTAACCGCTCAGGCCGAAAATCAAACTTATCGGAAAATCTCCGGTTTCTCTGCGGATTACCGAGCTTGGCCACATTTTCCATTCCGTCATCTTTTTTGCCTAATGGCAGTTTCAGATCATTGGGCGAAGATGCGCCGCAGGAACCTTCTTTATGACCGCCATGCCCGTGTTTACATTTTTCCTTGATACCATGACGGCCAAAAAGTTTGCCTATGGATAACATGAATAAGGCTAAGCCAAATAATATCGGTACTATTAAGAACTCCATCTATCGTTTACTCCAAAAATTATCACATTTCTTTATACCTATAATGCACAATCGGCATATAATATTCCGCTGAGCGCATCGTAATATAACCAATAAAACAATTCAGCTCAAAAATTACCGTTATTCATAGGTTTTCCAATTTGCGGGGTTTGTATTAAATGCTTAATTTTTGGATTAAACAATTATATATAACAACGGATGCATTCACCTTTATAGCAGAATTGAGGAAATTGAAATGGCTCCTAAAAAAATGAATAATCTTCTTCAGGCTATCGGCAATACGCCATTAGTACGTTTGAATTGTATTACAGAAGGCATAAAATCAGAAGTCTGGGCCAAACTTGAATTTATGAATCCCGGCGGCAGTATTAAGGACCGCATTGCGGTTTATATGGTGGAAAAAGCTGAAAAAGAAGGGCGGCTGAAACCCGGTAATATTATCCTTGAAAATTCTTCGGGAAATACCGCTATGGGTCTGGCGGTCGTCGCTTTGCACAAAGGTTACCGCTGCAAAATTGTTATCCGCGATACCACCAGCAGGGAAAAAATCCGTATGCTGGAAAATCTCGGAGCAGAGCTGATATTGGTAGACGCCAGTCTCCCGCCGGAAAACGAGAATACCTATAATAATTATGCCCGCAAACTGGCGGCCGAAATGCCTGAATGCGTTTATATCGATCAGCATACTAATCTGGATAATAACGAAGCGCATTATAAAACAACAGGTCCGGAAATATGGGAGCAAATGGAAGGTAAAATCGATTATTTTGTCGCCGGTATTGGAACCGGGGGAACCATATGCGGCGCGGGAAAATATCTGAAAGAGAAAGATCCGAATATAAAAGTTATCGCCATCGATCCGGTGGGTTCGGTTTTTTATGATTACTTTAAAACCGGTAAACTTATTCGTCCGTCACGTTATAAAATTGAGGGACTGGGAGATGAATTTATTTTAAAGACCACCCAGTTTGAATACATAGACGATATGATTCAGGTTAAGGATGAAACCGCGTTCGAATATACATTGAAATTAGCCAGGGAAGAAGGCATTGTGGCCGGAGGGTCAAGCGGCGCAGCTATTTACGGCGTCCTGAAACTGGCCTCAGAATTAAAAGAACCGGCCAGAATTGTAACCATTTTGCCTGATTCGGGTTATAAATATTTTTCGTCTATTTTTTCGGTGAATAAAATACAGAATGCTTAAGCATTTAAAGGAATTGGGAGACCTTCTTAGGCAAAGCGGTTTGCCTGTTAAATATGACGAACCGCTTGCACCGTTTACCACGATCGGCGTCGGAGGACCTGCCGCTTTACTGGTTAATGTACAAACCGCTATACAATTAAAACAGGCGCTTGCCGCTGCCAGGCAGAAAGGTATCCCGGCGCTTGTTCTGGGCAAAGGCAGTAATCTTATTATTTCCGATGAAGGTTTCGAAGGATTAGCGATTATCAATAATTCCGCAGACTGGCAAATTGTGGCCGAAACGGATGTAAGTGATTTTTCGGGTTCGGTGCAGAGCCGTTACGAAAAAGCCCTGGGCGCTGCATTGCCGATGGACGACTATCTTAAACTAATGCAGATCAATGGTTCGGTTATTGTCCGGGCGGATTCTGGAATTAGAATTGCAGCTCTTTCTAAAGCTTTATACAAAAAGGGTATTGTCGGGCTGGAATGGTTTGCGGGAATTCCTTCCACCTTAGGCGGTGGGTTATACATGAATATGCATGGCGGACCTTTATTTCTTGGCGATTTGGTGGAGAAGGCTGTTTTGTTTGACGGCGAAAAGGAGCGGACAATTACCCGGGATGATTTTCATTTTGCCTATGATTACAGTATTCTGCATGATACC
Source organism: Calditrichota bacterium (assembly GCA_003854985.1). GTDB lineage: Bacteria > Calditrichota > Calditrichia > Calditrichales > Calditrichaceae > Zgenome-0002. The sequence goes on from RQOG01000146.1 coordinate 19,109, forward strand.
AAAGAAACCGTGTTAACCGTCGATCTGAGACTATGGAAGGGACAAGTGAAATCAGCTTCGGAATTTGCAAAAAAATGGGCCAGGGAAAAGTCTATGCAGCCCCGTCATTCGGCAGGCTGTGTTTTTCAGAATTTAAGCCCGGAACAGCAAAGTCGCCTGAAAATTTCCACTTCTTCAACCGGATATGTCATTGATCGTTTATTGGGATTAAAGGGCAGGCAAAAAGGCGGTGCGGTGATTTCGCATAAACATGCCGCTTTCATAGAAAATGTTAACCAGGCGTCTGCCCGGGATGTCTATGATTTAATCCGGCTGATCAGGGATGAAGCCAAGAAAAAGCTGGATTTGGATTTAAAACTGGAAATACAATTTATCGGTTCATTTAAAAGAGATTAAAAAAATATGGCAAAATTTATCATTAAAGGCGGCAACCCTTTACGCGGCGAGATTACCGTCGCCGGTAATAAAAATGCGGCGCTGCCTGTCATCGCCGCCACGGCATTAACCGATCAGGAATGCCTGCTGGAAAATGTGCCCCGTATCCGTGATGTTCTGGTAATGCTGGAAATTTTGGAAAGCATCGGCAAAGAAGTACATTTTACGGACAAAAATACGGTAACCATCCGCGGCCATATCAAACGGTCGGCTTTGCAAAAATCCGAAACGGGACGCTTACGCGCTTCGATTCTTTATCTTGGCGGATTACTGATGAAAACCGGAGAAGTATATCTTCCGCCGCCCGGCGGGTGTGTGATAGGCCGCAGAAAACTGGACAGTCATTTTGATGTTCTGGAATCATTCGGGGCTGAAATCCTGACGGATGATGACGGGTTTAAAGCGGTCATTAAAAAGCCGCAGCCGGCAGCTCTTTTTCTAAAAGAAGCGTCGGTAACGGCCACGGAAAATGCCATGCTGATCGACGCCGCCGTCCCGGGAAAAACAATCATCGAAAATGCCGCCGCCGAACCTCATGTAACCGATTTGGGTTATGTTCTGCAAAAAATGGGAGCTAAAATCGATGGATTAGGAACAAACCGCCTTCTGATCAGCGGCCATAAAAACTTATCCGGCTTCCACCATCGTATTATGCCGGACCACATCGAGGCCGGCACATTTGCCATTGCCGCCGCCTGCACCGGAGGCGATCTGCTTATAAAAGACGCAGAAAAGGAACATCTTAAAATGACCCGGTTTTATCTCGAACAAATGGGCGTATCCATCAAGGACATTGAGAACAATATCATCCGGGTAAAACCCTCCATGCTGATCTCCAATATCAAAAAAATCCAGGTCGGCCTGTGGCCGGGTTTCCCGACCGATTTAATGAGTCCCATGATTGTATTGGCCACGCAGGCAACGGGTACCACTTTATGTCATGACTGGATGTATGAATCGCGTATGTTTTTTGTGGATAAACTGATTTTAATGGGCGCAAATATCACCCAGTGTGATCCGCACCGTGTGCTGGTCAGCGGACCTACCCGTCTGCGCGGGCAGGAATTGAGCAGTCCTGATATCCGGGCCGGAATCGCTCTGGTTATCGCCGCTATGACCGCTTCGGGTAAAAGTGAAATTAATCAGGTGGAATTAGTCGATCGTGGTTATGAAGATATAGATGAACGGTTTAAAGCCGCGGGCGCCGATATCATAAGAGAAAGTGACGAATAATTTTAGCCCGTAAAGGATAAAATTTCTGAGAAGCAAATTAACAAAACCGGCTATTTTCTTTTTCTTTTTAACCAGTCTGGTTATTCCGCCCTTGCTGGGTGATCCGGATTCGCTCAGCGCTCAAATCTTGTTTGATATACGTATTCCCAGAATTTTGTTTTCACTGATGACCGGCGCCTGTCTGGCATTGATCGGAGCGGTATTTCAGGGATTATTAAGAAACGATCTGGCTACGCCTTATACGCTGGGAGTTTCTTCGGGCGGTGCTTTAGGCGCGGTTATAGCCATCAAATTAGGATTGGTGCTTCAGATAGCCGGTTTCTCGTTGATTACTCTTTTTTCGATTTCGGGAAGCTTATTATCGATATTGATTATCTATATTATTGCCGGAAGACGGGGAGGCTTTTCGGGTTATGGATTGATTTTAGGCGGGGTAGCGGTCAGTCTGAGTTTTTCGGCGATCACCATGTTCATTCATTACCTGGCGGATTTCACCCAAACCTACCGTATGGTTCATTGGATGATGGGCTCTCTTGCGATCCGGGGCTGGATTTATCCTGTTGTTTTATCTGTTATAACTCTGGCTGTTTTTATTTACTTTCAATATCATGTTAAAGCGTTTAATATTCTGCTGGCCGGAAAGGAATTTGCCGTTAGCAAAGGCGTGGCCGTGGATAAACTGAGAAGCGCCAGTTTCATATTGGGTTCTCTGGTAATTGGTTATATCGTTTCCATCGCCGGTCCGATTGGTTTTGTAGGACTCGTTATTCCGCATATAATCCGTTTGTTGTTGGGGCCGGATCATAAAAGTCTGTTTCCTTATTGTATTCTGATGGGCGGCGCCTTTTTGGTATGGTGCGATACGCTGGCCCGCCTGATTATTTATCCGGCGGAGCTACCGGTCGGAATTCTAACCTCGTTAATCGGCGGTCCGTTTTTTATTTTTCTGCTGATAAAAGGGAAAAAATTATAACTGAATATCGTAGCTGCTATTTGCAGTCGTATTGATAAAATTCTCCGTCTTTATCTTCGAGATAATATAACAGGCACTTTTTATGATCGGTTTCATCCCTTAAATAAATTTCTACTTTGTTTATGGGGTATCCGTATTTTGACGAAACCGATCGGGCAAGGCTTAACATGTCGTTCCCGGCTATTTCCGCCGAAACGGCGACGCTCAGAGCCACCTGATAATTCTGCTCGTTTAACGAGATTATATATCCGGTCGATAAAACCGGAACAGGCAAATCAGCCATACCGATCGCTGGTAGTCCGACTTTGGTGAATAAATCATTTGATTCCGGTTTTAGAACCCGGATTTCAACCTCACCCGGATAAACTTTTTTCTGGTATGCGGCGCCGGTTTTCTTTGCCTGATTCCGGGCTTTTTGCTCAGATTCATAAAATTCGTCCTCAAAAGTCAGATAGATAACTTTATAGGTTTCTTTTTTATCAAAAAAAATGTTACCGCGAAAAGCAGGCATAATACTGTTGGCAAATGCTCTGGCCAGGCAGGTCCGGCACAATTCTTTCGGACCGGCCATATCGCTGCGCACCCAGCCGGTTTTTCCTTCATCCGTTTTAACATGATACCAACCCGCCTTATTCTTTAAAATATATAGCGCATCGCCGTCTTTCATTTTGCCGATAATATCCGATTTTGTATGATGGCCGGCCCGCAAATTAACCTCTTCCTTTATTATGAAAGCCTTCGGGGACATCGAAACATGAGCGGCTGATTCCTCTTTTACAACAATTTCACTGGAACAGGCGGCAAGTAAAAAAATAAACAGGGATGAAAAAAACCGGCGCATAAATTTCTCTCCTTAATAATAAATAAAAGGCAAAAATATAAACGGACTGGTTATAATTCAAATACAATACGCCGGATTATATGCCTGATTTAAGCAGATTTTTTTTCAGCCTACCGGGCAAGAAAACGGGAAATAGCCATTTCTTCCTCCGCTTTCTCTTTCATACCTTTCTGAACATAAAGGCGGGAAAGCGCCATATGCGCCAACGGATCGTTCCTGTTAATTTCGATCCATTTTTTCACGATTGGAATAGCTTCGTCAATTCTGCCCAGCCGGTTTAAGGATTCTGACAATCCGCTGTATGCCGGTTCTAAAAGGCTGTCCAGTTCCAGGGCTTTGCGGAAAAGTAAAATGGCTCTTTCGTAGCGGCGTTCGGCAAAGCGCTGAAAGCCTTTATTCAAAAAATCCTGTTTATTCAATTCTATCCCCCTTACGAATTTTAAATGAAAACGCAGATTCAGGTTAAATTATTTTCATGACGAATATCTGACCGGTAAGAAATTGATTTTATAATTTTCTTGTAATGAGAAGAAAAAATATCTAATTTTACACAGAATTTAGTAATAATATACAATACAATCGAAACCTGGATAATAATTGAAATTAAATAAAAACTAATTAAACAGGTGCAATTATGCCGGCAAAACAAGCAAGACATTCAAAAATAAAAGAAGTCGTCACTGCAAAAGTTGTTTCCAGTCAGGAAGAGCTGCTTGATATTTTGAAAAATGAAGGATTTGACACCACACAGGCTACGCTATCCAGAGACTTGCATGAAATGGGTATAGTACGTGTTCCCCATGGCAGCAGTTTTAAATATGTGCTCCACCATGAAGATAATTCCGAAGCCATACGGCAAATTATCGGTATGGAAATTATCAGTGTGGACAACAATGAGTCTACGGTGGTCGTGAAAACAATGCCGGGCCGGGCCCAGGGCGTTGCCATCTATCTGGATAAACTGCATAATACCCATATCATCGGAACCGTGGCCGGCGATGATGCGATTATCATTATTCCGGACAGGCATGCGCATACCGAAATTCTGGTGCAAAAAATTAAGGAAATTATGCATTAGAAATACGGAATAAATATTCAATTATTTTTAAGTGAAATTTTCATCCTGCCCTAATCGTTTATACAAAATTGCAGAGTGTATGAATTTTTGATACATTATATCGCCTTTTGTTTATGTAACGCAAACAAAAGGTGAGGAAACGTGAATGTGAAGAATAAGCAGACTGAGCAGATATTAGAATCTAAAATACTACCTTTTGTATCCAAACCCGCCCGATATATAGGAAATGAAATCAACGTTGTGCTTAAAGATTTAAATTCCATATCGGTTCATGTGGCGCTGGCTTTTCCGGAAGTTTATGAACTTGCCATGTCCTATGTGGGATTTGATATGTTGTATCATGTTCTGAATCAGCAGGAAAGCATTTATGCGGAAAGGGTTTATGCTCCCTGGCCGGATATGGAAAAGCTGATGCGGGAACAACATCTGCCCTTATACAGTCTGGAGACGTTTACACCTTTAAAGGAATTTGATATTATCGGTTTCAGTCTGCAATATGAATTAACCTATGCCAATATACTGAATATGCTGGATTTAGCCGGTATAGCGCCGTTATCTTCGGAAAGAGATGAGAATGATCCTTTGATTATCGGCGGGGGACCTTGTTCCTGCAACCCTGAACCCGTGGCGGATTTTTTTGACGCATTTTTAATCGGCGATGGAGAAGAGGCCGTGCTTGAAATTAGCCAGGTGCTTTCCAAATGTAAAAAAAGCAGGCTGACCCGCGCCGAAAAACTAAAGGAATTGGCCGGGATAAGGGGCATATATATTCCGCAGTTTTATAAAGCGGAATATGAAGACGGACGTTTTAAAAACCTGCGTTCTTTGGAAGAGGCTGCGCCTGAACGAATTCTAACCCGTATTGTGCCGGATTTGAAACCACAGTTTTATCCCGAAAAACCGCTGGTTCCCTTGATAGAAATCACCCACGACCGGATTGCCGTTGAGGTAATGCGGGGCTGTACGGAAGGCTGCCGGTTTTGTAATGCGGGCATGATTTACAGGCCGGTAAGAGAAAGAAATTATCAGGATGTTATGCGCCAGATTTCAGGGGGATTACAAAACAGCGGTTATGAAGAAGTTTCATTTTTATCGTTATCCATATCAGATTATTCGCAACTGCCGGCCTTGATGACGGAGAGTGAAAAACTGCTTAATAAAAAGAATATCAATGTTTCTCTGCCGTCCATGCGTCTGGACAGCTTTAACGAAGAAATTGCACAATTTGTATCATCCGTAAGAAAATCGGGCTTTACGTTTGCTCCGGAAGCCGGCAGTGAACGGCTCAGAAGAGTTATTAATAAGAGTATTACCGAAGACAATTTATTTAGTTCGGTTGAGATAGCCCTTAAGAGCGGATGGAAATTACTAAAATTTTATTTCATGATTGGTTTACCAACAGAAACAGAGGAGGATGTAGAGGCGATTGCCGGTCTTGTTGACAAAGCGGTTTGGTTGGGAAAAAAATATGGGAAAATCCGTTATCATGTGTCCATATCACCATTTTCTCCCAAATCTCATACGCCTTTTCAATGGGAACGGCAAAACACAAAAGAAGAACTTATCGGAAAGATCGATCTGTTAAGAAACAAATTTTCCCGGATGCATCAGATAAAAATGAGCTGGCGCGATCCGGAAGTATCCCGGATCGAATGTATCCTGGGAAGGGGCGATCGCAGGATGTCGAAGGCCATTTTGCAGGCCTGGAAAGCAGGCGCAAAATTTGACGGCTGGACGGACTATTTTAACTATGACACCTGGATCAATGCGTTTGATGCGGCCGGTTTAACTTTGGCTGAATTTGAAAAGGAATTGAACGTGGAAGACCCTCTGCCCTGGGATCATCTCGATAAAGGAGTGAGCAAAGCATTTTTAAAGAAAGAACGAGCCAAAGCTTTTCAGGGAAAGCCTTCGGAAGACTGCAAAACCGGTATCTGCCTGGCCTGCGGACTTCAGCGTAAAGGCGGATTTGCTGAAATTACAGACTGCTATCGGGTCAATAACCGGCATCGGAAAAAAGTTATATCCGGTTCAGATGAAATCAATGAACCGGTTCCTGAAATAGTATCCCGGCCAACCGCAAAAGAAGCTGTGTTTTACCGAATTCAATTTGAGAAATCTGATTACGGACGGTATCTGTCTCATCTCGATATTGTCCGCGCATTCGAAAGAGGATGCCGAAAAGCCAGGATACCGCTTCTTTACAGCCAGGGATTTAATCCTCACCCGAAAATGTCCTTTGCCCCGCCGCTTTCACTGGGATTTACAAGCGAAGCGGAATATGCGGATTTTGAGATTACGACGGATTATCAGGGAGATATTATCGCTGATCTGAATCCGCATCTTCCCGCAGGGATCAGGCTGATTAACTGGCGGGTGTTTCCGGGTAAGCCGAAGACACTCAACGAGTCCATCAGTGCAGCCCGGTACACTGTTGATACATCCGGACTGGATATCGATGATTATCATTTTTCAAAAGCTCTTGAACAGTTGCTAAAGGCGGAATCAATCAGGGTGAGCCGTTTTATCAAGGGCAAAGAAAAGGAAATTGATATCAGGCCCTATATTGAATCTATTACAAAAATCGATCGGTCTATTCAGATAAAAACAAAGTATGTAGATAAAAGAACCGTCCGTTTAAATGAAATTTTGGACGAGCTTATGGGGAACACGAGGACACAAAAAAGTATTCCTGTTCACCGGATGGCTCAGTTGATTCATGAAAACGGCCGGGAATTTTCGCCTCTTGAAGTAAATTTCTAACGAATCCGTTTCTTGTGGTAATCCATTACTAAGTTGGGCAGGTTGTATACAAACCGCAAATTTTATATTTCGGTCAGTGATAGGCCTGCATAATGGATAAGGAAAAATAGTATGACTAAGGAAATTATAATTAACGCTACAAATGAAGAAACAAGAATCGCTATTATGGAAGATTCCAAGCTTGTGGAATTGTTTGTGGAACGGCCGGAATATGAACGCATGGTCGGCGATATTTACAAGGGTATCGTAACGCGGGTTTTGCCCGGCATGCAGGCGGCATTTATCGCCATCGGCCATGAACAAAACGCCTTTCTTCATTTCTCCGATGTAAAGGAATCGTACCAGGATTATTTTATCGATTATGATGACGAGGAAGAAGAAAACGGGAAACCCGTAAAAAAGAAAAATCATCACACCCATTTTAACGTGGCTAAAGAACTTAAAGAAGGCCAGGAAATTGTCGTTCAGATTGTCAAAGAGCCAATAAGCACAAAAGGCTGCCGGGTCACTACCGAAACATCGCTTCCGGGCAGATTTGTCGTGCTCATTCCCGGTCAGTCTCATATCGGCATATCAAGGAAAATAAGTAATAGCAAGGAAAGAAAACGCTTAAAAGCCTTAACAAGGGAAATCCTGCCTTCTAATTTTGGCGCTATTATCAGGACGGTGGCCGAGGACAAGAAGGAGAAGGTGATTCGGAAAGATCTGAACGGCCTGGTTGAAACATGGAAAAAAATCGAGAAAAAGATCAAAGAAAGTAAAGCGCCTGTCCTGGTTTATAAAGACCTGGCTATGGCCTCCAGCATCATGCGCGATCTTTTTACTCCGGATGTTGATAACGTTATTATCGATTCACGCCGGTTAATGAGAGAACTGATCACCTATATAAAAGACGTTGCGCCACAGCTTACTCAGAAAGTAAGCTATTATAATGGTAAAGTTCCCATTTTCGATCATTACAAAATCGAGCAGGATATTGAGAAAATGGGTGAAAGTAAAGTCTGGCTTAAAAACGGCGGTTACATAATAATCGAGCCAACGGAGGCCTTGGTTTCGATAGACGTTAACAGCGGTAAGTTTATCGGCAGAAAAGACCATGAGACTAATTCGCTGAAGATTAACATGGAAGCGGCCAGGGAAATAGCCAGACAGGCCCGGCTGAGAGATTTGGGAGGCCTGATAGTCATCGATTTTATCGACATGCTTGATGATGACAACAAGAAGAAAATATATTATGAACTGAAAAAAGAATTTGCCAAAGACCGGTCGATAACAAAAATTGCAGAGTTGAGCCGCTTCGGATTGATGGAAATGACCAGGCAAAGGGTCAGGCCGAGTGTATTATATACCATTAACGATTCCTGTCCCGTTTGCGGAGGCTCCGGTCTTGTTCCGACCTTAAATACGGTTATATCTTCCATCGAGAGATGGATACAGCGGTACCGGGTGATGCGGGGCGACCGGCGGATTAGCATCCGTGTTACGCCGGATGTTTATGAAATTATGAACCGGGGCCGTTATAACAGGCGTCTAAAACTAATGTGGAAATACTGGATGAAAATTAATTTGGTGAGGGATGAGAAAATCAAGATTGGGACTTTTGCCGTATACGACAGGGAAAATAAAAGACAGCTTGAGCTGGAAAAATCCGCTTGACAAGTAGTAATCATAATCTTAAATTAACGGCTCAATTTTTTAAGCAAGAGCGCTGGGAGATAAAATGTACGCGATCGTAGAAATAGCCGGAAAACAATTCCGGGTTGAAAAAAATAAAAATCTGAAAGTTCCTTATTTACAGGGAGATGCAGGCAGTAAAGTAGCCTTTGACAAAGTTTTGTTTGTAAATAATGAAAATGGAGAAAATGTTTTCGGCAGCCCTGTTGTGGATGGTATTCAGGTATCTGCAACCATAGTTGAACACGGACGTGAAAAGAAAATCATCGTTTTCAAGAAAAAAAGACGTAAAGGATATCAGGTAAAGAACGGCCACCGTCAGCATTTTTCTTTAATCAAGATTGATGAAATCGGCAAGGCTAAAGCCAAGGCCGCGCCGGCAAAGAAAACCGAAGAAGCTCCGAAAGCTGAAGCAGCAGAAAAAACAGCGGCTGCTAAAAAAGAACCGATTGCCAAGAAAGAACCAGCCGCTAAAAAGCCGGTTGCTAAAAAAGCAGCAGTAGCTTCCAAGCCTAAAGCGGCGCCTAAAAAGGCAGCATCCGCCGCGGGGAAAAAAGAAGCACCCGCAAAAAAGGCTACGGCAACAAAGAAGACAGCCGCCAAAAAACCGGCAAAGAAGAAGGAGGAATAAATGGCCCATAAAAAAGGTGTCGGCAGTTCCAGAAACGGACGCGACAGTCAGTCCAAACGGCTTGGCGTAAAAACTTTCGGCGGTGAGTTTGTTACTGCCGGTTCTATCATCATGCGTCAGCGGGGTACAAAAATTCATCCCGGAAACAATGTTGGTCTGGGCAGCGATGATACGTTGTTTGCCAAAATCGACGGGTATGTAAAATTTGAACGAAAAGACCGCGAGAGAAAAAAAGTCAGTGTTTATCCTAAAATGGCAAGCTAACCAAAATACAATAATACTTTAAAGCCGGTTATTCTCAACCGGCTTTTTTTTATGTATCTTTTTCGCATGATTCACATCCGATCCAATAAAAAGAAGGAGAATAAAAATGATAAAGAATGTAGGCGGAACAGATCGCATTTTAAGAATTATCGTAGGAATCGTTTTACTATTGCTCGTTTTTATCGGGCCTAAAACGCCATGGGGGTGGCTTGGCCTGATACCTCTGCTGACCGGACTGACCAATTTTTGTCCGGCTTATTTACCTTTTAAAATAAATACAAAAAAATAATTATAATCTCATAAATCTCCGACAAAGCGCAGGTAATCGCAATATCTGCGCTTTTTTTATTACGGAGAAAAAAAGCCGTATTGCAAAAATAAGCCGTATCGTGTAATTTTTTGTAAAAAGGTTCTGATCATGAAATATGCATTCATTGTAATCTTTATTTTTTTCACTAATGCTTTCGCGCAAACAATTATTGAAAATGCCCGGTTTGGCGAGCAGGGACAACAGCCGGGTCAATTCTCCAATCCCAATGCCTTGTCCATATCTCCTGACGGAACGCTTTATATTGTGGATACGGGTAACAGCAGAATTCAGCTATTCACATTGAAAGGCAGGTTTATCCGTTCCGTGGGCGGTTTTGGTTTTAAAAATGATCAGTTTGATAAACCATATGATATCTGGACGCGTTCTGTTTTGAATTTTTATATTGCGGATTATGAAAACCAACGGGTTGTACGTTATGATAAAAATATGAATTTTATTTCCGCGCTGGAAAGTACGGAAAGCGGTAATCCCGATTTTATATTTCGTGAAATATCCAGCGTGGCAGTCAATTCGCAGAATGAATTATTTTTGCTTGAACATGGTGAGAATAAGATTATTAAATATGACAGAAACGGCAATGCGGAAAGAATTTTTGGCGCCTATCAGTCCGGAACTGGCAGCCTGGTCGAACCTCATCAGCTTGAAATTCAGGGTATTGATAAGATTATCATTTCGGACCGGGGTAAAAAAGCGCTGATCGTTTTTGATTTTTTCGGTAATTATATCAAACATATCCAGTCGGAAGAATTCGTTGCGCCGGCCGGTCTGGCGGTCGATCAGCAATTCCGGGTTTATGTCGCCGATCCGGGTGCAGCCGCTGTTTTTAGAATTGATCCGGCCCTGACTGAAATTACAAAATTAGATTTAAAACTGGATATACCGTTAAAGGCTCCTGCCGATTTAGCGGTCTGGAAAGAGCCGGGGCAAGAGCAAAAAACCTACAAAGTTTATATTCTTGATGGCCATGAACTGATAATCGGGAATCTGATGGATGAATAACATCCTCCGGTTATCCTACACCTTTATTTTTATTGCGCTTTTTTTTCCTGATGCGGATAATATATTTTCGCAAACGTATATTCCTCCGAATCCCTGGCAGGTCGATACGCTGATTACATCGCAAACCGGTATATACCGCTATGTTTTTCCTGAGACGCATCTTCCCTTAATGCAAACAGTACAAATTACAAAAAATGGTGTATATCTAAGAGAAAATTTTGATTATCGGTCCGGCGACGATAAATACATCAGATTTTTCAGCGCATTAATTCCGGGGGACACACTCCATATCACCTACCGGCGTTTGCCGGGTAATTTTAAAAGCAAATATACATTGTTTGCAAAAGATACGGCAAACGTTCAGGTTGATACTGCTGCAGTCGATACCGGTTTGGTAAGAGTAAGGCGTATTCAATTTGAGAATCCCTTTGACAATGTTCAGAGTGGATTAAATACCAGCGGCAGTATTATGCGCGGCGTCCGGGTAGGCACCAACAGCGATTTTTCACTGAATTCGGGATTAAACCTGGAATTGTCCGGTAATCTGACCGAAAACCTGGAAGTGGTTGCCGCCCTGAACGATGAAGTGACGCCCATCCAGCCGGAGGGCAATACGCAATCGCTGAATGAAATTGATAAAGTTTTCGTCAATTTCCGGTCGCCTTATGTCAGCGGAACGGTTGGCGATTTTAATCTGGTTTATGAAAATTCACAGTATGGAAATGTGCAGAGAAAACTCCAGGGTCTTACGATTTTAGGCGAATACGATTCCAAATTCGCTGGCGCAACGGTTGCCACCACACGCGGTTATTATCATCATGTCAGTTTTATCGGGCAGGAAGGAAACCAGGGGCCATACCAGTTGACGGGGAAAAACGGGGAAAGAGATATCATTGTTCTGGCCGGGACCGAGCGTATTTATATTAACGGGCAGTTGATGACAAGAGGCGAAAGTAATGACTATGTTATTGAATACGGTAACGGCCAGGTAATCTTCAGCAACAGAAGACTGATTACAAGCGAATCCCGTATTGAAATTGATTTCGAATATTTTCCCTCTATCCAGAAATATAATCGAAATGTCTATGGCGCTGTTTTAGGCGGAGATTTATTCAAAAATAAATTAAAAGTGGATATGCGTTTTTACCGTGAATCCGATGATCCGGATCAGGTTTTGGAAGATGGCGCGGCATTGACCGAGCAGGAAAAACAAATTCTGCGGGAAGCGGGCAATGATCCGTTTAAAGCGAGTGTATCGGGTGAAATCTTTCGCAGCGATACCAGCGGCAGTTATGTGAAAATCGATACGTTGATTAATGAACAAACGGTTACAATATACCGATACACAGGCCGGGACGGCGGAACTTATGACGTCAGGTTTTCTTATGTAGGACCGGGCAACGGCGATTATAAACGCGACCGTTTAGGCGTATACCGCTGGGCAGGCGTTAACCGCGGCGAATATCAGCCTTTACGGTTATTACCTCTGCCGATAAAACATGAAACAGCGGATTTTCAATTAACCTGGAATCCTTATCAGAGAATTTCTATCAGCGGGGAAGCCGCTACTTCATTTCTTGATCAGAATGTTTTTTCTCCACTGGATGATGAAAATAACCGGGGACAAGCGTATAAGGCGGAGGCTAAAGCGGATCAATTACCGCTAAAAATCAAATCCGTCGACCTGGGTAAACTTACGCTTAATGTTACCACAAAATATGTTGAAAAGAATTTTCAACCGGCTGACCGTGTGTTTGAACCGGATTATAAACGGTACTGGAATATTTTGCAGGAAGCGGAGGAGAGCAACGAAGAAAAGAGCTTTCAGTTTAGCGGAATTTATCAACCCTTCTCCGTTATGAAGTTAACCGTAAATACCGGGCAGTTAAGCCGGGGTGAGATGCGTTCCATGCGAAATTACGGACAATTAGAATTCAGCCGGAGCGACTGGTTCGCTGTCCGATCATATTATGAATTTGTGGGCAGTGATATAAAAATCGGCCAGATCAGCAATGACTGGTGGCGCTATGGAATTAATCTGCAAAAGGAAATATGGAAACTGCGCCCGGAATTGGATTATTCTTCGGAATTAAGGAAAAATAATAGTCGCGGCGCCATAAGTGGATTTCAGTTTGATGATTATATGACAGGCTTGGAGCTGATTAATCTGGATAAGTTTAATGGCTCCGTAAAATATAATCTCAGGCAGGATGCGGTTTACGATTACAGAAATCCCGGTGTTCTGATGCCGCAGTCGGTAACCCGGACCGGCCAGTTGGAACTATCGATCCGGGATTATGCCAATACCAGCGCGTCGTTAAGAATTGTCCGCAGGGAAAAAGAATTTGACGATGATTTTAAAAATATCAGGCAGGATTCGCTGACATTACAGTATGTTGATCCGACCTTTCAGGACACAGTCTGGCAGGACAGGACTACCAATCTGGCCGAACTGAATGTGTCTCATGCATCGCTAAAAAAAGCTTTGGATGTTAATGTGAATTATAGAATTTCCACGGAACAAACCGCCCTGCGTGAAAAAATATATATTGACGTCGGCGAGAACCGGGGCAATTATCGTTACGATGAGGAATTAGATGAATATGTTCCCGACGCCAACGGTAATTATGTATTGTTTATCATTCAATCCGGACGGTTCGAACCGGTGACTAATTTTCAGGCGTCTTTTCGTGTGAATATTGAACCGGGCCGTTACTGGAAAAAGCCCAAAGATGAATTTCAAAAGCTACTGACCTTTCTTTCCAGCGAAACGTTTTTCCGGGTTGAGGAAGAAACGAAAGAAAGGAATTTGTGGGCTGTATACCTGATGAACCTTTCCAAATTCCAGGGCGATTCCACGTTACGCGGCAATTTACAGTTAAACCAGGATCTTTATATTATGCGGCGCAACCGCGACTTATCGTTCCGCCTGCGTTATCGTTTAAATACCAGCAGAAATAATCAATACCTGGACGCCAATGACAACGAAGACCGGCGCACGGATGAATTCGGTATCCGCGCCGACTGGAAACTGATTCCCGAAATACGATGCCAGACGGAAGCCAGGCGTAAAGACACGTTTAGGGAGAATCCTTCCGAAAATTCCAGAAACCGGAATATTGTCGGCTGGTATGGCGAGCAGAAGTTTTCATACCGGCCTGGCAGCCGCTGGGAAATCGGCCTGGAGTCCGAATATGGCAACGAAAACAATACGACGGCTTCCTATCCGTTGCAACTCTGGTATGGCGTATTGAGAGGCCGTTTAAGTTATGCCATACCGGGGCGCGGCAGAATAACCGGCGATTATAATTATCAGACGGCGCAACTAATCGAAAATACCCTCAATCTGCCAATACCCTACGAAATGGCCTTAGGCCGAGAAAAAGGCGAGTCCAAAGACTGGCAGTTACGAGGTGAATATACCCTGGCGAAAAACATATTATTTACATTGCTCTTTACAGGCAGAGACGAAGCCGGATTCAAACGCGTGATTCATTCCGGCCAGGCGGAAATCCGGGCATTTTTCTAAAGCAGACAAGCTTAATCAGCGAAAAATGATTTATAGCGGATGAGAAAACTAGTGTGATTTTTTTCGTATTCAGGTCTGAGAATTGATCAGAATTATCAACCGAATGCAGGCATTTAATACCTGGTCGGTTGCCAGTTTAAAAGCATGCCGATCCTTACTTTTGATACAGCATTTTTAGCGTAAACCATCCCAGGATTACAATTATCAGAATTATTATGGCCCATAACCACAGAGGATTCTTAAACAACGGTTCGGGTTCAACCAACGCCCCTTTCACTAATTTTTGCTCATCGCCCAATGACAGGCTGGTAAGATCAGCCGGTATTTTATCCTTAAAATAGCCGATGTCATACACGGGCGGACGGGTATCATGATTTCCGTATAACAGGTAATACTTTTCTGCCTGTGGAAAGCGGGCGGTTAACTGGAAATAATTTCCCCGGACCTGAACCGAATCGACAATCAGCGGCGCGTTGTCGTAATTGGAAACAAGGATTTCCAGCTTGCTTAGCTGCTTGCTGTTAAACTTAAAAATATTCTCTTCCAGCGAACTCAGATAACCGGAAGTAATTGTCCGGTAATAATATTTCCATCCTTTAGGCGTTTGCGAGCTGTCCGCCAGATATTTTATGGTAACCGGCCGGTAATAATCATAGTCGTTTTTTACAAATATTTTCAGCCGGGATACGGGGACATACTCACCCAGATCAGCTTTAACGATCGTTTGTTTAGCCTCCCGGTCCTGATTTGTTTCTATGGCAACAACGTTAAACGACTGGTATAAACCTTCCGTAACCTTTTGTTCGGAGATCACCGCCGAATTTAATTGCGGTTTGTCTGCGCTCCGGAAATGAAGCCGCAGATAACGATATTGAACTTCCGGAAAGCTTAAAGTGCAAAATTTGTAATCGGTTAACTCATTGCGGATGGACAGTATTCTGTAATTCTCCAGGATGGTAAACCATTCGGCCTGATCGTGACTTCCTTCGAGGGTGATCATCCGGTCAAAGTTGGTTTCCGCAAAATTGAGTTCAATGCGGTTAACCGGTTTTTGGGAAGAGATTTCAAAGGTGTAGAAATACTCACCGTTTTTTTTCGAGCGGTTGATAATAGAGAACGGAATGTCGGTATTTTGGATGACATCCTCTGTTATTTTAAGCAGGTAAGGCGCTTCAACGGTATCGGAATTTTCGGTGATTGCTAAAATCCTGATATCGGAGAGATCTTCGGAAGCTTTTCGTAACAGGTCATTAGGTAAAAGTATCCGGTGCCACTCATTTCCTATGCCTTCAATATTTCTCCGGTATGAATAATCCTCATATTGGCCGAAGACAAAGGTAAAAGATAAAAAAATTACCGCCATTAAGCAGCTAACGGGTTTTTTCATCATAAATCACATGCCTGAATTTGTTATACAGAAATGAAACAATTAAAAGTAAAGTGCCCAAAACGATGAATACAATGGTTTTTTCGATGGTATCAAAATGAGACAGATCGTAAAAAAAGAGTTTCAACAGGGTAACCGAAAAAATAATAATGGCCATGATTCTCAGATGTTTCAGTTTCCTGAGAATTCCCCAGGTCATCAAAATGAGGGCATAGACGCCCCATAAAATACTTAATCCCAGTTTATAGGATGCTGCGGAATCGGCCAGATCCATCCAGTGTATCCATTCACTGCTGACCACCCAGAAAAGGGTAATGTTCAGTACAATGTGATAGGCTGGTTTGAGATTCCGGTTCAGAAAAGACTGCCTGGTATAGAGATATGAACCGAATAAAAGCAGGGCTAAAAAGATAAACGCTATATAGCGGATCAGAATGTTGATTATGCCGATATTAAAATAGTCGGCATAGTATTGACTGATATAACTTTCGCGTAATTCACTCAGTTCATATAACCCGGCAAAAAGAAACAGAGCAAGAACCATCAGGTTGAGCGCGATATTCGTCCAGCCAAGGCCTCTGCTCTGTAACTTTTTAATATTAATCAGGGATAAAACCGATACAAACAGCATCATATACATATAGACCCACACAGAGTTGAAATAACTGTAATCGGAATCATATACGCTAATGGTATAGCCGTCTTTTACCACTTTCGTCTGTGAGTCCAGGTAGAGCTGATTAAAATAATTGTCAATTTCCATTGTTACGGAAAAGAAAATTGAAATTAACAGAATAGCCGGGATGGCAATGCGGATCAGATCGTAATATAAGTTTTTACCGAATTTCTGAAAGGGTGAACCATACTCTTTTTTAGCATGAATAATATTGATAAATAAATAACCGGCCACCAATAAAAGCGAGGACAGAAAATGAACATTGAATACCGGTGTAATCCGCGATTCAAGAAAAGCCGGGTCGTAATTACCGTAGGCCATGTTCCAGTCCTGGATCATGCTGAAAAAGGCCAGCAGAATTAACGGATACGACAGCTTTTCATAAAAGCTGATTTGCCTGAGACGCCCGATAGTGAAAAGAATAACCGCTTCGCCGGCCCAGAACAGAGTTACCCATTGACCGTCAAGCTGAACAGGCACGGCCAGGGTAATGAATAATAATACAAGACCGGCGATTAGATAGAATAAATTTTTATCCGCCAGTTTTTTCTGGTATACCGGTACAACAACGGCAAAATGAATAAGGGCATTGGCGAGCGTGAACAAACCAAGCAGCTCCGTTCCGGTTTTATGTCCATCCAAAATCGCATAACCGTATCCGAAAAAAATAAAAGAATTGATTAGCAGGCAGATAATATCGCCGGCATCAAATTTTTCTTCGCGGATCAGTTTGTAAAATAAAAACGTCAGGTAGAAAATGATAAAGAAGACGGAAACAAAAATCAGGGCCAGGGCAAAATGATCCTGTACGTCATAATTGGCGCCGATCCAACCGATATAAATCAGCCAGGTCAGGAAAAAAGCGGAATAATACAAGGGTTTCCAATATCGTTTGAATGAGATAAAGAGAATGCCGGTATTGATAATAGTCATATAACTGAACAGGATGGCCACCCGCCCGGTATCCTCGCTTAATAAAAAGGGCACGGCATAAGCGCCTACCAGGCCGATATGAGCGATAACCTGTTTGTCATAATGAATAGCCGCTACAACGGCAAAGACGGTAAACAGAACCATTAAAACAAAGGCCGGAATCTGTGGCAAAAGGTCATAGAAACTGTAAGCGGCGTAGGTGATAAAATACATGATGGCCAGGGCGCCGCTAAGCAGTACCGCGCTGAAGTTGGTATATTTTTCCTTCAGTTTAATGGCGAATCCCAGCAGGCCGATGCCGCACAGGTAGCCAAGAATGATGCGGGTTAAGGGGCTGATAAGCTGGTGATCGATCGCGTATTTCGCCCCGATCGCTACGCCGATAACCAGAACAACAATGCCGATTTTGTTGATCAGGTTTTCGCCGATGAATTTTTCCCAGTCTGATTTTTTCTTCGGAGCCGGTTTTGGTTTAACCGGCGGCGGAACCTGAATCTGGCTTGCCTTCGGCGGCTCAGCCGGTTCAGCGGCTTTGATGGTTTCAACCGGAGCGGTTTTTCCTCCGGACTTTAATGATTCGATTTCGCGGCGTAATGCATTGATTTCATTTTGAAAATGTTCCTGTTGTTTTAAAAGAACTTCAAGCTTTTGTAAAAGCTGATCGGTTTTATTCGATGAATTTTCCATAGTTCCTGACATAGATAGGTTTATTAATAAAACGAACCAATAATAACAATTAAATCAATAGGCATCAAATTGGAATTTTTGATACCCTTTATAAAAATACCCGAATAACTTAATCCGGGCAGGATGTTAGCATGGAACCTTTACTTCCCGATTTAATTGTGTCATTAAAAAGAAATGTCTGGAAATAAAGAGACCGTTATGAATTTATTCCAGTAAATGGCAGAAATAAGAATAAAATTCGTCCGGGCTGGTATTAATTAAAATGTTTGATTATAATTGCAATTTAAAAAAACAACTGAGATAATTTTCTTTGAATAAATGTATTTAATATATTTCGAAAAATATTATAATTATGGGAAGGGTCTGTCATGAAGCCGAAATTAATTCATCAACTTATTTTACCGGTTGTTTTATTAATTAATGTATTATCCGCAGGAGAAGACCACAAAGGATACTTCACTTCCGAATTTAAAACAGCGCAGGAAGTGACACAGGCTTGTCTTGAATGTCATGAAGATGCGGCAAAAGGGGTGATGCAAACCGTTCACTGGACATGGGATATGGTACCCGCTCATCAAAGTAGTTTTGCAGACAGTCTTCGTCTGGGTAAAAAGAATGTTATAAATAATTATTGTATTGCCGTTGAATCCAATTGGCCTCGTTGCACCAGTTGCCATGTCGGATATGGATGGCAGGATGAGTCTTTTGATTTTAGTGATGAAAAAAACGTAGACTGTTTAGTTTGCCATGATCAGACAGGATTGTATAAAAAGTCGCCGGCGGGGGCCGGTATGCCTGCGGAAGGCGTTGACTTATTAGCCGTTGCTCAAA
>RQOG01000147.1 GCA_003854985.1 Calditrichota bacterium
AGTAATGAGAAGTTGAAATTAATGGGAAGTAAGATGAAGAAATCCTTATTTTGTAGGATATATCTATCTTTACTTCCCATTTTATCAATTATCCCAGGCTATTTAACCATTCAAGCAGTGACTTATTTTCCTGCCAAATAGGTGCTTGGTCTTCAGGGACTAAGTCCATTCCACGTTCCAGAGCTTTTCTTTTCATTTCCCCATCAATTCTTGCATAAATCTCTGTTGTTTTAATATCAGCATGACCCAGAAGGTCTCTAATATATATCAAATTTATACCGGCATGCAATAGATGCATACTTTTGCTATGTCGGAAGCAATGCGGTGTGAATTTTTCCGGATATGATGCCTGACAGTTTTTTCTTGCTTCCTGAACATATTTGTCAACGATATAGGAAATACCTTTGCGAGTTAGTTTACTTCCCATTCGGTTTTGGAACAATGGTGAAAAATTTTGGCTTTCACGAATAAGATCGTGACTTTCCATATAGTTCTTTAAAAGCTTGGCCATTGATGGCAATATTGGAACAATGCGTGTTTTGTTACCTTTACCGGTTATTTTTACAGTCGAGGGCTGGTCGAGCCTTATATCACATGGCCTGATGTCGCAAAGTTCCTGTACCCTACATCCAGAATCATACATAAGGCTAAGTAATGCTGCATCACGCAGACCTGCCTTTATCCCGGTATCTGGAAGTCCCAGCAAAATCTGCATTGCATTCTGGTTGATATATTCCAACGATCCCTTTCCAGTTTTTTTATAAGGGATGCTTAAAACCTTCTGCATTTCAAACATAAGTGAGGGATCTTTCCGCACTATATATCGTGCAAAAGCGTGAATAGCTGCTAGCCTGATATTACGTGTGGATGTACTATTGCCACGTTTGTTTTCAAGCCAGTTAATGAATCTCGATAGGTTTTCCTGATTAAAATGTCTCATCTGGATTTTTTCAGCGGGTATGGATAATTCAAACTCATAAAAGTTCAAAAGCACCGTGAACATGTCCCGGTATGACAGGATTGTGTTTGTACTCAAACCTGCCATACCAGGGAGATATTTGGAGAGGTAAGTTGAAATGTTGATGGAGAAATCAGTTGGTTTCATGTAACCCCTCCTTTTCATTTGGAACGATGTCACAGCCCGAATCAATCAATATTTGCAGAATTCCCGGGTAAAATTCAGCAGTCAGTCGCAGGTAATGTTGGGTTTCCTTTATTGATTTATGACCGATGTATACAGACAGTAATGGAAGCCCCGCATATAAATCTATTCTCGCCTCCTGCATGGACTGCAATGCATGTACACAAAAAGTATGCCTGATATCGTGTTCTCTGGGGCCAAGCCCTCTACCTAGATGGTGTATCCCTGCTTTCTTCAGTATCAGTCGGAACCAACTATATATATTCTTTCTTGTAAGACTATCTGAATATTTGGCAGGAAACAGATAATCTTCAGGCAATGCATTTTTTCGATAACGAAAAAAGTAGGTTTTGAGTACCTCTGTCATAGAAGAAGAAAGTGGAACAAGCCTGTCTTTACGGAACTTTGCTTCATATATGGCTATTACACCATTGAACAAATCCACATCTCCACATTTTATACTTGCTGCTTCTGTAGCACGCAACCCACAACTGTACAACAGACGATATAGGACAGGCGCCTGTATATGCCGAAGGCTTCCAGGGTAAGGCTCCAATGAATCTGCTACCTTAAAAATATGAGCCACTTCTTCTTTTGTAAATATATAGGGCTGATATTTTTCTACCTTTATCTTGGGAAGATCGGGGAAATCAACCCGATAGCCGTATTGTCCCGCATAACGACAAAACTGGAGTATTGTATTAACTCTTGAAGAATGAGTACTCGCTTTTTCACCTTTCCGTCGGGTACACCATTCCTGTAAGAGCCCTGAAGGGATTTCTTTAGAAGATGACGGATAGTTATGAGATAACAGGGAAAAACGAAATAATACACCCTCTTCAATCCCATAACTAAATCCAAGTGAACGCTTATATCTAATGTATTGGATAATTATATCTGCCAGATTTCCAACAGGGGTGTAATTATATTTTCTGTTTTGAACAGCCATCAGAACACCTCCCTGTCATTTTTGTTCCAGTCAAACACAGGAACTTCCAACCCGCATTTGCGTAAATGGGGAATATCCAACTTTAAGTATACCTCTGTTGTACGGGTGTCCTTGTGTCCAAGGATTTCCGAAATGACTGGTAATGGAACCTCATTTTCTAAAAGATGTGTTGCGAGTGTACTTCTTAATGCGTGCGGTCCTCCTTTCCCGTAGGGAGTACAGTCAATTCCGGCATTACCGGCATGTCTTCTTACAACTGCAGTCATGCCGGAGGCGGTAATGGCTCTTACCGGCGGAAGATGACTAATAAAAATGTAAGGTAATTCACATTGTGGTCTTCCATAACGTATATATTCAATAATTGCCTCTCCAACATCTTTTAAAAGCGGAAGTACTATGAATTCCTTTGTCTTCTCCATAGTCAGTTCTATTGTATTTTTACCCCAGTGGATGGAAGAAAAAGTCATAAGTCTGATGTCTGATGAGCGCAGTCCAAGTCTAGTTGCAATCATAATGATGGCGTAATCTCTTTTGCCAATAGGAGAAGAACGATCCACTGCGTTTAAGAGATCATCTTTTTCTTTCTTTGAATAAGCAGTTGGAAGCTTGCACTCCCTTCTGTTTGAAACAGAAGGAACTACACATGAAAAATCCTCCTTGATAAGTTTTTCGTGATAAAGATATCTGAGAAATACCCTTAAGGTAGAAAATGCATTATGCCGTACGGCTGAAGAAAAAGAAGAAAAAGAGCTGCAATAATCCAATATAACAGGGGCTGATAATAGTTCCAGAGAATTGTATTCTTTTTGAGTAATATATAGTAAAAATCGTCCGAGTTCGTGGTCATAATGTTTCAAGGTTGTTTCTGAGATAAGGTGCCTGGATTTTTGGTAATGCTTAAATCTGTCCAAATATTCCTCAAATTGAAAGCCTGGAACCTTACCAGAGGAAATTTTACCCATACTGAACCTTCCATATTGATTATATTCACAAAGGAACTGGATTGCTCTTGCGCGAAAGGCATCTGATTTTGATAAATTGGTAAATACAGTAATACCATATATCCTCTCTAAAAAGTCAAGTGCCTTTCCAGAAGAAAATGTCTGTTCAGTACCCCCATAATCCAAAAAAGCATTCCAGCAGTGATTATACCTACCTATAGTCCTGTCG
>RQOG01000148.1 GCA_003854985.1 Calditrichota bacterium
AAAAAAAAAGCCTTATTCACATTTATTTTTTTTGTTCGTGAGTGAATTCTAAAAAAATTGATGAATTGACAAAATTCATCTGAATCCGGGACATCATTAAAGGGATATTCTATTTCTATTGCCCTTCTCCCATAATAACTGTGAAAAATGTCTTGTATAAAATATTCAGATTCATTTTCCAGCTATCGGCAGACCCAATATATTCAAGGTCCCTGGCTATTTTTTCCCTCACATCTTCTATGGTTTCGTCATATCCGACGGTAACTTGAGCAAGACCCGTCACACCCGGCTTAACGCGGAGGCGGTTCATATACATGGGTATTTTTTTCTGAATTCATTAGAAAAAAACGGACGCTCAGGCCTCGGGCCAATGAAACTCATTTCACCCTTTATTATATTAAAAAGCTGCGGTAATTCATCTATCCTGGTTTTACGCATTATTTTACCAATTCGTGTAATCCTCGGATCATTCTTTTGCGCCCAGACAGGACCGGATTTTTTCTCGGCATCCTGCACCATCGACCGGAATTTATGAACGGCAAACACCTTTCCATTTTTCCCTAATCTTTGCTGAGAATAAAATATTGGACCGCTAGATTCCAGTTTTATAACAGCTGCTACAATAACCAGTAAAGGAAGTAATAGGATTAATAATATCAGGGCGCTGACAAAGTCTAATAATCTTCGAATCGAGAAATCCTGCGGATGCCATACTTCCTTGATTACATCTCGGATCACATGGTTGTATTCCTCTATAAAAGTATCGGATACAATTCTGTATTCTAGATTAAGTCTATTGGCAAGCGAAATGGTTTCGCTTAGATATTGTTTCTCTCCGCTGCCCAATATTATCAATAATTCATCGATTTCAAAAACCGATACAGCATCCGCCACTTTTTCAAGAGAATCAATAACCGGTACGTTTTTATAATGATTTCGCACTTCAGACCCGGATGGCTTTACAAAACCCTTAACATGATATCCGAGAGCCGGAACTTCTATAAGCCTGTCGTATAAAGTTAAGGCGTCTATATTCCACCCAACAATAAGCGCATTCTTTGTATTTTTTTGGATGACTAATTTCATCTTTGGGAGCAATATAAAAACCTCAATTATTTTTGATTAATTTCTTCACGAATTGGAAGCTAATTTAGTTTTACCGCTATAGCGCATGGTGATTGATGTCACATAGAATCGGGGCGAAAAAAAACAAACCGGAAATTTTGACAAATAACACATAAAAGACAACCACATTAGCGTCCCTGAGAAAAAACTAATTTAATAGAATTGACTTAAACTGAGATTAACAGATAAACTAACAAACGCCAGAAAACAGTGAATTATACTTCCATTATTTCCTGTTCTTTATGCTTTAAAATTTCATCTATATTCTTTATGTGATCATCTGTGAGCGTCTGAATTTCATCAAGTTTTACGCTTAGTTCATCCTCAGAAAGTTCGTGACTTTTTTCCAGTTTCTTCAGATGTTCATTTGCATCTCGGCGCACGTTCCTGATCGCGACCCGGCTTTCTTCCGTAAATTTATGCACTAATTTAACCAGGTCTTTTCTTCTTTCTTCACTAAGCTGGGGAATGGGGATTCTGATAATTGAGCCATCGTTGTTTGGATTAAGCCCCAGATCGGCTTTAAGTATTTGTCTTTCTATTTCGGCCAGCATACTTTTTTCCCAGGGCTGAACAACTATTAATCTAGGCTCCGGAGCCGTAACCGTAGCAGCCTGATTTATAGGAACACTTTGACCATAATATTCCACTTTGACCGAATCTAAAAGAGCGGGTGTAGCCCTGCCCGTTCTCACTTTATTTAATTCAATCTGTAACGCTTCAATTGTTTTATCCATCCTGTGGTTTGCATCTTTGACAACATCTTTTGTTTCCATATCTCATCCCTCAACTTTTGTTCCTATATGTTCTCCCAAAACAATTTTTTTAAGATTGTCAGGCTCATTAAAGTTAAAAACGATGATTGGCAGTTCATTGTCCATGGAAAGTGTAATGGCGGTCATGTCCATTACCTGTAAACCCTTTTTAATAACATCAAGATAGGTTAATTTATCAAATTTAAAAGCGTCTTCGACTTTTTCTGGATCGGCATTATAAACGCCGTCGACACGGGTACCCTTTAAAACAACATCGGCTTTAATTTCCACAGCTTTTAATACAGCGGCAGTATCCGTTGTAAAATAGGGATTGCCTGTTCCGGAACCGAAAATTACAACTTGTTTGTTTTCCAAATATTCGATCGCCTTAGCATGGGAAAATGGTTCGGCGAAATCTGGCATGGAATTAGCGGTCATTACTCTGGTTTTAATACCATTCCTTAGAAGAACATCTGAAAGCGTAAGGGAATTCATTACGGTAGCCAGCATGCCAATATGATCTGCTGTTACCCGGTTCATATGTTTTGCGCCCTCGGATAAACCCCGGAAGAAATTCCCTCCTCCTATTACAATACCAACTTCAACCCCCAAATTAACCGCTTTTCTTATCTCTTTTGCAAAGCTTTGCGCAATTTCGGAATCTATGCCAAATTTGGATTTTCCAGCCAGAGATTCCCCGCTCAGCTTAAGCAAGATGCGTTTATATCTGGGTTTTTTAACAGGCATTTGTTATTCTCCGATTCTAAACCTTGAGAATCGTTTTATAGAAACATTTTCACCTACTTTGGCAATTGTCTCAGTGAGTAAATCCTGCACCTTTTTGTCCGGATCTTTAACATAAGGCTGTTCAAGCAGGCATACTTCCGCATAATATTTTTCCAACCTGCCATCTACAATTTTATCCACGATATTGGCGGGTTTACCGGAATTAAGAGCTTGTTCACGGAAAATTTCTTTTTCTTTCTCCAAAACAGCTTGATCCAGATCTTCTCTTTTTATTGCCAAAGGACTGCTGGCGGCTATATGCATCGATATATTCTTAACGAATTCCTTGAAGTCGTCCGTATTTGCCACAAAATCCGTTTCACAATTAACC
>RQOG01000028.1 GCA_003854985.1 Calditrichota bacterium
GATGCTTTTTCATCGGTTACGGTTAAAGCGACGGGATTATGGATGCTCTTTTCCACTACCGAAATAGCGGGCATCGTTACACCCAATACTTCAAAATTATTTCATACTTTTCCTTTGTCTGCGGGAATTGAAACCAACAATCTGTTCGACCGGATCAACACGGTTCTGGAAGCCGGTTATGTGCCCTGGTATCAGGCCGCCGGCCGTAAAACACCGGAATGGATTAAAAGAACAAAATTCGGGCTTTTTTTGCAGGGAGGCTATAAATTTAAACTGGATACGGCAGGCGTTTACCAGGCCGGTGGTGCAATGGATGAAAGTAAAGAAGCGCTTAACGATCCGATTTTCCGGGCCAAAGCCAGTTTCGGCATTGATACTAAAACTCTGATTAAAATTAATTATTTGCGTTTGGGCGTGGTAGGCAACGCCGACGGCTGGTATGATTTTCTGAATTCGGAAATTTACCATCGCGTGGAAGGGAAAATCCGGTTTTACCTGAGCCCTAAAACCTATTTTGATTTTGAATATCAAAGCGGCTCGGGTGCGCCTAATTTTAATGAAGGCGAACAATTAGGCATGGCCTTAACGGTGATGTTTTAACCGACGCCCGTTTATATAAAAGTATTATTCGCCTAGTTGAATTTCTTTTCCGCTATCGAGGATCACCTTGCCTTTCCCGCGGAGATAAACATATCCCAGCTCCTTAAAGACCGCAAAAGTCAGATAATCGGCCTTGTCTGTATTGCTTTCAAAGACAATATTATTGATTTCATTTTGAACGATTCGGCCGTTGTAACGGTGAATGCTGCCTTCGGCCAATGGTAATCGTTCCTTGAAATTTCTCAGGTAAATCTTGTCGCCTTCAAAATCTTCAACAAACGTATAATGACTCTCATGCTGGCAAAGCGTAATGCTGTGCGCCGGGCCTTGCAATGTAGAAATGTTTTTTATACAAAACCTGTCATCCGAACCTTTTTCCCTGATTTGCTGAAGAATCCTGTTCTCCAAAATCGGAATTACTGTATTTTGTATTTTCGGGTAGTTATGGACCATCTTTTCGATTTCAGCAATATCTTGAATATTATCTATAACGCTTTTTGCTTTATCAGGGTATTGCAAAATCAGGTCTGCCCTATCCTTTAAAGAACCGGCGCTATTTAACTTTTCGCTATAATTCTGATCAAGAGACTCAATTTTGTCACGGACAACCGCTGCATATTTATTTTCCGGGAAATCCGACAAAAACTTTTCATAGCCTTCCTTGGTGTTTACTTTGTTTGCTGCGGCATAAACCATATCAATTTTCTTATTCTGAATATCTTCTGCAAGACGGCCGTAATTGTATTTACTCAGAAAATCATCATAAGCCTCAACCGTTCCCGCCACCAGTGCTTTTTTGTGAGCGATCTCCTGAATTTTGCCTGTGGAGGTTAAGTTATTGGCTAATTCAAAATTATCCTGTTCCAGGTTGCTATTGATTTCATGGAGGGCATTATCAATCGCCTTAAAGTTGGCGGCGTTTATTCGGTCTTCGGACATAAGGCTGTATCCCCAATAAAAGGCGTTGTAAACCGTACCCGTCGCTTTGGATTGATAATTTTTTTGAATATTATTTTCAGCGTCATAAATAACCAGAGACACCTGGCATTCCGCTTTATATGAAAATATGGGGAAGCCTAACATGTTTAAAGTGCATGCGGTAAGCAGGGAGGGCAGCATCCAGCCGACATTTGCCGCATTTCGTTTTTCCTTCAGATATAACACTTTCAAATCCGCGGAGCCATATTTTTCGCCATATTCATTGGAAGAATTTGCGCAGACTTGAGAGGCAAACTCGTTTAACAGTTTTGAATAATTTTTATTTTTTTCATAATTAAAATTCAGATCAGGCAATTTTTTTTCGGTGTTCACACCTAAACTGAAATTTTGCGGATTAAAACTTGCGCAACCGGTAAAGATCAGTAAACAAAGAAAAATAGTCAGATATCGCATTAAAATAATCCTTTCAAATTTTATTTTAATTAAAAATGACCTATTTACACCATTAGAGATTGTTTTCTTTTATCAGTTCAATATAGGCATTATTCGGTAAATCCTCTTCGATTTCAACAGATGTTCCGGATACAAAATCGATGTAGTTGGTGACGCTGAATACGCCAGGTTCACTACGTATTTTAAGAATATCGCTGATTTTATAATTTTCTGTGAGCGCATTATCCTCGAACAGGTATAGTTTTTTACTGGTCAACACACAATCGTCCATAAAGCAGATAAATATTTCGTTTTCACTGATTAATCCCGAATTCTTTAACAAATCAATATGGATTCTTAGCCGTTCTATTTGGGTGAAGGCGTTGATAAACTGCTCCAGGCTGGTGCGTCTGGCTAACTCAATATTCGGATCACTGGTTTTATTATAAATACCCCGGGCCATTAATTTATGAGTCGGAATTAATATTGTGGCGAACAGATTTTCCTTGTTTTTTTGCCGGATTTCCTGTTCATATCTTTTATAAGGAGCCGTATCCCAGTATTTTTGCAATTCATCCTGATTGATTGATTTCTGCGGATTCGCGGCGATGGACTGAATGCACTTTTCAGCGGAATGTTTATCGTGGTTGCTTTTTAGACAATCAAGCGCATCATAACACCAATGTGCCGATTTCAGGCAGTCATCCGACTGCATTTTATATGACTCTGCGATTTGTTCCAGACTGCCGGTTTCCCGCGTGGAATATACTCCGACGCCGCCTCCGTAAGGTGATCTTATTGCGCTGCCATAAGCCTGAGCCGAAGCGGCTATAAAACCTAAGACATTAAACAAGGCATTAGCCGTCGCTTTATTTTTAAGCTCCTGCGATTTTTTTCCAAAACTGCGATACGCTTTATCGTAATAAGCCATAGCAATGGTATAACTTTCCTGTGCATCGGTCTCATATCCTTTTTTGGTATAGAAGTCGCCGTAGTATTTATAAAGCTTTGCCGTAATGAATAAATCCATCGGGATTTTTCCGATGATATAGGCATTGACCTCGCGCTCGATAAACGTATTGATGACCTTTTCATTACCGGCAAATATGGCCGCATGCAATGGCGTATAGGAGTTTTTATTCATCAGATTAGGATTTGCGCCTTTATCCATTAAATATTTAACCGCATCATTTTGATTATTTATGGCGGCTGTATGCAGCGCCGTTTCCCCGTCTTTATTGGCTGCATTTATTTCCGCGCCATGTTGAACGAGTAGTTTTATTATTTCCGGATTATCCGCGCAGGCCGCTAATAATAAAGGCGTGTTATCATGATTATCCCTGGCGTTGACGCTGGCGCCTTTTATAAGCAGTTTTTTGGCGGATGTATATTTTGCTTCCCGGCAGGCTCTGTGCAGCGGCGTTTCACGGTTTATTTCGATAATATTCACATCAGATATTCTGTCTAAAAAAAGTTTTAAAATAATTGTATCCGGGCACGATACCGCCCGAAAAACGGCGCCTTCGTTAATATTGGCTCCGGCGTCCAGCAGCATTTTTACATAATCCCGATTGCCCGCTATCACAGCCAGATCAAGCGGCGTCTGACCCTTTTCATTCCGGGTATTCAGTTTTTTTTTAGCGTTAATCTGTTCCACGACTTCCCGGTCATTATTGGTTGTAATCGCTTTGTGTAAAGTGTGTTGACTACAACTGTAAACATAAAGAAAGATCGTAAGAAGAAATGCATAAAAAACATAGGACTTCATTTTAATACCTTTCATTAGCGCTATTTCAAAAGTATCAGTTTTTTAGTCTGCGTAAATCCTTTATCGGTCTGCATGCGGCAGACATATATACCGCTGGGGTAGGTTGCGGCATTCCATTTTACCATATGCCGGCCCGGTTGTTGATGACCGGAAAATAATTCGGTTATTTTTTGTCCGAGACAATTAAAAATTGTAACACACACATGACAGGTAACGGGCAGTTCATAACTTATCTTTGTGGAGGCATTAAAGGGATTGGGATAATTTTGATTCAAGGTAAATGTCTTACAAATCATTTGTTGCCCGTTCAAAATTCCGCTTGGTGGAATTGAATCCGGTGCAGTGGCCAGCCCCATTCCTCCTGTAATTTCATTACTACCTCCATACCACATTTTATAAAGCTGCGCTGCAGAATCATATAAGACGGAAGAAATTACCACGTTAGCGCAGTCCCAGGAATCCGGACCGCCCATATCCAATACGGGATTTCCATGATATTTGCTCCAGTTAACGCCGTCTGATGAACCGGCATATCCTATGCGGTAATACATGCGGTCGTCGTAGGTCCCGTCTCCGGCTGTGAACCACATTTTATATTCACCGTCTTCATATAATACGCTCATCATTATTAACTGATAATCAACCCAGGCGCCTTCAGGCCCTAAGGATAAAACCGGGTTTTTAGAATGCTTATACCAGTAGATTCCGTTTTTAGAAGTAGCATAACCGGTGCGCTGTAATCCCTGGCCATAACCATTGTACCACATACGCAGGCTGTCGCCGTCATAAAGAACCATAGGATGCATTACTTCACCTTCATCCCACATCCCTTCGTAACCGAATTCCACAACCGGATTGGCGTGGAATTTTGTCCAGGTTATGCCGTCCGGCGAAGTCGCATAGCCGATGCGGTAATGCTGGCCGTCTTCGCCGGTATACCACATATGAAAAACCGTGTCAATTAATACTACGGAACAGTTGCCCACATATTCATCGTCCCAACTGCCCTCTTCACCGGACCACAAAACAGGATTTTCATGTTTGGACCATTCGATACCGTCAACCGATGTGGCAAAACCGATCCGGCATATGCCTTCCTCATCATAGCCATCGTACCAGGCTTTATATAGTCCATCATAAAACATAATCGATGTGATAAAGGCTCTCCAGCTATCCCATGAACCTGCTTCGCCGGTAGTGAAGCCGATCGGGTTGGCCTCATATTTTTCCCAGATTACCTGTCCGTGTGTGAACGCAAATGATATAGCCAAAAAAACAATCCATATCTTTGTTCTGCACATTACAGCCTCCTTTTGACGATAATATCATTAAATATAATGATGCATCTGTAAA
>RQOG01000029.1 GCA_003854985.1 Calditrichota bacterium
AAAACCGGACAATCCCTGTGCGCTCTGAGCAATTTTTATAGCAGATAAGGCAACGGCACCCCCTAATAATTCAAACACGATCGATACAGTCGTTGAAGTGGGCAGGCCATAAGTATTAAAAAGATCAAGCAGAATAATGTCTGTTATCATTACGGAAAGAAATATGGTCATCATTTCCGGCATCGTAAAAAAATTAGGATGGAAAATACCTTTACGGGCAACTTCCATCATCCCACTGGAGAATATCACCCCTGCTATTATTCCCAGACTGGCAATCGACATAATAACAAAACGCGGCGCAACCTTGGATCCTATGGAAGAATTAAGAAAATTAACCGCGTCATTACTAACGCCTACAATCAAATCGAATATGGCAAAACTGAACAAAATAATTACGGCAAAAAAGAAAAATTCCAAACCCATAGTAATCCCTGGTAAAAAGGTTAGAATAATATTAGTTCCATGTTAGAATTTATATAATTCTTATTTACCGGACAAATCTCTTTTTAACCTCCGGAATTAATTATTTGATTTAAAAATGAAATTAAATCTAATGTGGTTATTAAATCCTAAAATTTTTAGATTATATATATTGTGTTTTATAATTTTCAATTTTGAAATATAATGCATGGGTGATAAATGAAAAATGTTGTCTGGAATGAATCAAATATAGCTGATCAAAGCGATAAAACGATTATAATTACAGGTTCCAATAGCGGTATTGGTTTTGAAGCGGCAAAGGTTCTGGCCGGGAAAAATGCCGAAGTTGTTTTAGCGGTTCGTAATGAAGAAAAAGGCCGGAGCGCAATAGCAACGATTAAAAATTATTATCCGGGTGCCCGTGTTTCGATGATGACGCTGGATTTAGCTGATTTACAATCGGTATCACAATTTACCGCCATCTTTCAACAGCGATACAAAAATCTCAACATACTTATAAATAATGCCGGAGTAATGATCCCGCCTTATACGAAAACAAAAGACGGATTTGAACTGCAAATCGGCACCAATCATTTTGGCCATTTTGCATTGACGCTGCAATTATTGGATTTACTCAGAAATATTAAAAATTCAAGAATCGTAAATGTCAGCAGCGGTATGCATAGAATCGGTAAACTGAATTTTGATGATCTGAACTGGGAAAAAAGAAAATATATCGCATGGAAAGCCTATGGCGACAGCAAAATCGCCAATCTTTATTTTACCTATGAATTAAAACGTAGAATCGGGGAATGTATAGTCATTGCCGCCGCGCATCCCGGATGGACAGCCACGGATCTGCAGAGAAATTCAGGCTATATGATGTTTTTTAACAGGTTTTTTGCACAGAATGCAGCGATGGGTGCCTTGCCGGTTTTGTATGCCGCAGTGGATCCGAATGTCAAAAGCGGCGATTATTTTGGACCCGACGGCTTTATGGAAATGAAAGGGTACCCGAAAAAAGTGCAGAGCAATAAATTGTCAGAAGATATCTCTATTGCTCAAAAATTGTGGAAAATATCGGAAAAATTGACCGGAATTACATCAGACTACAAAAACAGTTGAAAATATGTCCGGATTAATTTCACTGAATAAAAACGATCTCATTTAATTACCGCATGATTCTTTTGCCTTCTGAAATAGTAATATACCGGTATGCCTAGTGAAACGGTTACCAACGCCAGTATTGACTCTACCGGTCGTTCCATGAAAGCCAGTATTAAAATGGATAGGCCCGCAATTATATAAATTAATGAAGTAATTGGAAATCCGGGCTGTGGTAAAATACTCTGTTTTGTTCTTCTCAGCTTAAAAATGCCAAAAACAGCAAAAACAGGAAAAATTCCCAGTGAAAATCCCATATAAGTTAAAATCTGATCGAATGTCCCGGTCAGCGCAATCAATGAAGCAATGACGCTCTGAAGAACGATAGCCCGGCGCGGCACATGAAATTTAAAATCCACATCCGAGAGACTTTTGAAGAAAACATGATCTCTGGCCATAGCGTAATAAACTCTCGGCCCAAGGATTAAAAAAGCGCTTAAGGAAGAAAACAATGCAAAAGCAATCATTACCGATATGGCTGAGTCCATAGCTCCGCCAAAAGCTTTGGCTGCGGCCAGTCCGCTGATGGAGATGACGCCTTTCATTTCCGCCGGTTCAACCGCATAAATGTAAAACAAATTAATCAGAAAATATAAAATCATTACCATTCCGGTTCCTAATAGCAAAGAATAGGGCAGGTTCTTTTTAGGATTTTGTATTTCCGAACCGATATAGGTCGCCGCGTTCCAGCCGCTGTAGGCAAACATAATCCACATTAATGAAAGTCCGATTGTTTTCCAGTTTAAGGATGAAGGTATCAGCGATTGATCTGACGAAAGATGAGCCCAGTCTCCCTTCCCAAAAGTAAACCCGGCGAAAATCAAACCGACGTTAAGCAGAATTTTTAGCAGGGTCAGCCAGTTTTGTACCCGGGCGCCAAACCTGATTCCCCGTAAATGAATACCGGTAAATAACAAAATTACCGCGACGGAAATCAACCGCTTTATCCATATTTCGGAAATGATGGTATTGGAAACAAAATATTCTGAAAATTGAGGGAAAGCACGGAACAGATATTCAGAAAAACCAATGGCTGATGCAGCAATAGGCGCGGAGAATCCGGCAATCAGGGAAACCCAGCCGCTCAGAAAACCGAGCATCGGATGATAAAGTTGGGAAAGAAAAGCATATTCGCCTCCGGCCCGGGGATAAGCGGCGCCCAATTCTCCATAGCTCAGGGCGCCGCATAAAGCAATAATGCCGCCAACCAGCCATAATAAAAGCATCAATAAGGGATTTTGCAGATCCTGCATTAAAAGACCGGAAGTGGTAAAAATACCTGCGCCGATCATGTTAGCGATAACGATATTGGTGACAGGGAAAAGGGTTAATTTTCGGTCTAAATGCGCATCGGTCATTCACAATTCCTTAAGGGAAATAATTATGAATAAATGCAAATCCGCTAAACAGCCTGATTCATTGATCTAAACATCCGATCTAACGGATATTATAAAAAGTAGCTTCAAAAACGAGTATACAATCTTTTTCAGTAAACAACAAATCAGTCGTGCATTTATCCGGATTGAGATTTTAGAAACAATTAAAGTCTTTTTAAGATCATTTTTTTATCTTTCATATCAATTTTGATATTGTTATTTAGAATGAACATAGCCTAATTTTTTTGCACCCTTCCGGATCGAATTGAAACCAAAATAAAAAATTTTAGTTTTCTTTTTCCGTGTTACAATATAAATTACGGGAAAATAAATTCTGTTAAAACAAACCCGGGAGCTTTGGTTATAAAAACAGTTTTCTTATAATAGTTATAATTGAATAAAACCATATTTCTTAATAAAAAAGTCAGGGAATTTTTCACCATTTAAAATGTTTTGAGTCTTTAACTGAACGATAACTATGGAGAACAAAATGAAAAGAATAATTTTTGGCGTAATGATTTTTTTCTCAACCTCTGTTTTTGCGGATAATTTTGCCGGCGGGTTTATGATAGGATATAACGGCGGGCTGGGATTTGAAGGCGCTTTAAAAATTGGTCAGTTTGCCCAGGGATTTCCTTTTCATTTAAGAATTGGACTCGGATATACATCGGTTTCAAATCCCGGTAAAGCCTGGGACGCCCGGCGTATTTTTATAAATGATAATCAGGGAGGCGATCCCGAGAAATCCGGTCATTACTGGGATTTTAGTTTTGATCTGTTGTACAAAGTTTCTCTTTTTAATATGAAAGAAGGGTATGTATATTTCGGTCCGCGCTATTCTTCGTTTACCGGTAATTTTAATTTTGTAGGCGGTAACGAAGATTTCGATGTAACCAGCGGCCAGTGGGGGCTCGGCTCCGGGTTAATCGCCTATTTCCCGATCTCTACGAAAATGAATTTTACCGCTGCAGGCGGACTGGTCTACTATTTTTCATCTACATTAAGCGGACATGATACGTCGTACAGCCCCGACGGCGAGCATGTAAATGCCCGTAACGATTATGACTATGACGATGCAAACGACGCCATAAACCAGCCCAGGCTGGAATTCCGTGCGATGATCGGATTAAGTTTTGTTCTGAAATAAAATATCGGTGGTTTTAAACTTACCTGGCCGGTCAGTCAAAGTGATCGGCCTTTTTATTTTTTCCTGTGTACCAATACCGCGGAACCCTGATCCGTGGCCATAATAATCACTTCGGCAATCTGCACATGCGGCGGTCGGGTGGCCACAAACAATACCGTTTCGGCGACATCGGTACCTGTCAGTGGTGTCATTCCCTTGTAAACATTATCCGCCTGGTTTTTATCGCCGTTAAAGCGGACGATGCTGAATTCGGTTTCCACCAGACCGGGATCGACGGTTGAAACCCGGATGGGTGTATCCATCACATCCATTCTGATGCCTCTGGTAAGGGCGTCAACCGCATGCTTAGTGGCGCAATAAACGCTGCCTTTGGGATATACCTCATGGCCGGCGGTGGAACCGATATTAATAATATGACCTCTTTGTCGTTCAATCATTCCGGGCAGAACTTCACGGGTCATATACAGAAGTCCTTTTATATTGGTATTGATCATTCTTTCCCAGTTTTCTACGGAGGCTTCCTGAACTTTTTCCAGTCCGGCGGCCAGCCCGGCATTATTGATCAGGATATCTATCTCCCTGAAATCGTCCGGTAAAGATCGGATTGTTTTTTTTACCTGTTCATATTCCCGAATATCAAAACATAAATAGCAGGTACGGTTTTTATATTCCTTATTAAATCTTTCGGAAAGTTCCTTTAATCTGTTCTCCCTGCGTCCGGTGATAATCAGTTTAGCGCCTTTCGCTGCAAAAACTTCCGCGCAGGCTAAGCCGATGCCGCTGGTGGCTCCGGTAATCAGAACAGTTTTATTATTAAGCGATGTCATCTGTTTCTCCGGGTTTTTTCCAAAGATAAAAATTTTGGAAACAGGATTCCACAGCTCCCTGAATCCGGCCTGTTTTATCCAGGATTTTTAATCTTCATGTGTAGTTTATAATCATTATTATCTGAATTTTGGGGAATAGTACTTATCATTAAACGGATTTCAAGATTAGATTATCAAATAAAAATACTGGTTTTTTATGCAATAAGTATAGTTTTTATAAAATTAAAACCAAACATTCAAAGTTGTTGATATAAGCTGTTTTACAAAAAAAATACATTATACTATATAAAAATATTGATGTTAGTATTGACACACCGGAAATTTTGTTTTAGATTGCCCGACAATTAATTATTAAATAGAGAATATTTATGCAATTTATCTGGGATAAAATAAGACATGGCTATCGTTCTCATACGATTATAGGTGTTTCCAGCCTGCATAATATTCTTAAAAATGTTTCAACAAATATCCTTCTACTCCTCGTGATTCTCTTAAGCATTATAATTATCCTTATCGGATAATATATCGGTCGATCCCGAGGCATACCATTTCAGATTCACCAAGCAAAAATAAAAGGTTCCGGGATTGACCCGGAGCGGAAGGTTAATATTATAAGTCGACAGCCGGAGAATGGCCTGATCGGATAAATGATTTATAAACGTTAAGAGTTGGAGTAAATATGAGATCAGATTTAGTAAAAAAGGGATTTGAAAAAGCGCCTCACCGCAGCTTATTCAAAGCAACAGGAGTCATTAAGTCAGATGATGATTTTAATAAGCCGTTTATCGGTGTTTGTAATTCATATACCGATCTGGTTCCCGGACATGTTCATTTACAGGGATTTGGAAAAGCAGTCAAAGAAGCCGTGCGTGAAATGGGCGGCGTGCCGTTTGAATTCAATACGATTGGTGTGGATGACGGTATTGCCATGGGCCATATCGGCATGCGGTACTCCTTAGCCAGCAGGGAATTAATTGCAGATTGCGTGGAGACTGTCGTCGAGGCGCACCGCCTCGACGGAATGGTGTGCATCACCAATTGCGATAAAATAGTGCCGGGAATGCTAATGGCCGCGGTTCGCGTAAATATCCCAACGGTTTTTGTCTCGGGCGGTCCTATGGAAGCCGGTCAGATGCCGGACGGCAGTAAAGTGGATTTAATATCGGTATTTGAAGGAGTTGGAAGAAGACAGCGCGGGGAAATTGATGATAAACAATTGAAACTGTTGGAAGATCGCGGATGCCCTACCTGCGGATCCTGTTCCGGAATGTTTACCGCCAATTCGATGAACTGCCTGATGGAAGCTCTGGGAATCGCCATGCCGGGAAACGGCACCTTATTAGCAACGAGTCCTGACAGGATTAAACTGGCGGTTAAAGCAGCCAAACAGATAGTCCGCTTAGTAAACGAAGATATTAAACCTTCTGATATTTTAACTGAGCGGGCCTTCAGAAACGCCTTTGCCCTGGATATGGCGATGGGTGGTAGTACAAATACCGTCTTGCATGCGCTGGCTATTGCCAATGAAGCCGGTTTGAATTTCGATTTAAAAGTACTTAATGAAATTTCCGCAAAGGTGCCGTACTTGTGTAAAGTCAGCCCTGCTACCACTAAAGTGCATATGGAAGATGTGCATCGGGCGGGAGGTATTTCGGCTATCCTGAAAGAATTATCTAAAAAGCCGGGTATACTCGACCTTTCAGTACCAACCGTGACCGGTAAAACCATAGGTGAAAACATTGCGGATGCTAAAATAACCGATACCGAAGTGATCAGGACGATTGATAATCCATATTCAAAATCGGGCGGATTAGCAGTATTGTTCGGAAATCTGGCACCTATGGGTTCTGTAGTTAAAACTGGGGCAGTGGAAGAAAAGATGTTGAAGCACACCGGTCCGGCAAGGATTTTTAATTCTCAGGATGAAGCGCTTGCCGGTATTGGTGCACAAAAAATCAAACCAGGCGATGTGGTGGTTATCCGCTACGAAGGCCCGAAGGGCGGACCGGGTATGCCGGAAATGCTTTCCCCGACCAGCGCTATTATGGGACAGGGTCTCGGTAACAGTGTGGCCCTGATTACCGATGGCCGTTTTTCTGGCGGCACGCGTGGAGCCTGCGTAGGACATGTTTCGCCCGAAGCGGCGGAAAAGGGTCCGATTGCGGCGCTACAGGAAGGCGATCTTATTACGATTGATATTCCTGAACGCAGAATATCTGTTAGTTTAAGCGAACAGGAAATAAATCAAAGGCTCGCTCAACTTAAACCTTTTGAGCCTAAGATTAAAAAAGGATATTTGGCGCGGTATTCAAAAATGGTAACGTCCGCGAATACCGGAGCTATTGTAAAATCGTTTTAATTAACGAACAGAAAGGGAACTCACATGGGACAAGGTGGACCAAAACTCTCAGGTGCAGAGATTTTTTTCGAGTGCCTTAAACGGGAGAAGGTGGAATATATCTTTGGTTATCCGGGCGGATCAACGCTTAAAATATATGAGAAGTTATATGACATAGATTTTTTACAGCATATCCTTTGCCGTCACGAGCAGGGCGCCACACACATGGCGGAAGGTTATGCCAAGGCAACCGGTAAAGTAGGGGTTGTGCTGGTAACTTCGGGACCCGGTGCTACCAATACGGTTACGGGAATTACCGATGCCTATATGGATTCGGTTCCAATTGTCGTTTTTACGGGACAAGTACCCACCAGCCTGATTGGCAATGATGCCTTTCAGGAGGCGGATATTATCGGTATCACCAGGCCGATCACAAAACACAGTTTTCTGGTTCGCAATGTAAACGAACTGGCGCCATCCATAAAAAAAGCTTTCTACATTGCTTCCACCGGCAGACCCGGTCCTGTTGTAGTGGATTTACCCAAAGATATGATTAATTCCAGCACAGAATTTGTGTATCCGGATACAGTGGATATCCGGGGGTATAAACCAAAATATACGGGCCATCAGAATCAGATTAAGAAAGCGGCGCAGCATATTGCGTCTGCCAAACGTCCTGTGCTTTATGTGGGCGGCGGCGTTATCATGTCCAATGCGACTCAGGAATTACGATCCTTTGCCATAGAATACGGTTTACCGGTAACTATGACTCTGCAGGGATTAGGCGCATTCCCGGGAACGAGCGAACTTTCGCTGGGCATGTTAGGTATGCACGGCACTTATTGGGCGAATCAGGCTATTAATAATTGTGATGTATTGGTTGCACTTGGCGCCAGATTCGATGATCGCGTAACCGGAAAAATTGATACATTTGCGCCTGACGCTTATAAAATTCATGTTGATATTGATCCTACAGCCATTGATAAAAACGTACTGGTTGATCTGCCGATTGTAGGCGATGTAAAGAATGTGATCACGGAACTGCGCAAGGTAATGCCCGGAAAACCGCAGGTTGAAGAATGGATGAAAAAAATACAGGGCTGGAAAAAAGACTGTCCGCTGGAATATGAAAAAGGCGATGGTAAATTAAAGACGGAGTATGTTCTGGAAAAAATTTCAGAAATAACAAAAGGCGAAGCCGTAATTGTTACCGATGTAGGCCAACATCAGATGTGGGCGGCGCAGTACTATAAATATATGCATCCCCGCTCCAATCTGACCAGCGGCGGGCTGGGTACGATGGGTTTTTCGCTGCCGGCTTCTATCGGCGCTTCTTTTGGCGTTAAAGACCGCCCTGTCTTTTCCATCAGCGGAGACGGCGGTTTCCAGATGAATATACAGGAACTGATTACGATCAAAGCGTATAATCTTCCCATAAAAATTATCATCATTAATAACAGCTTTTTAGGTATGGTCCGGCAATGGCAGGAACTATTCCATGCGGAAAAATACAGTTTTACAAATCTCAGCAAAAGTAATCCGGATTTTGTTAAAATCGGTCAGGCTATCGGTATAGAATCTTATTGTACAGAGAATCCTGATGATGTTGATGATTTATTGAAAAAAGCTTTGAAAACCAATGATCGTCCGACTTTAATTGAATTTAAGGTTGTTAAAGAGGATATGGTATTTCCAATGGTTCCTTCCGGTTCTTCAATTTCCGATATGCTTCTTAAACGTTTAAATCCACAAAGGATGGTTTAATTATGAAAAGGACAATAACCATTTTAGTTGAAAACAGATTTGGTTCATTTGACCGCATTGCCACAATGTTCAGTGGTAAGGGTTTTAATATTCACAGTATTTCCATCGGCGAAACGGAAATACAGGATATTTCGCGGATGACCATTGTTACATCCGGCAATGACCAGATTATTGACCAGGTTGTCAAGCAGCTTAATCGTTTGATCGATACAATTAAGGTGACGGATTTAAGCGATATGGACAGAACGGAGCGGGAACTGGCTTTGATTACACTGCCTTATCAAAAAGGCTCAATAGAAGAAATAAAAAACATTTCCGATATATTCCGTGGATTTGTTGTGGATATTAATAATAAAAGTATCACTCTGGAAATTACCGGACCGCCGGCCAAAATAAATGCCGCAGTTAATGTGCTGATGCCCTATGGTATAAAAGAAATGGCACGCTCGGGAACGGTTGCGCTCAGCCGCGGGGAACAGCTTAAAACAAGAAAAATGAAAGTAGCTTAAGATAAGAAAAGAGAGGGTTTATATGATGAAAGTATATTATGATAATGACGCGTCGCTTGACGCTTTAAGAAACAAAAAGATTGCTATTTTAGGATACGGAAGCCAGGGACATGCGCATGCATTGAATCTCCGGGACAGCGGTATGAATGTTTGCGTTGCGGAACTAAAAGGCACGGAAGCGTGGAAAAGCGCAGAAGAAGCCGGTTTAACCTTAAAAGATACCGCGCAGGCGGTAAAGGATTCAGATGTAATAATGGTTCTTCTTCCCGACCAGTTGCAGAAGAAAGTATATGATTCTTCCATTGCCGCTAATCTAAAGGAAGGCGATACGCTGGTTTTTGCTCATGGTTTTAATATTCATTATATGCAAATCGTTCCCCCGGAAAACGTGAATGTTATAATGATTGCGCCCAAAAGCCCCGGGCATCTTGTCCGTCGTACTTTTCAGGAAGGCAAAGGTACGCCTTGTCTTATCGCGGTTGAACAGGATTACACCGGCAATGCCAAAGAACTGGCTCTGGCCTGGGCCAAAGGCATCGGTGGCACAAGAGCGGGCGTTATCGAAACTACATTTAAAAATGAAACGGAAACCGATTTGTTTGGTGAACAGGCCGTGCTGTGCGGAGGTTCGGCAGAACTTATTAAGGCGGGATTTGAAGTTTTAACCGAAGCCGGTTATCCGCCGGAACTGGCCTATTTTGAATGTATGCACGAAATGAAGCTGATTGTCGATCTTTATTATGAAGGCGGTCTTTCCCGTATGAACTATTCTGTAAGCGACACGGCGGAATACGGCGGTTTAACGCGCGGTCCGCGGGTAATTGCTGAACAATCCAAAAATGCAATGCGCCAGATGTTAAAAGAAGTGCAGGATGGTTCGTTTGCCCGGGAATGGATTGCTGAAAATGAAGGCGGGTTGAAAAATCTGACTAAAATGCGTCAGGAAACCGCTAATCATCCCATCGAAAAAGTCGGCGCCGAACTGCGTAAAATGATGTCCTGGCTGATGAAGAAGTAACCGGAAAGATGAGGTAAAATAATGTCTTATAAAATTACGGTTCTTCCCGGAGACGGCATCGGGCAGGAGATCATGGTTCAGGCTTTAAGATTCTTAAAAGTCGTGGCTGAGAAATTTGATGTTTCCTTCCAGTTGGAAGAAAAACAAATTGGCGGAACTTCTTACGACTTATTCGGAAATCCATTGACCGAAGATACGCTTGAAAGCTGTTATGCGTCAGATGCGGTTCTGCTGGGAGCGGTCGGAGGATACAAGTGGGAATCTCTGGAACATCATCTGAAGCCGGAAGCGGCTTTACTAAAATTGCGTAAATCACTTGATTTATACGCGAATATCCGTCCGGCCCGCGTATATAAGTCTTTTTTAGAGGCGTCATCTTTAAAAAATGAAATTCTGGACGGTACGGATTTTGTCGTTTTACGTGAACTTACCGGCGGAATATATTTTGGCCAGCCGCGTGGTTATGATAAAAACGAAGGATATAACACCATGCGGTACAGCCGGCCGGAAGTGGAACGTATTGCCCGTCAGGCTTTCGAAATCGCAAAAACGCGCGGTAAACGTGTTACTTCGGTGGATAAAGCCAATGTCCTGGAGGTATCGCAATTCTGGCGTGAAGTGGGTAAAGAAGTTCATAAAGATTATCCGGAAATTGAACTGAATCATATGTATGTGGATAACACCGCTATGCAGATTGTTCGTAATCCCAGACAATTCGATGTAATGCTGACTTCCAATTTATTCGGCGATATCCTTAGTGATATTGCCGGGATGATTACCGGAAGTCTGGGCATGCTGCCTTCAGCCAGTATCGGTGAAAAATATGCTTTATATGAACCGGTTCATGGCAGCGCGCCGGATATTGCCGGTCAAAATAAGGCCAATCCCATAGCGATGATTGCTTCAGTGGCCATGATGTTTGAATATTCGTTCCAGATGAGCCATGCGGCAAAACTGATCGACGAAGCGATAGAACGCACTTTAAAAAAAGGATTGCGCACGGTCGATATTCAGCAGCAGGGTATGAAGCTTGTTTCAACCGTAGAAATGACCGATGCGATTATAAACCAGTTTGAAGAAGTTGCCAATGAACAGGCAGTGGGAATGTTTCTTTTATAAACATGATGCGTGAAAAATAATAAATAAGGAGAAATTGTCATGGTTGAATCGGGTCGCCATGACCAAATACTTTCTATTCAGCAAATGAAATTATACTAAAAATATTATTAAAGCTGAAGAAGAAAGAGGTCTAAATATGTCCGAAAAAATAATGATTTTTGATACAACACTGAGAGACGGGGAACAATCGCCGGGCGCGTCATTAAGCGTACCGGAAAAAATAGAAATTGCCCGACAGCTGGAAAAATTAGGCGTCGACGTTATTGAAGCCGGTTTTCCTGTGTCGTCGCCCGCCCAGTTTCAGGCCGTGGAG
This sequence comes from Calditrichota bacterium, assembly GCA_003854985.1. Taxonomy (GTDB): domain Bacteria; phylum Calditrichota; class Calditrichia; order Calditrichales; family Calditrichaceae; genus Zgenome-0002. Next base: position 11,996 of record RQOG01000029.1, read on the forward strand.
AGAATAGCCGCCGAATGCGGCGTTATAGTGGCGGGTCTGGCCAGGGCCAAGGAACTGGATATTAAAAAAGCGGCCGAAGCATTGGAAGCGGCTAAAAAGCCCCGTATCCATACATTTTCATCCACTTCCGATTATCATATTTTTGGGAAATTCAGTAGCGATCGATATGGAAAAACACTCCAGGAAAAACGCAAAACCGTTCTGCAAATGACAATTGATGCGGTTTCCTATGCCCGAACATTTTTTCCCGATGTGGAATTTTCCGCAGAAGATGCGGGTAGGACAGATATCGGTTATCTTGCCGAGATCGTCGAAGCAGCCATAGCAGCCGGCGCCACTACCGTAAATATTCCGGATACCACAGGCTATACACTTCCGGCCGAATTTCATGATAAGATCATGGAATTAAGAAAACGGGTAAAGAATATTGACCAGGCAGTTATCAGCGTTCATTGCCATAATGATTTGGGGCTGGCGGTTGCCAATTCGCTGTCTGCAATAGAGGCCGGCGCCCGGCAGATTGAATGCACCATAAACGGTATCGGCGAACGTGCCGGGAATGCTTCGCTGGAAGAGATTGTAATGGCTTTAAAAGTCCGTAAAGACCGAATGGATTATTATACGAATATCAACACCCGTGAGATTTATAATTCCAGCCGGATGGTAAGCGGATTTACCGGTATTATTGTGCAGCCGAACAAAGCGATTGTGGGAGAGAATGCCTTTGCCCACGAATCGGGAATCCATCAGGATGGCATGCTGAAAAACCGGGAAACCTACGAAATAATGACGCCGGAAGATGTCGGGGTTGAAAAGACTAAAATTGTGCTTGGCCGCCATTCCGGTCGGCATGGGCTTAAATCCAGGCTGATCAAATTAGGTTATTCGCTAAGCGAGGAAGAATTAAATAAAATCTATGATTTGTTCACCAAATTAGCGGATAAGAAGAAGGAAATTTATGATGACGATCTGCGTACCCTGATGGGTGATGAAGTCTTAAAGCGTAATCATCTTTATACGCTGGAACGCGTGCAGGTGCTGATGGGAACCAATTCGATTCCTACCGCTTCCGTGCAAATCAGCCATGAAGGAGAGAAGCTGCTGGATTCCGCTACCGGCGATGGTCCTATCGATGCAATTTTTAATGCCATTGACCGGACCTTAAACACCAGTTTCACCGTGGAATCTTATCAGGTAAGATCGGTAACGGCCGGTCGTCAGGCTCAGGGCGAAGTGCATCTTCGTATAAAAGATAAAGAATCGGCTTTTACCGGCAGAGGCGTTTCCACAGATATTCTGGAAGCCAGCGCCAAGGCTTATTTACAGGCGATCAATATGCTGACTATGGAAAAATTAAATAAACAAACCGTCCGGGAAGAATCCCTGGCGAATGCAGTGTGAAAGGATTCCGCTATGGCAATGACGATTACTGAAAAGATACTGGCCAGATCCGCCGGGAAGAAAGTAGTAAGGCCGGGTGAAAACCTGTGGCTGAATGTGGATACACTAATGACGCATGATGTCTGCGGTCCGCCCACTATTCAGATCTGGAAAAAAGAGTTCGGGGAAAAGGCAAAAATCTGGGATAAGAATAAAGTAGTTATATTTCCCGATCATTATATTTTTACGGCGGATGTCCACGCCAACCGTAATGTGAGTATTCTTAGAGAATTTGCCAAGGAGTATGATCTGCCAAATTATTTTGATGTGGGCACAGATCGTTATAAAGGGGTGTGTCATGTCGCCCTGGCAGAAGAAGGATTTAATCTTCCGGGTACGGTTTTATTCGGTACGGATTCCCATACCTGTACATCGGGGGCATTTGGCATGTTCTCCACCGGCGTCGGTAATACAGACGCGGCGTTCATTCTGGGCACAGGCAAAATATGGGAAAAAGTCCCGGAATCCATGAAGTTTGTTTTTAACGGACAAATGCCGGAATACCTCACAGCCAAGGATCTTATCCTGCACATACTCGGAGATATAACTACAGACGGCGCGACCTACCGGGCTATGGAATTTGACGGTTCGACCATTTTCAGTCTTTCTGTGGATGAAAGAATGACCCTGACCAATATGGCTATTGAAGCGGGCGGGATGAACGGTATTATTGCCGCTGATAAAGTGATTATAGACTATGTAAAATGCCGCACCAAGGAAAATTTTCAGTTGTATTACAGCGATCCGGATGCAAAATACCACAGCATACGTGAATACGATACGGAGAAATTGGTTCCTGTGGTAGCCAAACCGCACAGCCCGGATAATCGCGATGCCGTGCGCAACGTTCAGGGTACGAAATTAACAAAATGCTATATCGGCTCCTGTACCGGCGGTAAATTAACCGATTTTGAAGCGGCCGCAAAAATACTAATAGGTCAGCAGGTTAAAGTGCCTACTTTTATTGTTCCGGCAACCACTTTGGTAGCTAAAGAATTGGAAGAGGTTACCTATCAGGGAATCTCCATAAAAGAGATTCTGGAAAAAGCGGGCTGCGAAATTGCCCAGCCTTCCTGCGCGGCCTGCCTTGGCGGCCCGGCCGATACGGTAGGACGTTCGGTTGATTATGATGTGGTTATTTCCACCACAAACCGTAATTTCCCCGGACGGATGGGAAGTAAAAAAGCCGGAGTATATCTGGCTTCTCCTTTGACTGTGGCAGCTTCGGCCGTTAAAGGCGTAATCACCGATCCCCGCGAATTTTTAAGATAGAAGAGGATGCATATGGAAAAGATTATTAAAGGAAAAGCTTTTGTATTAGGCGATAACATCGATACGGATCAGATCATTCCGGCCGAACATCTGGTGTATAGTTTATCCGATCCTGAAGAATCGAGGAAATATGGTCAATACGCCTTATCGGGCACGCCTCTTCCGGAAGCAGGACTGCCGGATGGGGGTGTCCCCTTTATCAAAGAAGGACAAAATCAGACGGAATATAAAATAATCATCGGCGGGTCAAATTTCGGCTGTGGTTCTTCACGGGAACATGCGCCTTTTGCCCTACAAAAAGCCGGCGCAGAGGCTGTGGTGGCCGAATCTTATGCCCGGATTTTTTACAGAAACTCGGTGGACGGTGGATTTATTATTCCCCTGGAATCGATGCAAAAATTGAATGACAAGATCAGTACCGGCGATGAATTGGAAATTAATCTGAGCACAAATAATCTAACGAACAAAACTACCGGAAAAACTTATGGCCTCAATGCGCTTGGCGATGTTCTTCCAATCATAAACGCCGGCGGATTGTTTGAATACGCCAGAACATCTGGTATGTTGAAATAAATAAAGCGAGATATCCCATGGATGATCAAAGAATTGAATTATTTGATACGACCCTTCGCGATGGCACTCAGGGCGAAGGTGTTAATCTTTCCCTGCATGATAAGCTAATGATAACCCAGAAACTAGATGATTTCGGTATCGATATCATCGAAGGGGGATGGCCGGGAAGCAACCCCAAGGATGCCGAATATTTTCAGGCGGTAAGGAAACTGTCATTAAATCATGCCAGGGTTTGCGCCTTTGGGTCAACGGCGCGTTTTCCGGATAAAGTAAAAAGCGATCATAATTTAAATATGCTTTTGCAGGCGGAATCGCCCTGTATTTCAATTTTCGGAAAGACATGGAAATTTCATTCCCAAAGAAGCCTGGACTTAACGGATGAACAAAATGAAGAATTAATATTCAAATCTGTTGATTTTCTTAAATCCGAGGGGCGAATCATTATTTTTGATGCCGAACATTTTTTTGACGGATATAAAGACGATCCGGTGTTTGCAATTAAAATGCTGAAAGCCGCAGAAAGAGCCGGTGCCGATATTCTCGCACTTTGCGATACCAATGGCGGCAGCCTTCCGGACGAAGTCAGCAGGATTGTCCGGCATGTGCGACAGGAAATTAAAACGCCGGTCGGAATTCATGCGCATAATGACGGCGATTTGGCTGTAGCTAATTCACTGGTTGCCGTTCAGGAGGGCGCCGTACACGTTCAGGGAACGATTAATGGCTTCGGGGAACGATGCGGCAATGCCAATTTATGCAGTATAATTCCCAATCTTATAATCAAAATGAACAGACAACTCAAAGGCCCGGTTCAGCTGGAAAACCTGACCTCATTATCACGGTATGTTTATGAAATAGCCAATATTGTCCCGAATACCAGAGCGGCTTTTGTGGGAAAGTCAGCCTTTACCCATAAAGGCGGGATACATGTCAGTTCGGTTTTAAAAGACAGCCGGATGTACGAACATATCGATCCGGCTTTAACCGGCAATACTCAGCATGTTCTTATTTCGGATCTATCGGGACAGAGCAATATTCGTTATAAAGCCAGGGAATTAGGCATCGAATTACCGGACACCAAAGAATTCAACAAACATTTTGTACAACGGATCAAATCGCTTGAATTTGAAGGCTTTCAGTTTGACGGCGCCGAAGCATCATTTGAACTGTTGTTGCGCAGCGAGCTGAAGGATTATGAACCGTTTTTTAAGATAACCTATGCCAAAGTAAATGTTCTACAGGACGATGAAGGGCAGGAATACTCGGAAGCGGTTCTGAAAGTTCAGGTCGGGGACGAAGAAGAACATACGGCTTCCGACGGCAACGGGCCTGTCAATGCTCTGGATAACGCACTGCGCAAAGCATTGCGCCGTTTTTATCCGGAAATTTCATCTCTGCATTTGATTGACTATAAAGTGCGTGTATTAGGTGAAAAGGACGGAACCGGTGCTAAGGTACGCGTTTTGGTTGAAACAGCCGATGAATACAGCAGCTGGTCGACGGTCGGTGTCTCAACAAATATTATAAAAGCCAGTATTCAGGCCCTTAGTGATAGTATTAACTTTAAAATCATGCAAAATACAAAACATCCCAGGGAAGTAAGTGTTATCTGAACTTTTTAACTTATACACCGTGTCGATAAATTAGCACGCTATTCATGAATAATTATTAAGTTTACTTTCTGTTGGTCGATTTTAACATGATAAGGATGTGATGTTTAATTGACGCGAAAAGAGTTTGCAATTTCAATGCGATACGGAATAATTTGTTTTTTTGTTTTATTGTTTATTTCTGCGGCGCAGCCGCAGACTTATCCTATTGTTGATTACAAGCAACAATTCATTTTTACGCAAAGCCAGATTGTCTTTATTTCTCAGGATTCGTATGGATTTATATGGGTGGGAACCGCCAACGGCGCATTTCGCTATGACGGAGAAGAATGGCTGAACTTTTCCATAAAAAACGGATTGCCGGATAACCAGGTTATCTCCATTGTCGAAGATGATTCATTGAGGTTATGGATAGGAACCGGTTTTGGTTTAGCCTGCCTTGATATTAGTAATTATTACAATCCGCGTTTCATAAACACAGAATTATGTCGGTCTTTTAAACACCAGATTCATACCATGTATTTCTGGAAAAACACCTTATGGATCGGCACGGCTTTGGAGGGCCTTTACCGATTAAAAAACGGTAAAATAATTCCATCCGAACCAGATTCTCCGTTCAATGCACCTGTCACAATATTCGGGATTGGTGAAATCAATAAAAACAACTTAGGTATAGTGATCCCGGATTCAGGAGTATATATCGTCGATTCAGACTTTAAAATACTCAGGAAAATAAATGATTTTGATGGCGATATTCCCGTATCGTTAAGCACAAATAATCAGGATCAGCCTGTTTTGGTCGGAGGCGTTGAAAATTTATATTGGCTTGATCTAGAAAAAGGCAGGGGTGAACCGCTTTTACCAGTTTCCATAACCGGTAAGAAAACATACTTTTATGATATTCATTACGATGCTTCTAAAACCGCCTGGGCCGCAACCGATCGCGGCGTTATCACATGGTCGCCCGGCCGGGCGGAAATTATCTCCGAATCGAATGGTCTGCCTTCCCGGTTTATCAGGGAAGTATTTATTGACCGGGAGAATAATGTATGGATTGGCAGCTACAGTTCGGGTTTATTTAAATTGAGCAAACGGGAAGCCATCGCTTATGGTAAGGATAACGGTCTTGAAAGTGGCGTTGTAAATACAATTATAAATGAAACAGGAAACAGAAAACTAATAGGAACCGATGCCGGAATTTTTAAAATAGAAAACGATCGGTTAAGCAGAGACGAACGTTTTAGAAGACTGGATGAACTGGTTATATGGAAAATATTTAAAGACCATGATAACAATATCTGGATTGGCGGCGAAAATTTCTTATGCCTTTTTAAGAATAATAAACTCTATACGAATCCGTATCCCCGGATTTCTAAAAACATGATAACCTTTGATATTTTTCAATCAACATCCGGAATTTACTGGTTTGGAACAACCGATGGTTTATTTAAACTGCAGAATAACCATCTTGAACTTATTCAGGAAATAAACGGCATTCCTGTTAAAAATGTCTCCGTAATAGAAGAAATTTCCGATGGCAGTTTATACTTTGGAACGAATTACGGGATAATTCATCATACCGGTGAAAAAGATATCTATTATACCCCGGAAAACGGTCTGCCGGCACGGTTGATCAACGATGTATATCAGGCCGGAGACGGCACGGTCTGGATGGGCAGCGATTACGGTCTGGTTAAAAAGACAAATAATCATTTTGAGCTGTTTGGAGAAGAAATCGGTTTAAACGGAATATCAATCACGCAGATACTTGAAGATTCAAAAGGTGTTTTATGGTTATGCACGGAGAATGGTCTGCATAAATTTGAAAATAATAAAATAAGTGCAGTCATTACGCAAAAGGACGGATTGGTAGGCGATGAGTTTGTAACGCATAGTTCCTCTCTGATCGATTCGGATGGCCGGTTTTGGTTGGGCTTATTTGGCGGATTGAGTGTAATCAACCCAGAAAGAACACTAAAAGCGCCCGCAGCGCCGCCAAAAATTCTTCTTAAAAAGGCTCAGGCATATAAGAGCCAAAACCAGATTCATTCTTTTATGGATTATGAAGTTCCCAGTATACCTTTCGGGCTGAAAAATATAATTTTTGATTTTACGGGATTGTATTTTCATACCGAACAGGACTTATCATTCCGGTACAGGTTGGCAGGCCTGGAAAACGAATGGTCTGATATAAACCGCGCCGGTGAGGTCAGGTATCATAATTTATGGCCTGGTCGTTATAAACTGGAAGTTCTGGGTATTCTCAACGGAAAAATATGCGGTAACAAACTCGAAAAAGAGTTTGTAATCGACCGGCCATTCTGGCTTGAAATATGGTTTATACTGATAGTAACCACTCTGATTTTTGCTTTGGTTTATTTGGCTATAAATTTCCAGCAAAAAAGAATCAAACGTCAAAAATTAGTTTTAGAAAGAAAAATACAGAACCGGACCAAAGAACTTGCCATAACAAAAGCTCAGTTGGAGAGCATCATCGATCATGCCGGCAGCGCAATCGTCACAGTTAATTTAAAAGGCAAAATTAATACCTGGAATAAAAAAGCGGAAACCATGTTTGGTTATTCATTGGCTGAAATGGCCAATCGGTCAATCTCCAGGATAGATCTTGAAAATGATATTTACCCGTTTTCTGAAATTCTGGCCGAAGTGGATAAATCAGGCGAACTGAATCAACTGGAATTAAAGAAATTAACCAGAGAAAATAAAGAAATTGATTTGATGATTACCTGCACGCACCTGAAAAATGACGAAGTTTATACCCTTGTTATGGATGATTTTACCGAAAGAAATCAACTGATGCAGAGCGTTCTGAACCGGGAAAAACTTTTAGGCGCTATCGGCGCGCTTAATAAATTGCTGGCGACTTTATCGCACTATATTAATAATGCCCTGATGGCTATTTCTGGAATGGCTCAGCTATCCCGCTTGGACCGGAGTTATATGACGAAATTAATCGAGACCTCAGAGAGCCAGACGGTGCGGATTAAAGCTGTAATGCATAGTCTGGCGGATCTGGTGCAATCATTAAACCTGAAAACAAAAAACTATGTCGGCGACGAATATCAGCTCTATGATATAGAAAAGGAAATTCAGGCTTATACGGAAATGATCAGCAAAAAATCCAATACGCCTTTTATTCCGCCCGGCAATAAAATGGATAGCAACGATATCTATTAATTATCCTGATCTGTTTTTTTAGTCATGCCGCTTTTATTCTATGGTTATTAAAAATTTTTTTGAATATATTCTGCTCAAACCGGTATAAGATGGTAATTAACTGGAAGGAACAAATGTTAACCGATAAAGATGCCATCCTGGCGTGTCAGAGCGGAAATACGGAAGCATTCCGTCACCTGGTCGAAAAATACAAAACGCGGGCATATTATTCTGCGCTGTTGCTGACGAAGAACAGCGAGGACGCTTTGGATTTATCACAAGATGCCTTTTTCAGAGCTTTCCGCTCCCTTAATCGGTTTGATACTTCGAAAAACTTCTATACATGGTTTTATAAAATCCTCAGAAATTTATGTATTAACCATATTCACCGGCGGGAGAAAATTGTCCAAATGGTTCATGATGATGATGGCGCGGATGCATTTGACAGACTCGAGCATGAAGATAAGAATCCCGAAGAAATTTTTGAGGAAAATGAACGCAGCCAGATGTTATGGGCCGGATTAAATAAGCTTAAGGAGACGGACCGGGAAATCATCCTGTTAAAGGAATTTGATGATATGTCCTATCAGGAAATTGCGGACGCGCTTGGTATTCCGGTTGGAAGCGTGATGTCCAGGCTATTCTATGCCCGTAAAAGGTTGCTGAAAGAAGTGGAGTCTTTAAATGAATTATAATAAGTTAACTTGCGAAGACGCACAAGTCCTGATCATGGGGCTGATTGATGGAGAGCTTACGTCCGAACAGCAAGAAAGTCTGAAAAAACATATAGATTCATGCAGCTCCTGCCGGGAACAGTATGAATTGTTTTCTAAACTGAAGGAGGAAACGCTGAACATGAAATTAAAACCGTTGCCGGAAATGTACTGGGACGAATACTGGACGCATGTCTATAATAAAATTGAACGCCGCGCCGGCTGGATATTTATTTCAATCGGATTGATCTTGATCGTTTCATTCGGTTTTTATGAATTTGTTAAAGATTTTCTTATGAATTCCACGCAGCCGCTGATTTTGCGAGCCGGCGTGTCTGTCCTTGGAATCGGAATAATTATTACGGGAATATCCGTGCTCAGAGAAAAACTGATGGTCAGAAAGAAAGATAAATACAGGAGTATCTTAAGATGATGTTGTCGACAACAGAACATATGCCTCATATGAAAATTAAAAAAATTCTGGGAATAGTTGAGGGAAACACTATCCGGGCCAGGAGTATCGGCAGAGATATTCTGGCGACTTTGAAAAATCTTATCGGGGGGGAAATTGAGGAATATACCAAACTTTTAGCTGAATCGCGGGAACAGGCGCTGGACAGAATGAAACAACAGGCAGAAGAATTGGGCGCCAATGCCATATTAGGGGTGAAATTTTCCACTTCCTACATCATGGCTAATGCCGCCGAAATATTAGCCTACGGCACGGCGGTTATATTGGAAGAAAGTAAATAAGCTGCAATCCATCATCTGATTCTTTTACGATTCTTTTAGATTTCAAGGTTCTAAGAACTTGAATCTGTTATTATTTTCTTATAAATTTGAAACATAATTTTTCAATTTGTTTCATTATATGAAACAGGTGTTTGTTGAATAGTAATAAACTGAATAATGCAATACTGGATTCCCTGGGAGAAGGCCTTTTTACGGTCGACAAAGAATTCAGAATAAACAGTTTTAACAGAGCGGCCGAACAGATTCTCGGGTACCGCCGCGATGAAGTGATCGGTGATTTTTGTAAGAATATCATTAAGTCCCACCGATGTTATGAAGACTGCCCGCTTGGTAAAGTGCTGGAAAGCGGATCGAATTTATTTGACTGCGAAAGTGAAATTGAGCATCGCAGCGGCCGTAAAATCCCGGTAAAATTAAATGCTACCGTTCTCAGGGATAATGAAAACAAGCCGATCGGCGGCGTGGTCTCATTCAGGGATTTATCCTACCTGGAAACCATCCAGAAAAGTCTTCGAACAGAATCCAATTATCATGGTATTATTGGAACTCATAAATCCATCAGGGAAATTATAACTCTGATTGAAGAAGTAGCGGAATCCAAGTCCAACGTGTTGATTATGGGTGAATCCGGTTCCGGAAAAGAAATGGTTGCGAATGCCATCCAGGCCACCAGCCTGCGAAAAAATAAACCATTTATAAAAATTAATTGTTCGGTTTTCCCTCCTCATATATTAGCCAGTGAATTATTTGGCCATGTTAAGGGTTCTTACACGGACGCGATAAAAGACCGGATCGGGCGTTTTGAACTGGCGGATGGAGGCACCATTTTCCTTGATGAAGTTGCGGAGATGCCCCTGGAAATGCAGGTTCAGCTTTTACGGGTATTACAGGAAGGAACTTTTGAGAGGATCGGAGAATCCATTACCCGAAAAGTTGATGTGCGGGTAATTGCCGCAACCAATAAGAACATTACGGAACATATGCATAATGGAAAATTCAGAGAAGATCTTTATTACAGGTTAAACGTAATCCCCATACATATTCCGCCCCTTAGGGAGAGAAAAAGCGATATTCCAAATCTGGCGCAGCATTTTATTAATAAATTTTCAATGATATCGGGGAAAAAAATATTTGAAACCGATGATGATGCCATGGATATATTAGTCTCGTATGACTGGCCTGGCAATGTACGGGAATTGGAAAATGCGGTTGAATATGCATTTGCCCGCACAAAAGATTCGGTGATTCATGCATCAAAACTTCCTCCGGTAGTAAGAATGGAAGCGCATACCGGAACTCATAAAAAACAAATTGATGATATCCCTTTTGCAGAGGAAGAATATGCCCGGATTAAACGGGCATTGGAGAAACATTACTGGAACCGGTCGCGCGCAGCAAGGGAACTGGAAATGGGGCGGACAACTTTATGGCGAAAAATGAAAAACTTAGGCCTGGCTTAGTTTTTTCTGCAGAATCAGTAATGATTCTGTTCCAGTAAATACAATGTGTTCCAATTGAATTAAATATAATAATATTAATACATTGGTTAAAAAAAACAGTTATACTGAAACAATTTGTTGCTCAAAAATAAAAACAGGGGGGCGTTCTATCGGGGGGCTGACGGTGGCATATAGTTTGCAAAACTGAAGTTGAGGTAGTTATGTCCGAAATGTTAGGAAACAGATACTTTATCGCCCGGCAATACGATAAAGCTTATGATAATTATCAGATTGCATTAAACGATGATCCGAAAAATCTGAAACTAAAAAAACGTTTGATCATCTGTTCAATACAATTGGGGCAAATCGATAAGGCGATAGACTATTTTTTCGAAGTGATATCCACCGATCCGTATGTAATAATTAATACCGATCCCTATCGTGATGACTGCCCCTGCACTGAGATCATCCCCCAATGGGAATCCAAAAATATAAGCGATCCGGAAAAAGTCAGAATCAATGAGATTCTCGGTATGTTGTACTTATATTGTGATCTAAAAAAATCAATTAAATATTTAGAAACCAGTCTTACACAGGATAAAACGAACAAGAAAATTTCTTCCGCTATAAAAATTCTGACTACTCTTAAACCCGTCAAATCCCATTCCTGAGCCTGTATTTTAACTTGTTTCATTTTTGTAAATTCGCTATTTTTATTCATTCTATTTCTGTGATTTAATCAATAATGATGAGACAGCATTGGATATGAAATTAGATGTTTTAGCTTTCGCCCCGCATCCGGATGATGTGGAATTGTTCTGTGGCGGAACCATGCTAAAACTGGTTTCTAAAGGATTTAAAACAGGCCTGATCGATCTGACGCGCGGAGAGCTTGGTAGTAATGGTAATGCGGAATTGCGTGGACAGGAATCCGCGGCCGCTTCAAAAATATTGGGCGTTAGTTACCGGAAAAATCTGGAAATACCCGATGGTAATATTGAGAACATCAAATTAAATCAGCTGAAGGTTATAAATGAAATTCGAAAAACAAGACCGGATTTAGTTATACTGCCATACCGAAAAGACAGGCATCCCGATCATGAAAACGCGTCAGTTTTATTAAAGGATAGCGTTTTTTATTCCGGTCTGGTAAAAATCGAAACGGACGATCAGGCGTATCGTCCTGAAAATATCGTTTATTATTATATGCATAACGTTGAGCAGCCTGTTGTTATTGTGGATATAAGCGATTTTTTTGATAAGAAAATAGAAGCCGTATCCGCTTATAAAAGTCAGTTTTTTGAAAAAGCTTCGGAAAAGAAAGAGACTTTTATCGGTTCGAAGACTTTTTGGGATTTTATCGGAACAAGAGCGCGTTATCATGGATTTAAAATTGGCGTGGAGTTTGGCGAACCTTTTTTTGTTGAACATCCCGTAAAATTTAATAACTTATACAAATTTTTTGCGTAAGGTGATGTGTTTGGAAAAATATGGAGCTTATGATGGATTTTGAATTTACAGCTAAAGCGTTTAAAGAAATTGAAAAAGTATTGGAAACTAAGTTTGCCAAAAGAGGTAACCAATACAGAGCGATATTGTTAAATCCTGCCGAAGGCCGGAAACTCAGTATAGAAATATATCCCAACATTGCCATCGGATCCAAAAAGGGAAATCTGGTTTCCATATTTACGCCATCTTCGCACGTTCAGCTTCATTTCTGCACCGGTTATGTGGCCAGTGATATATTGGGTGAAGTGACCTTTTTTGCAGAATATAAAGACAGGATTTCCGGAATAGTCGTTGAAAAACAGGCAGCCTGCTCCACCTTTACCAATGTGGATAACAACCTTCTTTCCGGCGATTTCGAAAAATTAGCGCCCGAAGTAATGCTTTCCGGAATCGCCCTTTCCCTGACCGAACCCCTGTTAGAAAAAAACAAAAAACAGGAATGAAAGATCTTTTAGCTCTATATAAAAGCCACCTTATATTTGAACAAAATTTATCGCCCAATTCAGTTGACGCTTATACCAGAGACGTCTGTCGTTATCTGGAATATTTAAAAAGAAATGATATAACCGATCCATTATCCGCAACGCCGAGACATGTGCATCGTCTGGTGCGGTCTCTGACGGAAATTGGTTTGTCGGCGCCGTCGGTTGCCCGCAATATTTCATCCATAAGAGGATTTTACCGTTTTTTAATCGGTGAAAATATTGCCGAAAAGGATCCGACGGAAAATATTGACCGACCTAAAACACCGCGCCGCCTGCCATCGGTTCTCACTTATGAGGAAGTATTATCCATCATCAATGTACCGGATGTTAATACGCCCCTGGGGCTCCGAAACAGAGCCATGCTCGAAATTATTTATGCCTGCGGTCTGCGTATTTCCGAATTACTGAGTTTGACCATAAACAGTATATATTTCGATCAGCAAATCGTACGCATTTTCGGCAAAGGCCGTAAAGAGCGGCTGGTGCCGGTTTCGGACAGCGCTTTAGAGTGGTGCAGCCGTTACATCGATCAGGCCAGACCGTATCTGGACCGGTTTCAGCGTTCGGCGGGAATTCTTTTTTTAAACCGGCATGGCAGACGTATATCGCGTATGGGATTCTGGAAAGTTTTGAATGGCTGTCTGGCCGAGGTGGGTATCAGGAAAAAAATTCATCCCCATACTTTTCGCCATTCCTTTGCCACTCATTTACTGGAAAACGGGGCCGACCTGCGCGCTGTTCAGGAAATGCTGGGCCATGTGGATATCAGCACCACGCAGATATATACGCATCTGGACAGGAGTTTTATTCAGAAAGAATATAAAACCTATCATCCCAGAAGCTAATCGTAAGATTACTCTGGCGTAAAAACCAGATTCTGATAAGAATGCTATCAATAGTTTTTATCCTGTCACGAGTATTATCAGTAAAGACATCACTTAACCGCTTTAATCAAATACAAATTTTTTTGCTCTATGGAAATATCAGGATTAAAACCTTTCTGCCTGATTATATTGGCAACGATCTCTACCGGAGGAAGATAATGACGGGCAAAAACTTCATGCGCGTCCCGGTGCATGTCATTAAGTTCCTTATGTCCCATCAAATGAAGAATTGCAAGCCTGCCGCCTGGTTTTAATATCCTGTAAAATTCTTCCAGCGCTTTTTGAGGATCATGGATATGCGGATAAACTGCATAGGCAATAACCGTATCGATACTGTTATCCATCAAAGGAATATGAACGGCATCGCCATTAATAAAACCGGTATTCTTAAAGTAACCCTGTTTGTCTTTAGCGTTTCGAACCATGTTTTTTGCAATATCCAGCTCAATGATCCGGGATATTTCTTTATACTTTTCCAGTATGGGAATGAGTATTCCCGTGCCGCATCCGGTGTCCAAAACCTGGCCTGAAATCTCTGCAAGATAGACATCAAATATATTCTGAAGACGATTTACAATAGTCTTGGTGCTTTTTTCATCCCAGCGATAAGCGATTTCGTTAAAAAACAAATGGCTGTCCTGCATGATTTATTAATTCTCCTTTTTCAGATCCGGTACCATTGGGGAAATTTTTTCCGGACAGTTTCCATAAATAACGGTAATACAATAATTTGCATGATAATTCCCGGAAGACCTGTGGAAACCAGGGCAATTGAAAACAGGGGATCATTCCAGCCGAATTGCGGCGCTATCAGGGAAACGAGTAAATATAATATGAGGCGGTCGATAATAATAGCCGGTATATACGCGATCCAATAGTGCATGTGGCCGTGCACCCGGAGTAATGATATAATCAGACTCATGATGACCAATTCAACAAGCATAACCGGCAGAACCGGCGGATAAACAGGCGGCATTCCGGTTAAAAGCCAGGACAGAAGCGGTCCGGTAACGGCTACAATTACCGCGAATTTCCAGGTCATCAGCATGCCAGCAAAAATAACCGGTAAAAACATGGGTAAAAAAGTTGACCCCAGCCCCAGCCAGTGAAAGAACTGGGGCAGGATCACCGCCGTAACAATTAACAGTGCGGCTAAGGGAATTTGTCTTAAATCCTTATCTTCCATAAACCTTATAAGCTATAGCTCAACCCGCCAAGTAAATGGATTCCAGGCGCTTTATAGCCCGGATAATAATCATATTTGCGGTCTAAAAGGTTTAACAGTTTAAAATTAAGTTCAATATTTCCCAGATCATAAGATGTAGAAAAGTTAATTATATGATAATCTTGCATAGGATCGGCAAAGCCGTTATTTGCGTAAAGATCTTCAACATATTTTCCATAAACCGAAACTGCTAAACCGTATTGGTTAAACGACAGCATATATTTTATCTGGTGTTTCGGATTCAGATAGGTTAAATAATCAACTTCCAGAAAACCATAACTAACCATAGTGTTTAAAACTTCAAACCATTTGTTCAAGAACTGTAATTCAATGCCTTTTTGTTTATCATCTTTGCTGTTCTGAAAAATTTCTTTGGGAGGAGGAGGAAAGTTTGGATTAGGAACAGGTTGAATCATGTTCTTGATTTCATTCTGGTACAAAGTTAATTGAACGGAATTGGATAATAAATAATCAAATCGCAATCCGGCTTCGTACATATCAGACTTTTCGGGTTCTAAATCCGGATTTGCCGAAGGGAAAAGATAAAGTTCACGCATGGTCGGCAAGCGGAAACCGAATTGATAATTGGCAAAAAGCTGAATGTTTTTGACCGGGAAAATGGAAACGCCAGCTGTCGGCGCCCAGTTCCAATCGTTTTCGGACTGGTATTGTACGCGGGCTCCCGCTCTCAACTGGAGCATTTGCACCGGTGAGGCAAAACCTTTCAGATAGGCGCCAAAAGACCGATATTCCTTATTATCTTCATTGACGCTTGGCTGTCCATTAGGTAAAGTGGATAAACGGTTTTCCGCTTTACCGCCATACTGCATCAAATCGGCCCCGGCGGCAAACTGAAACAGCTTTGATTGTTCCCAGTATTGATAGGTGGATAATCCATAGGCAAAGTCATTGGATTTAAAGCCATCGTAAAAACGGTGTTTACCCATATTGGCGTAAACCTGTGTGGAACCGGTTAGTTTATTAAATTTATTATGTAAGATAATCTCTCCGGTGCCGCGCTCTATTTTCCCGTAGGTACCAAGGTTAGCCGTATCGTTGTCTGCACGGACGGCATCGTCAAATTCATACGGCACATAGCGGGCGCTAAAGGATAAGGACCAAACAGGATTGAACTGCACCAGCCAGTCTGTTTGTAAATTAAAAGAAGTAAAACTTGTTTTGGGCTCATGACCATCGGTGTGCTTGGTACGGATACTAATGGAACCGCCATAATCACCGAATTTTTTTGCCAATCTGAGCCCTGCATTATAAGTTCCGAAGGAACCGCCTTCTAAACTGATATTTAAAGGGGTGCTAAAATTGGGCTGTGTAACGATATTAACCACCCCGCCCATGGCATTGCTGCCGAATACGGTTGATGAAGCGCCGGGTAAAATTTCCATCTGTTGAATATTATCCGTACCATACACATCGGGCAGGGGATGGCCGAAGATGCCCATGAAATCCGGGTGTCCGTTCAAAAGTACCAGTATGCCGGAATTCGGTTTACCGCCCATGCCGCGGATGTTTACGGTACCCGCGCCATCCGTGCCGACGCCATATCCGATGACCCGTTTTTCCAGAACGTAGGCGGATGGAAACTGAATATCCACCAGTTGTAAAGGCGAATGGGTGCTCATTTGTTTTATATCTTTAGCGCTGATGATTTGATAGTTAGAGGCCACTCTTTTTAAGGTGGTTTGATAACGGCTGCCGATTACTAAAATCGAATCTTCCAGTTCGTATGTTTCCAGCGAATCCTGCGAAATTTCCTGCGCAGATAAACAGGTCGTTGCAAAAAGCAGCATTATGAATAAAGATAATTGCTTCATTAAGATTTTCCTCCTTGGGATTGGGTTTGAAATTGAAATGGCGGTTCAAGATAATGATCCGTTAATAAATTAAAATCCTTTAAAATTTTTTCTGCTTTGTCGTTAGCGGCAATTTTTCCTTTGTCCATTATAACAACTCTGGAACAAGTCTCTATGATCATATCAAGATCATGGGAAGTAATGATGCAGGTACGGTTCGTGTTTTGAATCCATTGGATCATTTTACGACGGTGGAAAGCGTCTAAATTTCCTGTGGGTTCATCCATGGCAACGATTTCCGGGCTCATGGAAATTACTGCAGCGATACTGGCTAATTTGCGTTCGCCGAAACTTAAATGAATGGACGACCGATCCTGATAATTTTCGAGACCCACTTCCATCAGCGCTTTTTGTACGCGGTGTTCAACCTGCGATTTGTCCAATCCGTAATTAAGCGGTCCAAAGGCCACATCGTCAAAAATGGTTGGGCAGAACAATTGGTCATCCGGATTCTGAAAAGCGATTCCTACAACCGCACGGATAGATTTAACAGTTTTCGGATTAACCAAAATCCCGTTAATGTATAAATCGCCTAAAGGTTGGTTTACGCCGTTCAATAAAGTTAATAAAGTTGATTTTCCTGCGCCGTTCGGTCCGATAATTCCGACTTTTTCGCCTTTATCAACGGCCAGATCAATACAATTTACGGCTGTAGTTCCGTCGGGATATTTAAACGATACTTGTTTGCATAGAATGGCTTTCATCGATGGAATCCTCCAGTAATAAAAGGCCAAAGCGTGAACAGGATGATCAAAAACAAAATACAGGTGTCTATTAGTTTCCAGTTAAGATTTCCGCTAAGATAAAATTTACCTTTAAAACCGCGGCTTAACATTGCTAAAAAGATTCTTTCGCTTCGTTCAATGATTCTGATAGTCAGAACATACGTTAAGCCAGACATGGTTTTTATTTTTAATAACAGTCCCGGGTTAACAGCCCGTGATTGATAGGCGACCTGAATACGCTCAAATTCCATGCCCAGAATCCGGATTAGTTGATTAATATATTGTAAGATTGCCAGAATCCAGTCTGCTGTTTTAAAAAACTGTAAAGCCTTCATAATATTTTTGCTGTCAACCCCGGCGGTAAATGAAAACAATAAGATCAGTGATAAAATATATTTTACCTGAACAATAAGGAATTCCTGAATTGACGCTAAAAAAGAAAGCAAGTCATTGATATTGCATATTTGAAACATTATTTCCCAGTTAGCTGCCTTAAGCAGAAGAGGAATGGTAAACAGCAAAACCATCGGATAGAATATTAGCAGCTTTTTAATCATCCAGCCCAATCGGATTCTGCTGAGAGCCATTAAGGTTATACATATCAATACGGTTAAAACGGCATGCGCAGACTGGTTGGGTGTCATTATTAAAATATTAATAAGAATCAGCGGCAGCAATGCAATATTCAGTCTTGCATCCAGGCAGTTTAACAGCGAGACGCCGTTGTCATTTGCCGTTTTGAAGGCGAAAGGCATCAGTAGAGTTTACCTCCTTTGGAAGTTAAACATACCTGACCGTTTTTAACGCCTTTTATGGCAATTAACTGATCCGAAATGTCACGTATGGCTTTAGCCTTACCTTTAAGAAGAATAACCTCCAGGCAATTGTCATGATCAAGATGAACATGCGTGGTGGAAATAATTAATTGATGATGATCGTGCTGAATTTGATCAAGCTTATCCGATAAATCTCTTTTATGATGATCATATAATAAATGAAGAACGCCCACGACAATATGGTTTTCATCGATTTCTTCCTGGATAAGCATTCTGCGGATCAGATCACGAATAGCTTCCGAGCGGTTGGGATAATGTTTTCTTGAAATCAAGGTATCGAAATCCCTAATGAGTTTGGTCGGTAAAGAGACGCCGAAACGCACTAATTTTTCATCTGCAGTCATTAACTTTGTTTCCATTAGTGTAACACGAAAGTCGTAAATGTAACACAAATTAGCTATAATGCAAAAAAAAACATAGTCAAGGTTAGACACAAATATGGCTTGGCTTTATCAGTAAGTTTTTATTACGGATTTTTTTAAAAGGCGTTTGGAAAATTCAATGGAACCTGTTTTAATAATTAGAGATTTAATAACCTGAAGTTAAAAAAGAGCCGATTATGGAAATTGCTTTAAACCAATATTATTAATAAATTAAGCGAGCTACTGAGTATCAATCGGGGTATGTTAATTTGAATGATTTAGCGTCACTAAAAAGTCTTCAGGAAAAGATCGGTTTTTATGGCGATTCACCGGAAGTCGAAGAATTGCTTCAGACAATCGTCATGGTTGCGCCGACGGATTTATCCGTACTGATCACCGGCGAAAGCGGCACCGGCAAAGAAGTTATCGCCAATGCGATTCATACGCTGAGCAAACGAAGCGACAAGCCGCTTATTTCCGTTAACTGCGGCGCTATACCCGAAGGTATATTGGAATCGGAATTATTCGGACACGAAAAAGGATCGTTTACCGGAGCCATTGGCCAGAAAAAAGGTTATTTTGAAGCGGCCAATTCCGGTACGATTTTTCTGGATGAAATCGGTGAAATGCCTTTGAATACACAGGTGAAACTGCTGCGCGTTCTGGAAACTTCGGAATTTATGCGGGTAGGCGGCACTGCGTCGCACAAAGTTGATGTGCGGATTGTAGCCGCTTCTAATAAAAATCTGGAAGTGGCCGTTGAACGGAATGAATTCAGGCGCGACCTGTATTTCCGGTTAAAAGCCATCACCATAAACATTCCGCCGCTTAGAAAAAGAATTGATGATATCCCTGCGCTATTACGCAAATTTATGGAAGATTATATTTCGAAAAATGACATCCGGTTTAAGGGATTTTCTCCTGAAGCCATTGAAGTAATGAAGAAACATCACTGGCCCGGTAATGTGCGAGAGCTGAGAAATTTTGTGGAAACCGCTATTATCCTGAACCGGGGGGAAATTGTACACTCAGATTATGTACGTTCTGCATTAAATTTAAATGAAACGGCAAGACGCTCTGAATTTCTGCCGGTTCCGCTAAACAAAACGCCCGATCAGGCCGAAAGAGAATTAATTTACAGAATGCTTGTGGCTCTGAAGCTGGATATTGATGAAATAAAAAAAATGATGTTAGCAGCGACGGGCGGTGTATCCGACAAAGACCGCAATTTTTATGATCAACCTTATGTGGATGCGGAGTCGGGTCATTTAAATGAGGTTCAGCCGACTACAATGAGTGACATGGAAAGAAAACTGATCAAAGAAACCCTGGCTAAATACAATGGCAGCCGCCGGAAAACAGCCCGGGCTCTGCAGATTAGTGAACGAACTTTATATAGAAAAATAAATGAGTATGGTTTATAAATTTTCCAAATATATCGGGTTGGCCGTTATCCTGAACATGCTCTTCGGCTGCGGGATTTATTCTTTTAAGGGAGCACTGCCGCCGCATGCAAAAAGTATCGCCATACCCTTGTTTGACGATCGCACCTCTTATCCTGAAATCCGGGAAAATATGACAAACGGCGTCATCGATGCTTTTATTTCGGATAATACCCTGGCCGTTGTGGATGAAGGCCAGGCAGACCTGGTGCTTTACGGAACGATACAATCCATAAGGCAAAGTGCGGCGGTGGTAAAAAGCGGCGAACAAACAACCGAGGCAAAACTTGTTATTATCGTAAAACTTAAAGTCGAGGACAGGGTGCTCAATAAAACCATGGTTGATAAAACGATTGAAGAGTATTCATTTTTGGACGAAAATGCCGGTTTAGCGGAGAGAGATCAGGCCATCGGTGAAATCGTGGATTTATTGATAGACCAGATATTCAATGCTACGCTGGCCAGCTGGTGATAAATGTATTAAAACAAATTAAAAAGGTTTAAAAAACATGAGTGAACAAACAACCATTTTATTTGCCAGGAATGCTGCGGATTTATTAAAAAAAGAATCCATTGAAGAAGCCCTGCAAATATGTGAAATGGGAGTGAAGCAATTTCCGCTTTATGCGGAAGGCCATTATACTCTGGCCCGCTGCTATGAGAAAAATAATATGACAGACGAAGCCGCCCGTGAATATGAACGGGTTTTAAATTTCATTCCGGGTCATCTCGGCGCCCTGAATGCTTTGGCCAGATTACAGCACCACAAAGCGCTTTATCAGGCCGGGAACCAGTTAAAACTTAATGCCTTTTTTTATCATTCCCATGATCCGAAACTGGCTAAATATTTGTCTAATGAAGGTTTGCTGCCCAAACGCCATGTTGGCACGGATACTATTCCTGTCGTTGAGGAAAAACAGCTATCGGAAATACCGGATATGCCCGAAGAAGATTTTTCGCACCAGGAATATATTAGTAAGGATAAAGAGGAATCCATTGTCTATGAACCGGAAACGGATGAGGAGTTTGATCAGGCTATTGGTCAGGTTATTGAAGAGCCATTGTTTATATCTCCTGAACTGGACAGGGAAATCAATAAATCCGGTTCGGATGAACCCTCGGAAGTGGATATGCTGTTAGGAGAATATCTTCCTGAAAAGAAACCTATACAAGAAGAACCGGAGATACATGCTGCAGGTGTAGATAATGAAAAAGAACCGCATATGGCAGATGATTTATTTGCAGAAGAGGATAGCGTTTCTGAAAAAGCAGAATCCACTTCCCAGCAAACTGAGGAAGATTCCAAAATCGATTTAAGCCGTTATGCCAATACGCGTGATGATTTTTCTACTTTAATGAATGATATGTTTGATCCCGATGCCGAACCTGAGATTGACGAAGAGGTTGAACAGGAGCAGGAAGCAGAAGGAGTTACGGAAGAAGTTAGAGAAGCGGAAGAAAGACCGATATTGGACACTTCCATCATCTTTCTTGAGAAAAAACAAAGCGATTATAATCCCAGCGAAACAAACACAGGCGCAGATTCCGACGGCGAAGGTATTGCTTCCTATATTAAGGATGATAATACGCTGGCTGAGGATGTGGCAAAAATGCCTTCCAATGGATTAAAGGAAGAATTGCCCGTCAAAGAACCGGCCAGCGATGGGGCCAACCGGACAGACGACCTGACTACTGTGATAAAAAAATTAGAATCCGCCGGACAAAAGAAATATCCGGCAAACAGCAAAACGATTAGCGAACCTGAGGTTCTGGATAGCACCGCTGTTTTAAATATGACAAAAAGCGCCGAGGATGATTCGGTTAGTATAGAAGATATTATGTCCAATCCAAGTTTGCTCACGCCGACTTTTGGTGAAATTTTAATTGCCCAGAAGAAATTTGATAATGCCAAACTTGTCTTCAGGGAACTGCTAAAAAAGGATCCTGATAATACCCGTTTCCAGAAGAAAATTGAATTTCTTGATAAACTCGTGGCTATGAATAAATAACAATTATGCGAAACCGAATATCTTATCCGGCCTGCATCGGTGGATTTTAATGGATAAATTTTTTTCCAGACTATTATTATATCTTTTTCTTTGCAGTTCATTTTTACCGGCTAACAATTATTTTATTCATTTATCTCCGGCAGGCGTTGCGGAAAAAGAAAATCTGCTGTCTGCATCATCGCTGTTATCTGCAAACAAGTTATTTAAAGCAGGCGGCGCCTTATTTAAAAAATCTGTTAACCTAAGCCTTTCCGCAGATCAATTCTCCGATTGGCTGACGCTTTCTGTAAGCGAATTTCATGCAGAAAATGTACTGGAACAACTTATACAGGATAACCTCATTGATTTCTATGAACCGGTTGGCGTATTCAGGGTAGATCAGGTTTATCAGGATACGCAATGGTATCTTGAGACTATTAATATCCAAAACGCCTGGCAGGTATCCACAGGAATTCCGGAGATCATTATTGGCGTAATTGATACGGGCATCGATTATAATCATCCCGATCTGAGAGGCGGTTTGTGGTTTAATGACGCGGAGTATAACGGACTGCCGGGCGTCGATGATGATAATAATGGATTTATCGACGATTCGCTGGGCTGGGATTTTGTCGATGCGCCGCGCCTGGCGGATGGAGGAGATTATCTTGATCCGGATAATAACCCTATGGATGAATACGGCAGCGGGCACGGCACCCAGATTGCCGGTATAATTTCCGGGCAGAATATAAATGGCGATGGCATTATGGGTATTGCTCCCGGGGTAAAGGTAATGAATTTGCGCGCCGGGACGGCTGCCGGATATCTTGAAGAGGATGATGTGGTCAATGCTGTTTTATATGCCGTCGATAATGGCGTGGCTGTTATTAATATGAGTTTTGGCGACCTGGTTATATCAAGATTGCTGAAAGACGTATTAATCTATGCGCATCAGCAGGGCGTGGTTCTGGTTGGTTCAGCCGGAAATGACGCCAGTGATCATATCAATTATCCGGCCGGATTAAACGAAGTCATTTCGGTAGGCGCCACCGCCCAAAATGATTACCTGGCTTCCTTTTCCAATTATGGAAATTCGGTTGATTTAATGGCTCCCGGTTCAGGCATCCCCAGCACAGCGGTAGGCGGCGGCTATAATGAAGTTACCGGAACATCTTTTGCCGCGCCGATGGTTAGCGCGTTGGCCGGTCTGATTCTAAGCAAAAATCAGGATTATGATTTTAACCGGGTCAAGAATATCATGAAAACGACGGCTGTGGAGATTCCTGAAGAAAGTTATGATAAATATCTGGGCGCCGGCAGAATAGACGCCGGAAAAGCGTTGCAGATACCGCATGGAGGATTGCTCGAGATTGCATCACCGCGCCAAAACAGTTCAACTTCTGCAGATACGCTCTGGATAACCGGTTCGGCGGCTCATCCGGCGATTAAAACCATAACAATCAGTTACGGGATAGGAATAGATCCCGAAGAATGGCTGTTGATCGCTGAATTACATCATAAACAAATAATCAATGATACGCTGGCTTTCCTGGCGTTAAAAGATTTTCAGGAAATAACTATTTCCATGAACGTTACCATGAATTTAATTAACGGAGAAAATCAGACAGAACGCATTCAGTTTCATATCGATCGCAGTCCGCCGGTGATATCCTCTGTTAATTCTATTTTTCTGCTTGACGGGGAAGTGCAGTCCGTTCTGGTTTCTTTTGAAACGGATGATATTACCCGGGCCAGAATTTATTTAAAAAAGGAAGGGGAAACGGCGATCCATGGTTTGGAATCCGGTTACGAAACGCAAAAGCACCGGTTCAAAATCGACCGGCAGCAGTTCAGCGGCACTTTTCTTTTTAAAATTGAAGCCGGGAACGAAAGCGGTCTTGTTTCCATGGACGATAATGGCGGCAGCTGGTATGGGATTCCCAACGATGTTGATTATGCCTTTTATCCTTTTATCAGTAAAGAGTGGGAGGCGCCGCCCGGATACCTGCTCTCAAAAACCACCGATATAAATAAGAACGGTATACCGGAAATAGTGATCAGCGCTTACGATGAAAACAATGCTTTTGGTCCGATTGAAATTTATGAATACAATGCCGGCCGGTTTGACATGATCTACCAGGGATCGGAAACGGCGATACCAAGGGATTATGGGGATATTAATCAGAACGGACTGCCGGATTTACTTACGGGTTTCGGTGAAAACTCAGCCATCATTGAGTTTTCGGTTCAGCCGGCGATTAGCGCGCAGATCATTTGGACCGATCCGTTATGGTCGGCGGCCTATGGCGATACGGATGAAGACGGGCTCTTTGAAATTATCGGGCGTAAGGATAATCAATATGTCGTTTTGGAATACAGGCAAAATAATACGTTCGAACAGGTTGCGGAGTTAACGAATACCACCTCAGGCCAAAATCAGTATGGCATGCCCAATGTGGTTCTGGTTGATATGAACGGCGACGGGCATCTGGAAATTATTTTCGGGGATTATGACGGCGATG
The DNA here is from genome assembly GCA_003854985.1 of Calditrichota bacterium. Taxonomy (GTDB): domain Bacteria; phylum Calditrichota; class Calditrichia; order Calditrichales; family Calditrichaceae; genus Zgenome-0002. The sequence goes on from RQOG01000029.1 coordinate 36,822, forward strand.
TTGTTGTTTACCGTAATACGGGTGATAATGTATATGAACAGTTCGGTGCGTACAAAACCATCTTGCCGGACGTAACGGAATTGCTGACGGGTATAAGTATTGAAAGTCAGAATGGCTTATTGTATGCCGGTAGTCATACCGGGGAAAACATGGATTATGAACATGAATTGGACGCCCGCTACCGCGCTGTGGAACAAATTATATATCACAATGCCGGTCAGCAGTTAATATCCACAGATACGAGTTATTATTACGGTTACAGGAATACCAGAGAATATAACAGCGGACTTACAATCAATCGTTTGAACGGGGATATCTATTTGTTTGCGTCCTTTTTCCCGGATCTCTATGTGTCGCGTTTCGCAGAAAATCAGTTGATCCCCGTGTGGCATTATCCGCAGGCCAGATCGAATACGGTGCTGGTTGGAGATTTTGATGCGGATGGTTCGGATGAGATAGTTTTTAATGATGGTGGTAAAATAAATGGATTTTCGCTTAGCCAGCAGGAATGTCCGCCTGCACCGTATCCGATTATTCTGAATAAAGCGGATAGCGTTTCAATAACGATTAGTTGGACCGCCCTGGAAAACAATTTTTACCGAATCTACCGGGGCCTAAAATAGACAACCTGACATTTTATGAAACCTGTGAACAGCCGTTGTTCAGAGATGATTCTCTTAACGTTGATACGACTTTTTTTTATGCAGTCACCAGCGTGGATTCTTCCTTCCCGAAGCCGGAGAGTGGGTACAGCATGGTTTTGCAGGCCGGAACCGGCAGGCCGCCAAAACTTCTTTCGGCGGAAACAGTGCATTTTAAACAGATGATTTTAACCTTTAACGAACCGGTTTTTTTTCACTCGACGCCTTTCCCTGTCATCCGGTTAAAGAATGAGAACCGGTATGCGAGTTCTGTTCTGCAAATGACGGATAGAAAACAATTACTGGTCACTTTCAATGAGCCTTTCATCGCCAACACAAACGATACGGTTTCTGCGCAATATGTGTATAATGAAAAATGGATTGAACTGGATGATTTTCACCGGGCGGTTCATTATCAATATATAAAACCGGAAACAGAGCCGTATGTGAGCGAAGTGAAAATGATTTCCGGTAAAATTATAGAGCTATACTTTAGCGAATCCATGAGACATGATGATTTAACCGATCTTTCGAATTATTCGATCGAGCCGAGCGGTAATATTACCGAAGTACAAATTCAGGATGAAACCGGACAGAGTATACGATTGAATTTATCCGCCGATACGCCACCAGGAAATGCCGGTATACCGCTTTATCTGGTTTTATCAGATATACATAGTATTTCCGGAACGCTTTTACGCCAGACTGATAAGATTAGTTTAAATGTTATGGCCGCCGATCTCGGCGATATCCTGGTTTACCCGCAGCCGGTTCGTCCTCATCATGATAAAGTTACATTTGGCAATTTACCTTCAATGGTAAAAATAGTTATTTTTAATGTTTCGGGTATGTTCGTTCGGGAAATAGAAGGTGAAACTGATTTTGGCGCGATCGACTGGGATCTGAGTGATAGTTCGGGTAAACGGGTCGCTTCAGGTGTGTATATATATCAGGTAGTTTTTGAGAATAGAAAGAAAATAGGAAAACTGGCAATAGTGAGGTAAAGATGGCCTATAAATTCAATGATCCGTTGGTGGTTGCAGTAACCGGGGGGATAGGGTCGGGACAAACAACGGTAAGTTCTTTTTTTAAAAAATGGAAGTGTAAAGTTATTAACGCCGATATCAAAGCGAAAGAGATTATCAATAAAGATAAAAAACTCCAGCATCTGCTAAAACAAACCTTCGGTAAAGAAATTTTTGATAAGCATAGCAGTTTAAATACAGCCAGGTTAGCGGAACTTGCTTTTAAAGACGAAATTAATACGCAAAAGCTGAATCAGCTTGTACACCCACGGATGGTGGCGGGTCTGGTTGAAGAAATGGAACAGGCCAGGTTTTCCGGCAGGTATCAGATTATTATAATTGACGCCGCGCTGATTTACGAAATCAGTATTGAAAAATTATTCGATGCCGTAATTGTGGTTTCTGCCCCTGTGCCTTTAAGAGCGGAAAGAGTGTTCAAACGCGATGGCATGAGCCGGAAACAGTTTAAACTGCGCCAGGAAAAACAAATTCCTTTGGAAGAAAAAGTCAAATGGGCGGATTTTGTAATTGAAAATGACGATACTTTAGAGACCTTGGAAAAACGCGCCCGTACGGTTTACAATAAAATGGTAAGCATGCAAAGAGATCAGGAAAAAAGAAAGCAAATAATTAAAATTTAATCCGCATATTCTGCCATGGAAGGCGGACAGACCGGATCGATTAATATTTATCAAAAACGAACTTCTGAACAACCTGCGTGATACCCATCGATTCATCCAGACGCTCAAAATTTTTCCAGCGCTGAATAAATTTTTTAATACACTGCTCGATTTCTTTATTTCTAATCGTGGAGTTTAAAAGCCGGATACTTTCCGGAACCACATATCCTTCATAAGAAATGTCAAACTGGACTTTGACGAAGCCGTTCATTTTAGTAAAATGGCGGGCTTCTTTTTGAAAACAATATTGAATCATGGGAAAATAGTCGTCAATTACCCGGTTAATCTCATCGGGATTACGATAGCCGTTTGGCCTGGGAAGTTCAGCGAACATTTCATCGGAAATGGGTATGTAAAAGGAACCTATGCGCTCCAGATCATGATCATAAGAAGCGGCATTATTATCCGTCTGACTTTTAGCGGTATTTCTTGCAGGCTGATTTAATTCCACCCACCGTGGAATATTTTCCACGTCCGCATAGTAACTTTCTTCTTCCAAACCAGGAAGTCCGGCATACCGGTCATATGCATCACCGGATTTTATGGTTTTGCCGGTTGTTTTCCGGATATCACTATCTTCAATTGTTCTCTTTTCAGGCTGAAGGCCCGGTTGCTCTTCCAGATAAACGCCATCGATTTCAGAAAATCTTTCTTCGCGGTCGCTGATAATAACCTGGGCGATTCTTTCCTTATATTTTTCATGAATCAACCGGCTTGCTTCTAGTAGCAATTCGTTATAATTCAGGTTGGCGACATGAAGGATCAAGCCGAAAACGCCTGTAAAAACAATGGACAAAATCATTATAAAACGTTTGTCCAGCCGCTGATACCATCGTTTGCCAAATAATTTATTAAAGTAAATTTGCTGATTCATCTTCCCTGCGAATACCTGAGATAATCCTGGCGCAAATTTATAGTCAATCGGATATGAATGTCAACCTTTTGCATAGCCGAAATTATAGATTGGAAAAAACCGTAACAAACCATATATCCTGATTAGTTTTCTTGAACTATTGTGAAAAAATAAGTATCATACCCGCCATGTTAGTATATCAGCGTATGAAATTATGAATTTAAGGCGGAGAGAATAAAATGTTGAATCATATCTGGATATGGCTGATCATAATAAGTCTTCTGATTGCTGCAGGGAAAGATATTTACCAGGAGGCTTTGACGGACAAAAGCTCCGGAACAGAAGCAGTTGAAAAAAATCTGAATGAACGGACAAGTCTCGGGCAGGTAACCAATGCCGCCCTTGACGCTGCCGGTCTGGCGGTGAAAATTGCTATCGGCCTGATTGGCATTATGGCCTTATGGCTGGGCCTGATGAGAGTGGCTGAACAGGCCGGTATGACCAATGTATTAGCGCGCATGGTAAAACCGGTAACCAAAAGACTTTTTCCATCCATACCCTCTGATCATCCTGCTATCAGTGCCATGCTGATGAATATTTCTGCCAGTATGCTTGGCTTGAGCAACGCCGCTACGCCGTTAGGTTTGAAAGCGATGGATGAATTACAAAAGCTCAATCCCGATAAGGAACGGGCCAGTGACGATATGATTACATTTTTGGTGATTAACACCAGCGCCATAACTTTAATTCCGGCTACTGCCATCGCCATTAGGGCTTCGCTGGGTTCTGCAAATCCCCAGCAGATCGTAATTCCTTCCATTATCGCCGCTACCATGGCTACCATCGTAGGCGTAACGACAGTGAAACTCATTCAGTTTTTTAAACAAAAAAAACAAAGTCCGGGTAACTGATATGGAATTAATTAAAACTATTATAGACTGGCTTTCGATTCTGGCCATACCGTTTATTATTTTTCTATTTCTTGTAACCGGTTATATAAAAAAAGTCAGGGTGTATGAGGTATTTGTGGATGGGGCGAAGGAAGGATTCGATATCGGCGTTAAAATTATTCCTTATCTGGTGGCAATGCTGGTGGCTATCGCTATGTTCCGGGCCAGCGGCGCGATCGATATTTTTGGTTATCTGTTGAGTCCGCTGACTGATTTAATCGGTATGCCGTCCGAAGTATTGCCGATGGCTTTTATGCGGCCCTTGTCCGGCAGCGGTTCCCTGGGCGTAATGTCGGAGTTGATGAAAACTTACGGGGCGGACTCTCTGATCGGATTTATCGCTTCAACAATGTATGGCAGTACGGAAACCACCTTTTATGTTCTGGCTGTTTATTTTGGAGCGGTGAATATAAAAAATACGCGGTATGCATTGCCTGCAGGATTAATCGCCGATGTTGCCGGATTGATTACGGCGGTTTATATCTGCCGGTTTTTGTTCATTGAATGATTAAAAATAAAACCGATGTTGACAAATTTAATAATCTTAATGAGTAATTACAGAAATATCCTGAATATTACGATTTTATTAGCCGTATCGCCGGTTCAGGCTTACAGAAATGAAGGAAAAAGTTATGGTCAGAAACTGATCTTTCGGGATGAAACTAAAATTTCAGTTATTTTAGAAAATCCGGAAGATTATGCTGGTAAAAAAATACTGGTAAAAGGCTGTTTTTTGTAAGTAAATAAAGAAAGTGGCGGCTGGATTATACAGATATTCTAAGAATAATATGAAACGATTTAAAAAAAGACAGATGACGGAAAAATGTGTTTCAGGTTGAACTTATGCACAAACGAATTTGAGATAATGACCTGGTAGAAAAACCGGAAATTATACTGAATTATCCCGGTATTTATTCTATTGATAAAACAAAAGTACAGGCGGAAAATGCCGATATTTTAAAGAATGATAAAACGGTGGTTATTTATTGTTTTGAATAAGTAGAAACGGCTTTTTAAGATTAACGGAAGTTTTTAAACATAGGGAATACGGGTGGCAACAATACACAAATGGAATTGTCCTCAGAAATAAATGGTATACTTCAGTGTGTATTTTTAATACCGGTATTGTTTTTTTATCAGGATATATAAGGCAGGATTGGATTGACAAAATTTAAGATTTGTATAGCGGCATCGGAAGTAGTGCCTTTTGCTAAAACAGGCGGATTAGCGGACGTCTGCGGCGCCTTGGGAAAATATCTGTCAAATCTCGGTCATGATGTCCGTTTGGTGATGCCTTTTTATTCAGGCATTGATACAATGTCCCATACATTTAAAATGGCCGGTTTCGCCCGTCATTGCAAAGTCAGCTTCGGTCATCATCACTATATTTATGACGTTTATACAGCCGAATTACCGGACTCAAAAGCAACCGTATACTTTATACATTGTCCGGCTCTGTATAACCGCCCGTTTATATATACCAATGATAAAGATGAATATCTTCGTTTTGCTTTGCTTTCCAGAGCTACTTTGGAATTATGCCAGTATATGAAATGGTCGCCCGATATTATTCAATGTAATGACTGGCAGACGGCTCTGATTCCTGTATATCTGAAATCGTTGTTTGCCTGGGATGGCTTATTTAAACATACAAAAACGCTGTTAACGATTCATAATATTGCCTATCAGGGAAATTTTCCGGCCGGCGTTATCAATGATCTCGAAATATCCGCTTATTATAAATTATTTGATGCGCATGAACTTTATACCGGTCGTTTTAATTTTCTCCGATCGGGATTAATCCATGCCGATAAAATTTCAACGGTCAGCGAAACTTATGCCAATGAAATTAAAACGGATGCGTTTGGAGAAGGTTTGCAGCATACTTTAAATACACGATCGGCTGATCTTGTCGGAATTCTGAACGGCGTTGACTATGATGCGTGGAATCCAGAAACGGATAAAGATATACCGTATCCTTATTCTGTAAAAAGTATAGCGAATAAGGAAAAAAACAAAAAAGTTCTTCTAAATAAGCTCTCGTTAAAATATGATCCGCAAAAGCCCGCGCTTAGTATGATTACCCGTCTTACGGAACAAAAAGGTCTTGATCTGCTGGAAGGAACAATCGAAACACTGATTGCCAATTATGATATTCAGTTGATTGTCCTGGGCAGCGGTGAACAGAAATATGAACATTATCTGTATTTTCTGCAGTTACAATATCCGAAAAATGTTGTTTTTTATAAGGGATACAATTATCCTCTTTCACATTTGATTGAAGCGGGAAGCGATATATTTTTAATGCCATCGCGATTTGAGCCTTGTGGAATGAATCAGATTTTTAGTTTAAAGTATGGCACCGTTCCGGTAGTACGTAAAACAGGAGGCCTTGCCGATACGGTTCACCATTATGATTGGCAGACTCAGAAGGGAAACGGATTTGTTTTCGAGCACTTTACTAAAGATGCACTGTATTGGGCGGCAGAATATGCCATTACCACCTATTCCCATAAAGAAGTCTGGAGAAAGATCATGATCAGCGGTATGAAACAGGATTATTCGTGGCATAACCAGGTAAAGCATTATATCGATCTTTTTGAAAAGATGAAAGAAATCGGCGTCTGAGAAATGGAATGTTTTTACATTGTTAAAATCATTTTTTTGGGTATAAAAATACAGTCATGAATTCAATTCTTGCAACATCATAAAAGATATTGTATATTTGCGTGCAAAAAAATAAATCTGAAAGGTGATGCATACCTCAGTTTATAGGCTCTCCCCCGGCCTTCGCTGACTGCTCACCTTTCTTTTTTCTTTGACATATTGGGGACGATTCTGGATTCGACGGGCAAGAGAAGGATATGAACTGCATCCCGGGATTCTGACTATCCCGTGATTAGTCAGAGGCACTTATAAATGCCGATTATGATTACGCACTGGCTGCTTAATTAAGCCGCCACGCTTTTCAAACTCTCCAATCTGCCGGGGAATTGAAAAGCGCCGTTTTTAGGCAGATTGACATTTAGCGATGTCCATGCACTAAGTTGTCATAATCAATGGACTGGTTTTCATATGGTGTGTCGGTATATCAAGATGAAAACAAGATTAAATTACCGGCTAAGGATGTAGAGGTTCATGTTGGTCCTTGTTCGGACCCGGGTTCAACTCCCGGCGTCTCCACTAATAAATATATGGAAAGTATAATAATCATTATATTGGCAGTCGTTTTCGGGTGGCTGCTGGTAAGGTCAAGAGGCTCCAGCCGCAAGCTGAATAGAAGTAGGCAGAATATTATAAAAAGAATTAAAAACAGGGATCATTTTAACCGATAAAAATTTGACTTAAAAAATTTTTAAATATAAATTTGCAAACTTAAATTTTTAAGGAAACAAATCAGACAATTTCAAATCTGGTTTGGGCGATATTTGAAAAGCAGATGTAAGAAATAAAAAGCGAGAGTAGCTCAGTTGGTAGAGCATCCCGCCGAAAGCGGGACCAAGGTTGGG
>RQOG01000030.1 GCA_003854985.1 Calditrichota bacterium
TACTTTTCAGTTCCATAGAATGATTCGTGCCCTAGATACGTGGATAAATATGGTGCTGTTTCTTCAAGGGTACGCCCTTCTGCAACAGCCTTCTGAAATGATTTGAAAGCGAAATAATGTCTAAGAGTATGTGGGCAGATGCACCTTTCAAAAGGTTCTTTTCGCTCATTACTAATATTTGCTTTGCGTATAACTTTGCCAAACCAATACCAAAACGACCCTACAAGGTATGGAGTGCCATCTCTGCTAGAGTTCCCAAACAAGAACTCGGTGTCGCTACATTCAGAAAACCTACGGCAACGGTACCGGCTAAGTAAATCTCTGAGAGAGTTGCTAATGGGGACACGTCTTTGCCTGTTGTTCTTTGCTTTCTTGATTGTAATGACACCAGTGTCAAGGTCGACATCTTGCCATTGAAGGGCAACTGCTTCTCCAACTCTTAGTCCGCAACCGTAAAGCACACGCAATAAAATCGGGAAAATATAAGCTGTTTCAGTCTTTGTATAGCTCGCCTGAAAGTTATCTGCTACAGCAATAATAGCTCCAAATTCTTCATCCGTAAAAGTATAACTAATGTATGAAGATGACGCTCGGTATAAGTCGGGTTCACAAGCGGGAATATCAATTGCGGTCAAATATTGAGAAAATTTTCGAATACGGCTAATAATATAGTTTCTTGTGGTTTCTGCAACAGTAAGGGTATTCAACCATTCTCCCACAAGATCCTCACCCAGTGATTTTTCTTGAATCTTTGATTTGACCATATAATCATCAAGACTCCTGAAGGTTGAGATATAGCTTTCTGTATCTCTCTTTCCAGCACGTAGTAAATCTAGGTATTCGTACATTTCATGTGAAAGTGCGCCCTTAAAAATAATCTCCATCTTTTAGACCTCCTCGCCCGATAAGTATTTTTCAAGCAAGCCACCAGGCAATGGAATCTCAAGAGCGCAGGTCCTTAAACCTTCTATCGAATATTCCACATAATGGCGAGTGGATTCAGGATTGACATGGCCTAAAAGAGTGCGAACTACTTCATAAGGAACACTTTCAGAAATTAGCTGACTGGCAAAAGTCATTCTCAATGAATGGGGGCCATGATGTCGATCACCAAAATCAACTCCAGATCTTACAAAGTGCCTTGAAACAATATCAGAAATACTGTGTCTACCCAATGGATGCCCGTATCCATCTAAAAACAAATACTGTTCTTCAGATTCTTCGCGTCCACCACTAATGTAGTCTTCAAGAGCCATAGAGACTTCTTTAGGTAAAGAAAGCTTGTGATCCACAGAGGTCTTTAGTTGGGTGAATTCTACGATAGCATTTTGGAAATCGATATTTTCAAAGCATAAAAGGCGGATGTCAGAAGCTCTCAGACCAAGTCGCACTGCTATCAGAATAATGGCATAGTCACGTTTCCCTTGAGGTGTGAAGGTCTCTACACTACTCAATAGTTGTTGAACTTCTGCTTCAGTATACACTGATGGGATTGATTTTCGCTTTGATGGTGCTGGCAAAATACCAGTGCAATCCGTTGTTATGATATCTGTACTCACTAAGAATCTAAACAGCCTTTTTGCATAAGGCACAAAGTGATATTTGTTTGTTGAACGCAAATAGGAGTTAATGAGAATCTTTGCATCAATTTCACTCCAATTACTGACTCCTTGTTCAACAAAGTCCAATATCATTTTGGTGCAGGCGTTGTGATATTGCTCTACAGTGATTTCCTTTAGGCCTTCTTTCCTTATTGAATCTAGAAATTGGTCAAAAACTTCTCGGAATTGTTCGGGACACTGTAACTTAACACCACGTTTTTGATACACCCGGAGATCACGTGGTTTGCGCTGCCAAAAGTTATTACCATAAAGATGTTCATTTAAGTGTCGAATAGTCTTGCGCCGACGGTCCAAAGTTGTATGTCCATGATAACCACGCTCTTTCTCGGATTCATAAAAATCCATACCTATCTCTGGAGAGTACTCAGTATGATCATTTTCGATAGCA
>RQOG01000031.1 GCA_003854985.1 Calditrichota bacterium
CCTATTTTGTCGCCCGGTTGTTTAGTAAAAAAAGATCAAAAACAATTGATCAGAATATCTTAACCAGGGTACTTGAAAAAGAAACCTGGCCCGGACGTTTGCAAGTCATAAGCCGCACGCCCGGCATTTTTATTGATGTCAGCCATAATTTGCACGGGATTAACGCCACGTTGTCCTTTCTAAGTAAATTTATCAAAAAGGAAAAATTGCATATAATGATCGGGCTGGTAAGAGATAAAGATTATAAAGGAATTGCTAAGACTATTTGCACATACGCTGCTTCAATTACTGTCTGTGAACCGGATACCGAACGAAAGTTGGATGGTAAAATATTTACCAGGGAAATAAAAAAGATACAAAAAAATGTTCAATTTTCTAAAGATAGCCGTCAGGCTTACGATTCTATTAGAGTTAAATTAAAACATGATGAAAGCCTTCTTGTTATTGGCAGTCATTACCTGGCAGGTACGCTTTTAAAAATAATTAATTTGACATAATAAACCCATAGGATTAAATTTGTTTTGTTATTATAGCAAATTTATACTCAAGATAAATATACCTCACGAAAGATGGATCAATTTAATAAAACATCAACAGGTGTTTTTTCATAAGACTATTTCATAATTTGGAGTTTTTACATGTTGGATATTGAAGAATTAAAAAAGAAAAAGATTCTTGAGCTCAATGAGATTGCTCAGGAATTGAACATCACCGGAATTTCCGGGCTGAACAAATCAGAATTGATTTTCAGAATTCTTGAAGAACAAACAGCCCAGGAAGGTTTGATATTTTCCAAAGGTGTTTTAGAGATTTTACCAGATGGTTATGGATTCCTGCGTTCTCAGGATTACAGCTATCTGCCCGGCCCCGATGATATTTATATTTCACCCTCGCAAATTAAACGTTTCGGTTTAAGAACGGGCGATACGGTTACCGGTCAAATTCGACCTCCGAAGGATAATGAACGATTTTTTGCCTTACTGCGGGTTGAAGCCGTTAATTTTGAAAGTCCGGAAAAAGCCAGGGAGCGCAATCTTTTCGATACGCTCACACCGCTTTATCCAAACGAACGAATTAATCTGGAGACCGATCGCAAGGATTATTCCACGCGGATTATGAATTTATTAACGCCTATCGGAAAAGGTCAGAGAGGTTTAATTGTCGCCCAACCACGTACAGGTAAAACAATCATCCTGCAAAAAATAGCCAACGCCATTACAAAAAACCATCCTGAAATAGAACTCATGGTTCTTCTTATTGATGAACGTCCTGAAGAAGTAACCGATATGGAGAGATCGGTAAATGCCGAAGTTATCAGTTCAACATTTGATGAACCTGCGGAAAGACATGTTCAGGTAGCTAATATGGTGCTGGAAAAAGCAAAACGGCTGATTGAATATAAGAAAGATGTTGTAATACTTTTAGACAGTATTACCCGTCTGGCCAGAGCTCATAATACAGTTGTCCCGCATTCGGGTAAAATTCTTTCCGGTGGCGTCGATTCCAATGCACTTCAGAAACCTAAACGTTTCTTCGGCTCTGCAAGAAATATTGAAGAAGGCGGCAGCTTAACGATTATAGCCACGGCCCTGATAGATACCGGTTCCCGTATGGATGAAGTAATCTTCGAAGAATTTAAGGGTACGGGTAATATGGAGTTAAACCTGGACAGACGGCTTTCCGATCGCAGAATTTTCCCGTCCATTGATATAAATAAATCCGGAACAAGAAAAGAAGAATTACTGCTGAGCCGGGAGGAACTGTCCAGACTCTGGATTCTGCGCAAACTCCTGAATGAAATGAACATGATAGAAGGTATGGAATTTTTACTTGAGAGAATGAGCGAAACAAAAGATAATAAGGATTTCCTTAGAGCCATGAATTCTTAAATAAAATTTGTATTCATGTATAAAATATATTAGATTTATGGGCTCAATTTTAAGGATAAAAGGAGAAAGAAGTGAAAAGCGGTATTCACCCTGAATATAAATTAGGAACTGTCACATGCGCCTGCGGCCATACTTTTCAGGTTAAATCTACGGTCGGCGATATGAAAGTAGAAATTTGCTCTAATTGTCATCCGTTTTATACCGGAAAGCAAAAACTGGTGGATTCTGCAGGGCGTGTTGAAAAATTCCTGAAAAAATATAATCGCAAGTAACGCCCTTAGGGGCACATTTACATATAATATAACGGAGTGAAATGGTGTCGCCATCTCATTCCGTTTTTTTTATAATTAAAAGGTAAAACTCCGATGGCAAATAATGAAGAAAAAATAATGCCGGTTGGCGGTCAGGCCGTCATTGAAGGTGTGATGATGCGTTCTCCCAAACGGGTCGCTACAGCGATTAGAAGAGCAAATGGCCGCATTGAAGTTAAAGTTCAGGAATATATTTCTCTTGTCCAGCGAAAAAACTATTTAAATATCCCTATAATTCGCGGTGGAATCACCCTGTTTGAAGTAATGATTCTCGGAATAAAAACTTTACAATGGTCCGCGGATAAAGCCATAGAAGACGAAGAATCAAAAAAAGAAGAGACCAAAAAAACAAGTAATAAAAATAACAAAAAGGGTATGTCTACGGCCGGCGCGGTTTTTTCCATTACAGTCGCCCTTCTTATCGGTATTGGTGCTTTCTACATATTGCCCCTTTATTTGACTACTATAGTATTTAATATCGAAAAACAGGCTTTGTCTTTTAATCTTGTTGCAGGAATTATCAGAATTCTATTCTTTCTGGCATATATCTGGGGAATCTCTCTTATGAAGGATGTTAAAAGGCTTTTCCAGTATCATGGTGCCGAGCATAAATCTGTTTTTGCATTTGAAGACAAGGTTACATTAAATCCTAAGAACGTTCAGGTATTCAAGACTTTTCATCCCAGGTGTGGAACCAGCTTTTTAGTAATTGTAATGCTCGTAAGCTTAATCTTTTTTGCCATAGTGGATACCATTATTATATATTGGCATGGCGATATAAATTTTCTAATCAGACTGGTTACTCATATTCCGCTTATTCCTATTGTAGGGGGTTTAAGCTATGAGGCGCTTAAGGCTTCGGCCAATAATATTGATAATGCTTTTGTCAAAACTTTAATTTCTCCCGGTCTCGGATTACAAAGAATCACAACCAGCCAACCTGATGATGCCCAAGTTGAAGTGGCTATTGCCGCTCTGCAGGCGGCTCTTGGTGAGGAATATGCTGATGAACTTAACGGAAAACCGGAAATTAATTCCGAAATAGTGTTGGTTTCTGCCTAAGGATTTAATTCAACATGAAAGAACGGATTTTAAAACTTATTCAAAAATATGAAAAGCTTGATAACGAATTAGCTGATTCTTCTATTTATAACGATCATGAACGGTTTAAAAAAATATCAAGAGAGCATAATGATCTGGCCAAAATTTTAGAGGTCGGCAAGCCTTTCCTTAAAGTATTAAGTGATTACGAAGGAAATAAAGCGATTATCAGAGAAAACGCTGATAAAGAACTGGTGGAAATGGCTGAGCTTGAAAATGAAGAAATAATTGAAAAACTGGATAAACTCGAAGAGCGCCTTAAAATTCTATTAATTCCGAAACATCCCGATGATCATAAAAATATGATAATGGAAATCCGTGCCGGAACAGGGGGGGATGAAGCCGGAATTTTTGCAGGCGATCTGTATCGAATGTATCAGCATTATTGTGAAGATCATGATCTTAAGATGGAAATTATGAGTTCCAGCCCTTCCGAGAGAGGTGGTTTTAAGGAAATCATTATTTTTATCAGCGGTGAGAACGCCTATGGAACACTCAAATACGAAAGCGGCGTCCACCGGGTTCAACGCGTTCCCGAAACAGAAACACAGGGTCGTGTGCATACTTCGGCTGTATCGGTCGTTGTTCTGCCCGAAGCCGAAGAGGTGGACGTCCATATTGATCCTAATGAACTTCGCATCGACGTTTATCGTTCCAGCGGACCCGGCGGGCAGAGCGTTAACACAACGGACTCCGCCGTACGAATTACACATATTCCTACAGGAATGGTGGTTAGCTGTCAGGATGAAAAATCACAGTTAAAAAATAAAAACAAAGCCATGAAGGTCTTAAGATCCAGGCTGCTGGATCGGGCTGTATCGGAACAAAATTCTGCTATTGCCGCACAAAGGAAATCAATGGTTGGTTCCGGCGACCGGAGTGCGAAAATAAGAACTTATAATTATCCGCAGGGAAGAGTAACCGATCACCGGATTGGATTAACATTGTATAAATTAGACCGGATTATGGAAGGTGAAATCGAAGAATTAATTGAAGCGCTTCATCTGGCTGAACGGGAAGAATTACTAAAATCAGAGGTCATGGTTTAAAAATGATTTTACCTTTTTGTCATTTTACTTTTGGGTCAATGTACAGACAGAGTTTTATTGATTTAGTAACCATGAATATTTAATTTTATGCCTGTTGTAATGGAGTTGATTGTATCTTCCACTTACCGGTTTTCATCAAATTTAATTATGATAAAAACAGGAGAATTTTGTGGATAGATTAAAAGAGCCTAAGATAATAGTTTTTTCAACTCCGGCATGTACATATTGTAATCATGTTAAGCGTTATTTCAGGGAAAAGCAGATAAGGTTTAAAGATATCGATGTATCCAAAGATCACAAAGCTGCGCAGGATATGCAGCGACGGACCGGACAATCCGGTGTTCCTGTTATTCTGATTAATAATCGCCCTGTCATAGGCTTTGATAAAAATAAAATAAATCAATTGTTAGGTATAAAATAAGGAGGAGACGTAGTGAAGATTAATCCTTTAGATGATCGCGTTCTGGTTGAACAGGTGGAAGAAGAATCAAAGGTTGGTTCGATTATTATCCCGGACACCGCCAAAGAAAAACCGCGTATGGCAAAGGTAATTGCCGTTGGCACGGATGAAGAATTAAAAGAGCTTATTAAAGTTGGTGATACAGTTCTTTTTTCAAAGTATTCAGGCGATGAAATCAAAGTTGATGGGCATGAATATCTGATTATCCAGAGAAGCGATATTTTAGCAACCGTAAAATAATATTCCAGGGCCGGTAACGGCCCTCTTTTATATTTATATCTTTTTTAATTGTTGTCAAAAACCGGATGTTAAGAAACGCATTAATAAGATTATTAATTAACAGCGCTGCGCTATGGGTAGCGGATGTTATTTTTTCAGGTATCCATTTCAGGAATTATACCACCCTGTTAATCGCTGCCATCATTTTCGGCCTGCTCAACGCTCTCGTAAAACCCGTTTTGATTATCCTGACGCTGCCCGTTAATATTCTGACCTTAGGTATTTTTACACTTGTTATCAACGGACTTATTTTAAAAATTACATCCGGTCTATTGGATGGTTTTTATATAGATGATTTCGTAACGGCATTTTTTGCCGCCATATTTATCAGCCTCGTAAGCATCCTGTTAAACAAACTACTGATAGAAAAATCCTGATTTTATTTTTCCCTCATTGTAATAACGCCATCCCAGTCAGCCGGAGGTTCATTAAACCTGAATTCGATACAACGTGTCCGATAAATCTGTGCAGGCTGATCATCTGGTAACAGGTTCAGACACTGTTCAAAGTAATCAATCGCTTTATCCCATTCCCGCTGACGATAGGCGTTCATTCCAGCCACATAAAAATCAATTTGTTCTTTAACCGCCGGAGCGATTTCTTCACTTTTTTCTGCCATCAATTCAAAGACTTCAACCGGCTTCTGTTTGCCTTTAACGCGTATCAAATCCAAGGGACGGGTATAAAAATCATTTTTTATAAATTCATGCGTGAATTCACTAATCATTATTTTTGTGCCATAGGATTTGTTGGCGCTCTCCAGCCGGGCGCCAAGATTCACGTGATCGCCCATCACCGTATAATCAAACACATCCCGGGAACCCATATTTCCCACAATGACTTCTCCGGTATTTAATCCGATCCGGGCCTGAATATCCGGTTTCCCCTGATCGAGCCACTGCCGGCGAAGCCTGTTTAATTCTTTCTGCATTTTCAGGGCAGCTTTGCAGCCCATATAGGCATGATTCGGATAATGGACCGGAACTCCAAATTCAGCCATGATGGCATCGCCTTCATATTTATCAATAATGCCGTTATGGGCAATAATAATATCGGTCATGGCGGTAAGATATTCGTTTAATAACTGGACCAGGTTCCGGGGCGTCATCATTTCCGAGATGGAAGTAAAACCGGCCACATCGGAAAACATCACGGTTACCACACGCTCTTCTCCGCCCAGGCTGAGCTTATCGGGATTGTTGATAATTTCCTGAACCACCTTTTCCGGCACATAATGGGCAAAGGCGCCGCGAATCACTTTCTTTTCCTTTTGGGTAAGCAGGTAGTTATGCAAAGTAATCCCGATAAAAGAGAAAACGATAGTAAGCGCAGGCGATGTAAATTCAAAGATCATATTCAAGTTTATAAACGCCAGAAATACCAGAACGAAATAACCCGCGAGAAATAAAATGGTTAAAGCCCCGCCCCAACCCGCATGCAGCCACCTGGTTATCAGGTAGACGATAACAGCGCAAAGAACTAAAAAGATATAAAGAACATATCCGGGCGGTGTTTTAAGGTAATTCTGAGTCAATATGGTTTGAATCGCATTGGCATGGATTTCAACGCCTGGCATTTCCGCTTTAACTAAATCGCCATCCGGTGTTTTGTACTCCAAAAAAGGTGTTGGAAAATTATCATGCAGTTCCTGCATCGTGGAACCAATCAGAACAATCTTTTCTTTTAAAAGACCGGAATATTTTAAGCCCGGCGGTATATCTAATTCCGGCATACCGGGACTGTCAAAACTATCCAGATCAAATTCATCACGTAAATCGAAATCCTCATCATCCACAACCTGATCAAAGGAATAATAAGTGAAGGTTTTGGCTGGACCGCTGAAATTAATCAGCATACTCGAAGCATCATATTTGGGAATCCGGTAATCGCCTATTTCAAAATTCTCATTTTCGGGGCGGTAGGTTTGAAGATGCTCTGATTTTAAATATTTACGCAAAACTTCCCCGGCAAATGAATTATAAAGGGAATCACGGTACATTTCGCCGCCGATAAGGTAACGGCGATAAAATCCGTCTTCATCCGATTCCACACCGGCTAATCCCCAGTCGGCCGCATTTGAAAATAAAGGATGAGGAGGAATAAAGTTTTCGACCTTATCCGAAATACGTTCAATTTTCCCAATAATTACCACATTATCATTATTCGCCAGCGCCGCAGCCAACAGGCTGTCGCTTTGCGGATTATAACTATCGGTCTGATCAAAGATCACATCTATCCCGACAACAGCGGCGCCCGCTTCCAGTAAATTTTCAACGATATGCGCATAATAATACCGGGGCCATGGCCAGCGGTCAGGCGTTGACATATCCGACTGGTCGTCGATGGCAACAATCACAATGGGTGAATTTTCAACTGAAATTGGTCCTCTGATATCGAAGCGAAAATCGAGTAGTTTTAATTCAAGCGTTTCAAATACCGGTATTGCGCTCAGGATCACCGCAAGTAAGATTGCCGAAACTAAAATACCAACGGTAACCCAGAGACTGGCCTTCGGTTTGGTTAATTCCATGAAATATCCCGATCAGTTAAAATGTAACATCATATCTGGCGCTTAGTATCGTATCGTTCCAGTTATAATAACTGCCAAAATCAATATAATCATAACGCAGGGTAAACGTGCCATACTGATTGTCCGTCAGATAAACCCCGGCCGCATAATTAACGCGGTTATAATCGATGTTATAACTGGACAAATCATTTTTAATATTCTGAAAATTGAACTGCACAAACGGCCGGATATTCATCCGGTCACGGACGTTGCTGATCAGGTACTGGGCGTCAAGAAAGATTTTTTGTATATCGGTGGAGCTTTCCAGTGAATCCGCCCCGAATCCTGATGCGGTTTGCGCGAACGTTACCCGTGTTGTCAAAGGAAATTTGAACTGGTTTCTGACGCCTATGTTGAACATCGTAAAATCCGATTTATTTGTCGGGTAAGCTTTATCATCGCGTTTATGATTGGTTATGCCTATGGTGGCCGTGTTTTTTACGCTTCCCGTTTCAAATTTATAACTTGAAGAAAGACCGATTTGCTGTGTCTGGTTATCTTCGAAAAACAAAACCGTGGAATCCGGATGAATTCCCTTTTCGGAAAGTTCGTTCTGGCGGGACAGATTATTATAGGATAAAGTTACCGACGGCAGATTACTGAACGGAAAATAAGAAATGGTCGCCCCGAAATCCGTGCTGTTTGTTTTGGCGTCTCCCCTGGAAATATTATCGTCAAATGAACGGAAATACAGGTTTAAAAAGATCTGGTTGTTCAGCAGGCGGATATAATCCATAATATGAAAACCGGATAAATCTTTCTGCATATAGGGATTTCCGGGCGTTATATAATCGGCTTCTACCTTCCGGTACCCGACCGTTAAATCCTGTCTAAAATAACGCAGCCTTAACTGGAAGCGCATGGCAATGCTCGGAATCGGGCTTAAACCTTGGCTGGTCGTCAGAAAACCTGTTGATTCCAGTAAATCAAAGAAGGTTTCCGCCTGATCTTTATCACTGCCTGTCAGATCATATTTTTTAACAAGGGTATCAAATTCCACCTTACCCCGGGCGTCTTCATTTTTCATGCTGGCCTGAAAACTTCCCAGAATATAGATTCGACTATTATCAAAATCCAAATCCAGGGTGCTGCCGATTACAAGAGCTTCTTTGGGATTTGTTGCATAATTGGGATCAATGGAATTAGCGTCATCTTTGGCATTGATTAAATTCAACCCCCATGTTACATGTTCGCCGAATCGAAATTCCGGCCGGATCGCCATAAAATCCTGTTTATAAACGCCATACCTGGAAATCTGATAGTCTTTTAAAGTCTCCGCTACAGAAATGAACGTCCCGTCGCCTTCAACCGCCCGGGCGCTCGAGCCTGAAGTAAAATCTATTCCGAAATATTTAAAGTTTAATCCGACGCCGAATCCACGCACCCTTCTTCCCCAGTAAGATAAAAGATCATAGTTGGTATAAACATCGCCTGCCTTCAGATACACATTTCCGGTAGAAGAAAAATTGTACTGAAGATTCAACGTGTATTGATTTATAGGCTGCCTGTCCGGAGACTCTTCGGAATCGATAATTATTCTCGCGGCCATATCCAGCATTTTATAATTACCTTCAAACTGCACGCCGCCCCGGAAAAAATTATCATCCGTTTTTGATATATTCTGATAACGGTTATTTAAAAACACCGAGGTACGCGCATTTAATTCCTTAGCCCGGGATTTGGTTTCCCTGATGCGAAAAGTCCAGCTTTTCTGGCCGACAAGATTTCCATTGACATCGAAAACTTTAAATTCCGCATTCTTAATCCCGCCGCTGATATCGGACGGCATATAACTGTACAGCATACCGTCCCGTTCCATATTTCTGGTGACATCTACGCCGCTGATTAATAACTGATATTTCAGATCCTGGTCCGATTCGGTTTCTACCGGCAGGGAAAGAGCTAACATAAATTCATCCGCCTCAACAATTTCATCGGGTTCCGGACTCAACAGCAATATTTCCAGAGATTCATTATCCTGAAATTCATTGTCAGGAGCAGACAGCACTTCAATTTTCATCGGATTTACTTCGGGAGAATTTTCGGGCAGAAAATAAGCCTGGCCGTCATCGGACTGAAAGGCAAAGTAGTATTCAACAACGCCGGAATGCATATTTTTGGTCGGGATATCGGCGCTGAAAACAATACCGTCATCACGTATTTTAGCCGATTTATAATCCGACTCCCCGCGTTGACGATAAAATACGGTTGAATTGTATAAAACCCTGTCAAAACCGGTATTTGTAAGTTCCAGGTGGATTACTTCACCTTGAACGACCGGCGCCGGCGGTTCATGTAACAAATACCCGGAAAGACCGAACGCATAGGATATGCCAGCCCATACTACGATTAAAAATAAAAACTTAAAGACCCTCATATAAACTCCCTTTTGATATTATTTCTTCGGCTGAATTTTAAATTTCAGATCTTTTGAATTTCCGTCTGTTTTTTTAAATTCAAATTCGAAGGAATCAACATCCTGTTCATCCTTATCAAATTCCGGCTTTTCACCAGGTTTGGTTTTCCACACCAGCGGCTTGCTTTTGGAGGAACTTACTGCGCCGGTTTCGCCGGCTTTAACTAAAGCAGAACCTTCATCATTGCTGATTTCTATTATTCCATACTCGCAAAAATAATTGGTGCCCCCTTTAAATTCCTGCACTGTCCAATATTCTGTCCCTTTTACAGAGGCCACTGAAGTCGGCGTTGAAACTTTGAATTTTGACTTTTGTTTGGTGATTTTACTGAATATAGTCCCGACTTCCACAAATACATTTTTCGCGATACTGTTTTCTTCTTTTTTGGCATTGATGGTACAACTCGAATTAGGACGAATGCGCACCAGACTCTTATCGTCTAAAAATGTAATAGCTACGATTCCTTTAACACCGGTTACTATTTTATCGCCATCGTAAAGTTTAGCGCCTGTTTTTATTTTACCTGCTTTCTTTCCATCGGCTTTGGTAATTGTTACATCGCCTTTGGTTTTGATCACAACGGCTACCGGATTCTGTGCGAAGGCAAAACTGTAAATCAATGTTACAAGGATAATAATGTATTTTACATTTAACGTTTTCATTTTGCCTCCCTTTACCTTAAATCCAAATCCACGACTTCAAATTCCCCTTTTTTATATTTTCCCGAGCTAATGTGTTGTCTCAGTTCATCCAGGGGAATCGCTTCACCGTTAAGATATATTTTGCTGAAATCATAATCTTCCAGTTTGCGTGCAATATCATCGGCTTCGTCGCCGATAAATTCCCGCAAAAATTCAATCAGTTCAAGTTTAACAAGCCGGGCAATCTCCTGATCCATATTCGTGGGATCCACCATGCGGAACTGGTAGATTTCGCTGTTAACCACTTCCTCCCCGGAAGAGGTATGCACATACATTTTAACCAGCCAGTAATAATTTCTGCCGTATTCCATAGGCACTGCATTGACCGGAGGGTATTGAATACTAAAACCGCTGATGCGTTCGGATTTCCAGCTTGGCGCGCTGTTTAAAATATCATCCATGGAAGATAAACCGGGACGGCTTTCAAAAACCATCACTTCATAATCCGTTCCGTTACCGTTCCATTGAAATACCGGATACTGGGTGTAAATATCGGCAGGCATGCCCGAACCGGCGGCTACCCCCGGCAGGATTGGCTGAACAAAACTGGGATTGATTGCATGCAATAAAGGCACCCTGACTGTACCTATGATATCACCTTCCCAAACAATATCAACAATAAGAAAATAAGCGCCGATAGGCACTTTGCCGGTAGTAAGCAACTCCTTTTGTAACCCTTCAACTTCGCTGCTGACCTGGGCTTTTTTAAACCGAATCCGGGTAGCGTCATCCTGAAGATTAAAAGCGAAGGTATTATTAATTAAATCAACATTATTCATCTGATAGCTTTGAACGCCGGCCGGAATCTTGAACAACTCGGAATTGGCGGCGCTTATTTCACTGCCATCCTTGGTAATTCTCACATTCATAATACAATTATTATATTCCTGGCCTATGGTATTTGTCAGATTCACCATAAATAGCTCCCGGCCTGTGCCCTGCTGCATCAAATCCAGGTCGGCGGCATAGAGCACCTCTAAAATATCCGCCTCATAGACGGTCACATTGATAATAATATCATTCTGGGCAAAGACCGTTAATGGAATAATAAGTATAACGGCAAGTAGTCGAATAAAGGTTTTCATACTATATACCTCCATAAAGTTTGCATTTGTTAATTTTAGAACCAGTCATTTATGCCATAATGATTCATATCACTTATAAGCCGCGAATAACTGCAACGAATAACCGGTTCTGATTATTTTAAAAGAACAAATTTCTTTACCGCATTCTCACGCGGCTGTTTTTTTATAAAACCAGTTGTTTAATTAAATATAAGGATTTATTATCTAAAGGTGGTAATAGAATTTTATTAAATATTCTGAATGAGTTCGGTGAGTATACCTGAGATCAGATCTACAAATTGTTTTTTCACGTTTTGTGCTGTTTCAGTCACTTCGGAATGTGATAGTTTTTTTGAGCTGCTGCCCGTGGCATAATTGGTAATGCAGGAGATACCAATAACTTCCAAACCTGCCTGAACGGCAGCTATTACCTCCGGTGCTGTGGACATGCTTCCGGCATCACCGCCATATTTACGAATCATTTCCACTTCTGCTTTTGTTTCGTAGCTGGGACCGGTGGAAGCCCAGAGTACGCCTTTTTTTAGGCTAATTCCACGGTTACGGGCAATTTGTTCAATTCGGTCATGATATTTGGAAGAATAAGGATCAGACATATCCGGAAAGCGGCTGCCGCCAAAGTCCATCGGGCCTCTGAGAGGATTATCGAACAAAAAGTTAACATGATCCGTAATCAGCATCAGATCGCCCGGGACAAAGTCCGGATTAATGCCTCCCGCCGCATTGGTTACCATCAGGAGTTTTATTCCCAGAGCCTGCACTATTCTTATCACAAAGGTAACTTCGCGCATGGTATAACCTTCGTAATAATGTGTCCGGCCCTGGATTGCCATTAAAGGTATGTTTTTATGTTTTCCAAAAACCAGATAACCGCTGTGCCCTTCTACGGTGGATTTGGGATAACCGGGAATTCCGGATGTCGGAATTTTAACTTTATTTTCTAAAGTATCAGCGAAATCGCCTAAGCCGCTGCCTAAAATGATGGCACACCGGGCGGAATAATTTCCTGATTTTTTAATAAATCGTACTGCTTTTTGTAACTCTGCATTGTTCATGGCAAATATTCCAATCGAAAAGGAAGCAGGGCTAAAGGCTGATTCTGCCAGAATAACAAAGTTTGTTCAAGCCGTTCATAGGAGTCAAGAAGTATATTTTCCGAAGCATTCTTTGCCTGTATACCGGACAAGATTTCTCCAAGCAGGGATTTACTTGCAGGATAATAGATTAGTTCAACCGACTCCTTTTCCTCAATGCCGGCCAGCCTTTTTGCCTCATCCACCGCGTCATAAAAATTTCCATGCCGATCAACGAGTTTATTATGCAATGCTGTCCCGCCGGTAAAAATCCGTCCACCGGCCAGGGCTTCAACGCTGTCAAATGGGATACCCCGGCCCTCGGCTACTTTTATTTTAAAATCCGAATAGAATTCTTCCAAAATATGACGGATGACTTTCTTTTCGCTTTCGGACCAAACCTGTGAAAGTGAGAAAATAGCGGCGTTTTTACCGCGGGTAATTTTCTCCGTATTCATCCCTAATTTTTTGTAAAGCGCTCCGATGCTGAATTTGCCGCCAAAAATGCCAATTGATCCCACTATGCTGTTTTTTTGGCTTATGATCGTAATAGCCGGCGCCGCAATATAATAACCTCCGGAAGCGCACATACCCGATATGGACACGATAACCGGCTTTTTTTCAACCGCTTTTTTAACGGCGTTCCACATTACTTCCGATGCGGATGCAGAGCCTCCCGGACTGTCGATCCTTAAAATAATCGCTTTGATGGCTGATGACTCGGCAGCCTTCTCCATATTGTCTGCAAAAGAAGCCGCGCCCGCCAGTTGCCCCATAAGATAATCCTCGGAATTACTGCCTCCCGTAATCGTTCCGAGACAATGCACTACGGCAATTTTGGAATCCTTTCGAATATCAAGATCTCCGGCCGGAACAGTGGTATATTCTTCGGCAGATAATGGTTCAGGCAATCCGTTTTCCGATGGAAAATATTTCACCACTTCCGGATAATAAAGCACGGTATCAACCAATCCTTCCCGCCAGGCTTCCCAGCCTGTAAAACCGGTTTTAATATTGATCAGTTCATCCACTTTTTCAGAGCTGAATCCTCTGTTGGCGGCAATTGTCTGCCTGATATCGTTATACCAGGCATCAAGAAGCTGTGTGGTTTCTTCACGCTGTTCCGGACTCATCGTTGAACGGGTATAAGGATCCGGAGCATTTTTATAATCGCCGATATGAATAAAGTCTGCCTCAACGCCGATTTTGGAGAAAAAATCTTTATAAAAGGTTACTTCCGAATAAAGCCCGGTGAGAAAAAGATTGGCCTGAGGTGTCATAAAAACGGACTCGCAGGCGGAAGCGACATAGTAGTCGCGGGTTGTTGTTAAACCCGGCCCGAGAAATGCGACAATTTTTTTACCCGAATCACGGAATTTCTTTATCAGGTCCGTTAGCTCCTGCGCTTCACCCAGGCTGACCTGTAAATAACCGATTTTAAGCACTACTCCCGCAATTCTCTCATCAATGGCGGCTTTTTCCAGAACATCCCGGAATTTGGCCATGTCAAACCGTGTCTGACCCAAAGCAGATTCAAAGGCATCCGGCGGAATGTACTCCGGCAAATGACCCTGCAAATTTATTTCCACATAGGCATAGTCCGGAATATATGGCTCCGTATCAAAAACAATATTGAGCGTTATAATGATGAACAAAATTAAAAGAATAAAAACCGTTATTACGCCTGCCAGCCATTTTAAAAATGTTTTCATACTGTTACCAACATTTATCCGTTTATAATGAAATTAATACGCCAGCTATGGTGGCCGTCATAAATGTGGCCAGTGAACCGCCCAGCACCGCACGTAAGCCAAATTTTGCCAGATCTGACCTTCTGCCCGGGGCAATGCCTCCGATACCACCGATCTGAATGGCAATCGAAGAGAAGTTGGCAAATCCGCACAGGGCATAAGTGGAGATGATCACCGCTTTTTCACTCAGAACATGCAATGGAATCAGATTTGAGAGTTCCAGGTAGGCGATAAATTCATTTAGCACTATTTTCTGCCCGATCATAGAGCCCACCGAAACCGAATCTTGCCAGGGCACGCCTATAATCCAGGCAATAGGACTTAACGCATAACCCAGGATAAGCTGTAAGGTAATCGGCTCGCCTGAAGCCGTCGTAATCCCGACAAGATCCGTAACCACAAGCTGAATTAGCCAGTTAATCATGGCAATCAGGGCGATAAACGCCAGCAGCATTCCGGCTACATTAAGCGCCAGTTTAAGTCCGTCTGCAGCACCGGACGCGGCCGCTTCGATAACATTGCTGGAGGTTTTTTCCACAGGCACTTTTACCGTACCCATGGTTTTGGATTCCGCTGTCTCCGGAATCAGTATTTTAGCGATCACAATGGTAGCCGGGGCGGCCATAATACTGGCGGATAAAAGGTGCTTGGCATAGTACAACTGCTGCGCGGGATCGCCTCCGCCCAATAACCCGACATAAGCGGCCAAAACTCCGCCGGCAATGGTAGCCATTCCGCCGATCATCAGTGTAAGCAGTTCGGACTTTGTCATTGATTCCACATAAGGTCGAACCACAAGGGGTGCCTCAGTCTGACCGATAAATACATTGGCGGCAACGGATATTGACTCGGCGCCGCTGATAGTCAGGGCTTTAGCCATTACCCAGGCCATGCCCTGCACGATCTTCTGCATAATACCTAAATGATACAGGACGGTCATTAGCGATGAAAAGAAAATAATGGTTGGCAATACCTGGAAGGCAAATAAAAAGCCCACGCCCGAATTTTGCATATCTTCCGGAAATGCCGCGCCAAAACCGGTTTGATCGGCGAGAATACCGAAGACGAATTGGGAGCCGTCGTTTGTAAATTCAATAATCTTAACAAAAATACTGCCAATACCATCAAATACTTCAGCCCCCCATGGCGTAAGCAGTACAAAAACAGCGAATATGAGTTGTAATAAGATGCCATAACCGACCTGTTTCCACTTTACTTCTTTTTTATTATTTGAAAATAAGAAGGCAATTCCTATTAAAACTGATAACCCCAGAATACCAAACAGGATATCCGTTATCATTCGTTATTCTCCTCTTCCTGATCCGGTGGAATAAAACAATTACGGCAGCGCGCCTCATAAATATCAGCGGCGCCAACAACAACTTTGTCCTTTTGTTTGGACTTACGGTAAGTGTGATTAGCCGGATTGCCGCAAATTACACAAATGGCATGTGTTTTTGTTATGTATTCCGCCACGGCTAAAAGCTGGGGAATGGGTTCAAACGGTTTACCCCGAAAGTCCTGATCCAGGCCGGCAACAATAACGCGTTTACCCATATTGGCCAAAGTCTGACAAACTTTAACCAAAGATTCATCAAAAAACTGGGCTTCATCGATACCGACGACCTGGGCTTCCAGCGCGTATTTAAGAATATCTTCGGCTTTATCAATGGTACGGGATTTAATTTTTTGCTGATCGTGTGATACGATTTCGGCTTCGCTGTATCTTTTGTCGATAGATGGTTTAAAAATTTCCACCTTCTGGCGGGCTATCACCGCCCTGCGTAAACGACGGATTAATTCTTCCGTTTTACCGCTGAACATGCTCCCGCAAATGACTTCTATCCAGCCGGTATGTTGTCTGACCACATGCATCATATTTCATTCTCCGCGTAAAACCGGTTATTTCCTTTCTATTGGTTAAGCAGCGCATTTATTTTAGTCGTTAATAAATCGATAGCTATCATATTTTTGCCGCCACGCGGAATGATAATATCAGCGTATTGTTTGGAGGGTTCAATAAACTGTAAATACATCGGCCGGACGGTGTTGTTGTATTGATTAATCACAGATTCCACCGACCGGCTTCTTTCTTCCATATCGCGTTTTAACCGGCGGATAAAACAAATGTCCAGGGCGGTATCAATAAATACCTTTATATCCATCATTTCCCTCAAACGGGCGTCATTTAAAATTAAAATTCCTTCAAGAATAATTACGGTATGAGGCCCCACAAGCCTGGTTTCTTTTTTCCGGCTATGAGTTGAGTAATCATAAATCGGGTGAGAAATCGCCTTTCCGCTGATAAGCTGGCTGATATGTTCGTTCAACAGTTCATGATCAAAAGCATGGGGATGATCAAAATTACGTTCAGCGCGTTCATTCAAAGGTATGTCGGAAAGGTCTTTATAATAAGAATCTTCCTGGATCATGATCACTTTATCCGATCCTAACCGTTCGATAACCGTATTCGATACCAGTGTTTTACCGGAGCCTGAAGCGCCGGAAATGCCTATAAGTATTCCTTTTTTCATTTTGTACTCAGTTGTGAATCGTCAAATGCATGGGGAAGCAGTTCTTTCAAGCTATAAACCCGGGTGCGCCGGCCGTCGCTTAAAATTACTATTAAATCCGGAGCGTAATCATAGAGCATTTGTCTGCACGCGCCACAGGGCGGACAAAACACTCCATCCCGGCCTGCAATAGCGATAGCCTTAAAATCCGTTTTTCCTTCGGAGAGCGCTTTGGTTAGCGCGATGCGCTCGGCGCAAATGCTTAAACTATAAGAACTGCTTTCCACATTACAACCCGAAAAAATCTGATTATCCGTTGTAAGAATGGCGGTCCCAACATGAAAATTGGAATATTTTGCTTTTGCAAACCGGCGCGCTTTTAGTGCGGCTTCTACTAATCTTCCTGTTTCTTTTTCGTCCATATTTCTCAGCACAATTTAAAAGAAGTGTAATATAAAATATTTTAAAATGAAAACAAATGATTAAAAAGGAAAGGCACCTCCTATGCCCTTTAAAAATTTAGAACGGTAAATCATCTTCTTCCGGGTTATCGGCAGGAGCATCAGGAACCGGTGCTGCTGCCTCTTCCGGCTCGCTTTCTTTTGTAGCGGGACTTCCACCATCCCGGCTGCCTATCAGTTGTATTTCGTTGGCAATGATTTCAGTTTTATAATGACGCTGGCCATTTTTGTCTTCCCAGTTAGAAGTCTGGAGTCTTCCTTCGATAAATATGGTCTTACCTTTTTTAAGATACTCTCCTACGAACTCTGCCAGTTTACCAAACGCTTTAATATTGTGCCATTCCGTTTGTTCATTCCAGTTGCCTTCGCTGTCCCGCATACGATGATTTGTGGCCGCAGAAAAACTGGCGATCGCCGTTCCGCTCGGCGCATAGCGCATATCCGGATCCTGTCCCAAACGTCCGATAATTATAGCTTTGTTTATCGTACCCTTAGACATAAAACCTCCCCTTTTTGTTACGATGAAATGTATTTATGAAGTTTTAACAGTTATGGTTTTAAAAAAAAAAAAAAAAATTAAAAAACAAGAATAAAATATCAAAAGTATTTTCCTACCCGTATGGCTGCTACCCAGGGTTTGGTATTTACCTGGTCTGCTTCGGTTTTAACATAATTATAAGCCATTTCGAAAGCAAATACCCAATTGTCCATGGTAATGAATTTTAAACCCAGCGGAAAATAAATTCCATTGGCCCGGCTTTCAGGTGAAAAGGCATTACCCTGTCCCACATTGAGAAAGACAAGCTGCGCCCCGATAAAAGGATACCAGTATATACGTTTATGTTGAGTTACCAAATCATAAGTGATCCCAATCTGAAAATTAGCATTCGTTCCGAACCCGATAGTCAGATTGGTTTTTTGGACCAGTTTAAATTCCGTATAAACACCAAGAACGGTAGGACCAAGCAGCTGCCCGCTAAGACCAAAATTCCATTCCGGTCTTTCCTGGGCTGAAAGACTTTTAAAAGATATAACAAAAATGACAATCCAAAACAATCTTGGTATTTGATGCGCCCTAAAGAACATTATTATTCCGATCTTACCTGATAATCCATTAAAAATGAAAAACCCGCCGAAGCGGGTTATCAGTTATTTAATGCTCTGCAACGTCTTCATATAATTTGCTCTTTCGTATGCGGCAGGTTCCGCAATGGCTTTATAACTCATGCTACCCTTCATTTGCTGAACAGATTCATACTCGTGAACTTCCATCCAGCTTTTCAGATCTTCGAGCATTCTTTCTAATTTACGCGGACCTTTCATAAGCAGCACGGAAGTCATCATAGCGGCGTCGGCTCCGGCCATTACCGCTTTAACCACATCTTCACCGGTATGTATTCCGGTTGTAAGGGCCAGACTTGCCTTTACTTTTCCGTAAAGGATAGCCATCCAGCGTAATGGCAAACGCATCTCATACGAATCGCTGAATTCCAGATCGTGCACGACTTCCAATTCGTTTAAATCAATATCCGGCTGATAAAAGCGATTAAACAACACCAGGCCATCGGCGCCGGCATTATCCAGTTTTTTCGCCATATTGGCAAAAGCCGTAAAAAACGGATTAAGCTTTATGGCTACAGGAATGGAAATATTCTGTTTGACTGTTTTTAAATCATCTAAGTACATCTGTTCGACTTTTTCAGCAGTCATTTCCGGATCAGTCGGTATGTAATAAATATTAAGTTCCAGGGCATCGGCGCCGGCCTGTTGAATATTTGTGGCATATTTCATCCAGCCACCGGTCGATACACCGTTCAAACTGGCAATAACCGGTATATCCACCGCCTCTTTTAAACGCGAAATCTGCTTCAGATACTCTTCAGCTTCCAGATTATGAAATTCTTCCGGCAGTGGAAAATAGCTTAACGCTTCGGCAAAACTCTCGGTCCCGGCAGTTAAAAAAGTATCCAGTTCTTCCGATTCATGTTGAATTTGTTCCTCGAAAAGAGAATACATAACCACGGCTGCAGCGCCGTAAGCTTCCAGCTCTTTCACTTTATCCACATTTGCAGAAAGCGGCGAAGCCGAAGGCACCAAAGGATTCTTCAACTTCAAACCAAGATAATTTGTTGATAAATTCATAACCTGTCTCCCCTCTTAAAAATAAAAGGCCGGAAATTTTTATTCCCGGCCCGTTAACCAATTCTGTATTTTATTCGCTATAATCCATTTTAGCCAGGTTCTCGTATCGTTTCCAGTTCAGATTGACCTGTTCCTGAGCGTAATTCAGAAATTTATCAGCCGCCTCAGGATTCATTTTTATTACCATTTTATAACGTGTTTCGTTGTAAATATAATCCTTCAAAGGAATTTTCGGAGCTTTTGAATCCAGAACCAAGGGATTTTTACCTTCTTTTAACAAATCCGGATTATAACGGAATAACGGCCAGTAACCGGAATCAACCGCTAACTTCTGTTGAGTCATCCCATATTTCAAATTATACCCATGGGCTATACAATGACTGTAGGCAATGATAAGCGAAGGGCCATCGTATCTTTCCGCTTCAATAAAAGCCTTTAAAGTTTGCGTATCGCTGGCGCCCATTGCAACACGGGCCACATATACATTACCGTAAGATAAGGCCAGCATACCAAGATCTTTCTTGGGAGTCGGTTTACCGCCTGCGGCAAATTTAGCTACCGCGCCGGTTGGTGTGGCTTTGGACATCTGCCCGCCGGTATTGGAATAGACTTCCGTATCCAGCACTAAAATATTCACGTTTTTACCGGAAGCAATCACATGATCCAGACCGCCGTACCCAATATCATAGGCCCAGCCGTCGCCGCCCATAGACCATACGCTCTTTTTTACCAGATAATCCGCAAGACTTAAAAGATTAACCGCTTCGGGCTTTTTTATACTTTTTAATTTTTCCTTGAGTTGTTCAACCCTGGCACGTTGTTCGGCAATATCGGCTTCATCTTTTTGAACGGCGTTGATTATCTCATCCGTCAGTTCTTCGCCGACTTCTTTCTTTAATCCCGCTAATATCTCTTTAGCTTGTTCATTATGTTTATCAATGGTTAAACGGAAACCCAATCCAAATTCGGCGTTATCTTCAAAAAGCGAATTAGACCAGGCAGGACCACGGCCATTAGAATCTTTAGCCCAGGGCGTTGTCGGCAGATTACCACCATAAATCGAAGAACATCCGGTAGCATTAGCAATAATCATTCTGTCACCAAATAACTGGCTGGCCAGCCTTACATAAGGCGTTTCACCGCAACCTGCACAGGCGCCGGAGAACTCAAACAATGGACGCAGGAACTGGGACCCTTTAACCGAGTCTATTTTCAACTGAGCACGGTCATAATCCGGGATATTCATGAAAAATTCCCAGTTTTTACGTTCAGTTTCCCTGAGCGGAATTTGCGGAGCCATGTTGATTGCTTTTTTGCTGGGTTCCTGTTTATCCTTAACGGGACAGACCTCTACACAAAGCTCACAGCCGGTACAGTCTTCCACAGAAACCTGCAAAGTGTACATAGAACCTTCGGGAAAATCTTTACCTCTGTATTTTGCGGATTTAAATGTAGACGGAGCGTTTTCCAGAAGTTTACTATCGTAAACTTTAGGACGTATACAGGCATGCGGACAAACATTAGCGCACTTATTGCACTGAATACAAAGTTCGGTATCCCAAACAGGCACTTCCATGGCGACATTACGTTTTTCCCATTTTGTTGTTGCCGTCGGATACGTTCCGTCATCGGGCATTTTGCTTACAGGAATGTCATCGCCTTTTCCGGCAATTATCATTGCCGTTACTTGTTTAACAAATTCAGGCGCTTCGTCCGGAACCGCAGGCTGCATTTTAATAGTGCTGGTTGCTTTGGCCGGAACTTTGATTTCATGCAGGTTAGCCAGTGTCTGATCTACGGCTTCAAAATTCATTTTCACCACCTGCTCACCCTTTTTGCCGTATGTTTTCTGAATGGCGTTTTTAATTTTGGCAATTGCTTCTTCCTTCGGCAAAACACCGGAAATGGCAAAGAAACAGGTCTGCATAATCGTATTGATACGCTGTCCCATTCCGGTTTCTTTAGCAACATGATAAGCGTCTATTACATAAAACTTTAGTTTCTTATTGATAATTTGTTCCTGAATGTGTAAAGGTAGTTTATCCCAGACTTCCTCTTTACTGTATGGTGCATTCAACAAAAAGGTAGCGCCGTCAACGGCTTTTTCCAGAATATCATATTTTTCCAGGAATACAAACTGATGACAGGCCACAAAACTCGCTTTGTTAATCAGGTAAGTGGAATGAATCGGCCTTGGACCAAAACGCAGGTGCGATATAGTCATAGAACCGGACTTTTTAGAATCATAAACGAAATAGCCCTGAGCATAATTATCCGTTTCTTCACCGATGATCTTAATTGAATTTTTATTTGCTCCCACCGTACCGTCAGCGCCCAGACCATAAAACATACCACGCACAACATCATCACTTTCAGCTGAAAATGAATGATCATATTCAAGGCTGGTATGACTGACATCATCATTGATACCAACGGTAAAATGATTTTTTGGTTTATCCTTTTTCAACTCATCGAAAACGGCTTTAATCATCGCCGGTGTGAACTCTTTGGATGACAACCCATAACGACCGCCAATTATTTTTGGCATAGCCATCGGCAAGAAACCTTCAACCTGGGCTTCGCTGAAAGCGGCTAATACATCCTGGTAAAGCGGTTCGCCTATGGATCCTGGTTCCTTGGTTCTGTCTAATACACCGATAGCTTTAGTGGTTTTCGGGAATGCTTTTATAAAATCTTTTATTGAGAACGGCCGGTATAAACGTACTTTTATTACGCCAACTTTTTCGCCTTTTGCCGCCAGATATTCAACCGCTTCCTGCGCAGCTTCGGCGCCGGAACCCATAATTACAATGATCCGTTCGGCATCTTTAGGACCTACATAATCGAACAATTTATATTGTCTTCCGGTTATGCCTGCAAATTTATCCATCGCTTTTTGCATAATTGCCGGAGTTTTTTCATAGTATAAATTTACCGTTTCACGGCCCTGGAAGAATACATCAGGATTCTGTGCTGTTCCCCGCAAAACCGGTTTCTCAGGATTCAATGCGCGTGCCCGGTGTTCACGAACCAGATTATCATCAATCATGGCCCGCATATCATCCATAGTAAGCTGTTCAATTTTCATAACTTCATGGGAAGAACGAAATCCATCAAAAAAGTGAACAAAAGGTACGCGGGTTTCTAATGATGCAGCCTGTGAAAATAATGCAAAATCCATTACTTCCTGAATCGAATTAGAAGCCAGTAAACCGAATCCTGTCTGCCGGACAGCCATAACATCCGAATGATCGCCGAAAATAGATAAGGCCTGCGCCGCAACAGAACGGGCGGATACATGAAAAACGGTTGAAGTTAATTCACCGGCAATTTTATACATATTGGGAATCATTAAAAGCAAACCCTGAGATGCGGTAAATGTGGTTGTTAATGCGCCGGCCTGTAATGCGCCGTGAACCGCTCCGGAAGCACCACCTTCGCTCTGCATTTCTGTTACGGAGGGAATTGTTCCCCAGATATTTTTCTGCCCTTTTGCTGAATATTCGTCAGCCCACTCCCCCATATTGGAAGAAGGTGTAATAGGATAAATGGCGATCACTTCATTTATTTTATGAGCCACATAAGCCGCGGCTTCATTTCCATCTATGGTGACCATCTTTCGTTGCATATCAAACTCCTGAATTTTAATTAAAAGCTCTTTCTATTTCTATTACAAGAAATGAGTCGTGATTATTTATTTTAGAGCTTTGAATTTACACAAAAAATATGCCAATTTACAAAAATTAATTTAATACTTTTTAATCCTTATTTTTATTATACTTAGTCAAACTTAAAATTTAAGTTACACCGGTAGTTATTCTAACGAATGAGCAGAATGTGTTTAATTTTCTTAAAATTAGGAAATCGGCTCCGTATAAATTTAAAAAGGCGTAAGAATGAGCGTAAATATCGAAATAAAGGCAAAATGTAATCATATATCGAAAATAAAGGACAAACTGGAAAATTTACCGGTACAGTTTTTAGGCAAGGATGAACAGGAAGATATTTTTTTTAAAACGCCGGCTGGCCGTCTTAAGTTACGTTCATCATCCTTATCCGGACATTTTCTAATAGCCTACCTGCGCGAATATAAAACCGGTCCTAAAATATCACGTTATTCATTAATTGCAGTTAAAAACATCGAAACGGTGAAAGAACTGCTGGCAAATATTCTGGGTGTAAAGGTAATCGTTTCGAAGATAAGAGAAATCTATCTGTATGAAAATGTCCGGATACACCTGGATTGGGTTAAAAATTTAGGTACGTTTATTGAATTTGAAGCCGTTGCAAATAAGAACACAACCTACGATACGGAATACCAGAAAATCAATTTCCTGATGCAATTTCTTGGAATAGATAAACTTGATTTGATTGAAGGCGCATACGCAGATATATTAGAACGAAATAACGCTCAGGATGAATAAAAATGTTAAAGAAATTAGAATCACTTATCAGAGCTTTTACATCCGAGCCGGAAGAAGCTAAAACTTCTACGGAAGATCAATTAATGACCGCCGCTGCAGTACTGTTTCTGGAAATGGCCTATGCGGATTTTAATATTACCCGGGAAGAGGAAGATCACCTGGTAAAGATACTCGAAGAATTATTTGATTTAAACCCTGTTGAAATTGATGAATTATTAGAGACCGCAAAGGAGAGCCGCGCTAACCGGCAGGATATCTGGAAATTTACCGATCTGTTAAAAGCGCATTTAACTCATGAACAAAAAATCAGAATACTGGAAAACCTGTGGCGATTGATATTCGCCGATAGTCATATTGACAGATATGAGGAAGCATTAATCCGTAAAATCACCACGCTACTCGGTCTGGAACATGGCAATATGATAGAAACCAAATTAAGAATAAAAGCCGAAATGAATAATTAGAAACACCTTACTGCCAGTTATATCAAATGATTTATCACTTAATAGCTTTCTCTGAAGTTTTCGTGTAAGGGTAATTTTAGATATTTGGATACTTCTTCGCCCATATGCCGGGCATCCGAAAGGTTACCAAATACTTTAAGGTTCAATTGTTTTTGCCCGGTAAGATTAACTCTGAATTTCGGATCCTCAGAGCGATAATGTTCTCTTAATGTGTCATACTTCTGCCGGTAAAATACACTTTCTATTTCAATACCAGAAAAATCAGACAAATTACAGGAGCGCTTAAAAACAAAAAAGAACCACCCTGACTTTCGTTCCAGCATCCCTATACTTTTGTTAATGGTTACTTCGTAGACAAAACCCATAGCAATCAGACAGAAAATGATCCACCCTCCTACAAAGAAATATTCAAACATTCCAATATCACTTGAAAAATAAAAAATTAAACTGCCAATAATTACGCCTATCAATAAAAAACTTCCACCGAAAATAAGCCGGATAGAACGCTGGGTAATGTCAAATATCACATTTCCGAAACGATCTTCTTCAATAAAGCTTTCCCCGTCGGCTTTATTTGTGATTTCAAGATGTTCATAAGTTCCATGACCGGTCTCGACTTTTTTAGTCTGAATTTCTTTTTCGGGATTATTTACAGATGATGCCATAAATCGTTTATATCTGCTGATAAGCCAATCGGGGATTTTCCATAACAGATAAGCAGGAATACATATGGCAAAAACGCCCAGGAGTGATAACCACACATCGGGATTATCAGGATCTTCGATGATATCTATCAGTGTAAAAACAAATATTATTAATGCTATAACAAACCAGAATAGGGCAAACAAGCGCAGCAATTTACGTATGAGTATAAATGTCTGGGGAATGGTATTTTGATTGATTGATTCGGCCATAGCCAGTATTTTCTTACTATCTATACCATTTTACGTATAACTTTGACCGCTTCCTGATACCCCGCGTCAATCAAGTCGGGTACCTGATCGGTATCGATCATGTTAAAAGCAGACAGGCCGGGTTTAATGATGATATTCGCTTTTGCCGTCTGCAATTTTGTAGCCGTCATTATTGTAAAATCGAAAGTGTTTAACAAGACTTCAATGATGTTATCCGGTTTTTTATGAGAATTACCGGCATTCAGATCGACGCCGACGATATAATCCGCACCCATATTCTTTAAGGTGATGGTAGGAACATTCTCAACAATGCCACCATCAACCAGAAGTTTGTTGTCAATTTCCACAGGAATAAAGATGCCAGGAATACAGGCGCTTGCCATCACTGCCTCTTTCAATTTCCCCTTTTTTAAAATCACTTTCTGACCATTTGCAATATCCGTGGCAATTACGGATAAAGGAATAGCCGCATCTTCTATATTTACATTGCCAATATTTTCTATGATAAGTTTCCCGAGCTTCTCATTACTAAGCAGGCCAAATTGTGAAAGCGATATGGAAGAAATATCCGGCCAGTTTATGTCTTTAGCAATTTTTTCGATTTCTGAAGATGACTTATTAAAAGCACAAAAAGCCGCTATTAGAGCGCCGATACTTGTTCCCGTTATATAACTGATGGTAAGATCGCTTTCTTCAAAAGCTTTTAAAACGCCAATATGTGCGGCTCCTAAAACCGCGCCTCCGCCAAGCGCTAATCCTAATTTTTTGTTTTTCCTGTACTTTTTTCTGAAGAAGTTAAGCCTCATTGATTCCCCAAAACCTTCACAAAAGTATATACAAAATTATTATAACCAATAGCCAGAGCATATTACACGCAGATAGAATTTTTTATATCTTACCAGATTATTTAAATTTTGTCCAAGCGTTTTTTATGGATTCTTCCAAAACCTGCCAACTCTTTTCCAGGCCTTCTTTCATTTCCTGCCAGGCCCCTCCTCCGGACTCGTTGACTTGTTTTAATTTCTCCGCCGCCTGTTCTTTTAATTTCTTTAACTCATCAATCTGCTGCTGATATTCAACCTGCAAATCAACTTTTTTTGAGTTCAACTTAGCTTCAAATCTTTTAATTTCAGCATCCAGTTCATTTAATTTTGCGGTCAGTTTTTCCGTATAAATCTTGCGATTATCCATAGACATTCCTCCTTTTTTATCAGTGAAATTTCTTCTTACCCGAAACCGGATAATGCGTTTTTTCTTTCTTTTTATACAATTTCCACCGTTCAGTATAATGCAAATCCGGGACTTTCATTTTAAGAAATGTAAAAATAATAACGCGCGAATCAAAAAAATATTTTTTCCCGCTCATTACCCCTTAACGATGCTTTTTGTGGAATATTTTACTTTCTTTAAATCATGCCGTCTTAGATTTGATCACTGTTTTTTTAATTTGTATGTTGTTTAAAGGATTATGATGATTACTTAAATAATTCATATCAAATCTTACATCAATAATGAGGAGGAGAGTATTATGAAAAAGCTAACATTATTATTTGTTTTGTCAGTATTAATGGTAACATGGTCTTGCGGATCAAAATCGGAGGATAAGCCCGCTGCGAAGGAAGAGACTCAGGTTACGTTGAAACGAAATATTAATAACCAGGATGAGTTTAACAAGGCCCTTGAAGAACTTGGCATCCCTATTTATCCCGATGTAGAGTTCATTAAATTTGAAGCGACAAAACCAGTAGGCACACCAGAAACCGATCCCCCGAATGTGTTTAAATGCTATTATAAGCTCAGCGGTAATAATTATTCTCAAAATCAAAAAGACGTTTTAGCTTATTATAAGAAACTCTATGAAGAAAAATTGAAAGAAGCTGGATGGCGGGATACCAGTATAAAAGGCACAGGAGTATTAAATTTTCACCCGGCCGGCGGTGATTTCCCTACGGTATCTTTTCATGTAACAGATTCTGATTATGCCAAGCAAATTCAAAACCAGGAATTGTCCATCACATTGTTTGTAAAAAAGCAAAGTAAATAAATTTTTAATTACAAATAAAACCGGAGATACAAATGGTTATTTCCGGTTTTTTCTGTATTTTACCCTGAACAAGATTCAAGGTAACAATCATTTCACCAGGTAAAAGTCAACTATACGTTCATATCTTTAATCAGATTTTTATACATCAGTCCATAAAACATTTCGAGATAACGATGCGTTTCGGCGCGTTCCAGGTCTGAAACATATTTCCAGAAACCATACACACGTGAAAGCGTCAACAACCTTTTTGCATAGAGTTTCCAGGTAAATCGTTCTTCCACTCTCCTGATTGAACCGTCTGATATCTTTTTCCAGTATTTACCATCCTTATTACATCGCTCAAAAAAATCAGCAACCGACGCTGAAATCAATTTCCCGTCATTGGGATCAATATGAAATCCACTTTTGCCATGTTCGATTATTTCGAGGGGACCGCCATACCTGGTGGCGAAAGTCGGCAGACCGCTGGCCATAGCCTCTATAACCGTTAATCCGAAAGCTTCGAAAAGGGCCGGTTGTATAAAAACACCTTTTTTATCGCAAACGGTGCGGTAGAGTTCCCCGACAAAGCTTTTATCCGAAGATTTGGAGAACCATCTTATCTGGCCCTGCAATTGATATTCATCAATCAGATGATGCATGCGTTCTATTTCGCTTTTTTCTTCATCGTCTCCGGAATCTTCAGTCCGGATAAAACCGGCCACCACGAAAAGGTTGGCCAATGTTCGCAGCTTGTCATTCTGCCCGTACCATTCTGCCAGGCCGGTGATGTTTTTAATGCGATCCAGACGGGCAATTGTAAAAATAAGCGGTTTATCGGCATCTTCAATCACACCGCGGGCAGAAATCTGATCCTGGCCGTATATCATCTCTTCGATTTCCTGTTTAAGACCTGAAAGACGGCGATCCTTTTCATAATAGGGGAAATATATGGCGGGATCACAACCGGGCGAAACAATGTTGAATTTCGGATCAAAAACATTAATTCCGTTTACAACCCGATACAAATCCGGCATTGTGAAAGACGTATAACTTTCATATTGGCCGATTGATTCCGTAGTCCCGGCAATTTCCTGGTAAGTGCTTGTGATGATAAAATCAGCAGAATTCATGGCGATAAGATCCGCAGTAAACTGAGCTGAAAAATGATACTGTCGTTCATTTGTTTTCCAGTATAAAGCTGAAAACAGATATTTGGTTTTTTCCAGGGCATGGGCGATATTGCATTGGGTAACATTCAATCTCCCTGCCAGCAATGTCGCCACCAGATTTCCATCGGAATAATTACCGATAATAAAATCGGGACGGTCCTGCAATTCGGCTAATATTTCCTTTTCAATATCAAGAACATATTGTTCCAGGTAAGGCCAGATATTAAAACGCGATATCCAGTGATTGATGATTTCCCCGGCCTGGTTGCGAAAAGGTATCCGCAGAATTTTCGCATTACGCGCTCCTATAATCATTTCTTCGCGCTGATCGCAGTTTGTCTTGCCTGCTTCCGGTATCAAACGCGTAACGACAATAATCTTTGGTTCAATGTCTAAGCCCTGTTCATAAATCTGGCGGCGCATTTCATGCTCAAGAGCGCGTACCTGGTCTAAAATATAAACTACCTGTCCGCCCGTATCGGGTAAGCCTAACACATCAGACTGGCCGAAATACCCATGAGGAGAAATAATAACTAAACTGAAAATCATTGGAATCCGGGCTAAAAAATTCTCTAAAATTTTTGGTTCCGGCGCTTCCAAAATATCCTGAAGCATCCGGATATTTTCTTTAATCCGGGAAACTTTTCGTCCCCAACCCGCTTCAAATCCAAGATCCTGCATGTGATGTTCAATATCATTCCAGTTGGTTTTAGCCGGTTTATTATCAAGAAACTTCAACGTTTCTTTAAGACGGCTTTGAAATGTGTCAAAATCCTTAATACGGTCGTTTAACATCAACTGCCTGTCCCGGTACTCATGAAGCTGTAAGAACCGGAAGAGCAACCGGTGTCCCTGGCCATTAGTGGAAAAAAGCAATGTTGAAAGATGTTTATTAAGAAATTCCACACCCCGTCCAATGGAACGCTTTTCCTTTAGTTTAGGAAATCCGCGGTTGAAAGGGCCAAAATCAAGTTCCACCATGTAATCAGCACTCTTATAATCGGGCTCAACAATACGTTCTTCAAATTTAAGATACTCTGAAACGGATGTTTCAACAAAAGAAACATCTTCTATATGAAAACGAATGTATTTCCATTCGG
The DNA here is from genome assembly GCA_003854985.1 of Calditrichota bacterium. Taxonomy (GTDB): domain Bacteria; phylum Calditrichota; class Calditrichia; order Calditrichales; family Calditrichaceae; genus Zgenome-0002. The sequence continues at coordinate 29,896 of RQOG01000031.1, forward strand.
CTATATCAAATCGTAAAGAGAAAAAAAGCCACGGGCTTTCATATATGGCAACTTCCGCCCTGGATAAAACTTCCCCTAAAACAGAATTTTTATAATCAGTTTTATTCTCAAGTGTCCCGGTAAATTTTAAAAACTCATACCAGATATCGGATTTTAATAATAATGAGCGGCCTAATTGCGCGTAATGATGCAGTATCAAATAGACTTCTGCCCGATTTTCATGTATAAAGAACTCCAGTTTATTCAGCATATTCTTCCTCCGGTATCCTGATTTTTCCCAAAAAATTATAATACTCAATACCTTCGATAATTCCGTCCGCATAAGATTTTTCAGCAAAATAGATACGCGGCTTTCCATAGAGATGACGTAATTCCGGGCTGAAATTTCCAACCACTACACCCAGCGTGTCCCCGAGCAGCATCTCTTCATCATTCCCGGAATCACCGGCAACCAGAACCTGCTCCGGCGTTAAACCCCATTTCATAAACAGGTACCGGATAGCCAGTCCTTTGGAAGCGCGTATAGGCAAGATATCAAGATAAGCTTCATGAGAATGAATAACTTTTACTTTTAAATGATGTTCGCGCAAATAACGGATAATTTCTCTTTGATCCGGCGCTTTGTCCATATCAACAAAATAACTGACTTTATATTTACGCTGGTCTTTTTTAGGTTGAAGCGTTAAACCGGGCAACTTTCCCATGATTTCAGGAATTTTTTCAGGATACCATTGGTAGTTTAGGCGGTTACTCCAGCTTTGGTCAATAACCAATTTTTTTCCATAATAAATTTCGCTGCCTACAGAAGTGATTAACAAATCGGGCGCCGGTATATTCCATTCTTTCAAGGCATCCATTGTCAACTCCAGCCTGCGGCCGGTAGCCACTCCGAAGCCAATATTGCTTTTCATATTTTTTAATTGTTCTGTAAATCTTTGTAAAGCGTCCTTATCACCTATCAGGGTATTATCAATATCTGTAATAATCAGCCGATCGATAGTTGGCATCCGGCTTTTACTTTCTGCCATGATGTTCCTCTTATAGTACTTATTTTTAATTAGTTTTTTAATAACCGATACATAGCGTTTCGTATGGGCTTTCCATGAATAATACCTTTTAATATTACGCATCCCATTTCTGGAATAAATACGCCATAATTGCGAATCCTGTAAGATCTTTTGAATCGCATGACCAATTTCATCACTCTTTAACGGATCAATAAGCAGACCGTTGTTACAATCACCTATAATGCCTTCAGGACCGCCATCGTTAGTGGCAACAATTGGTAATCCGCTGGCGCCTGCTTCAAGAAGCGTAAGTCCAAACGGTTCCGTAAGAGCCGGATTTACAAAGACACCTTTTGTTTTGGCCGCATATCTGTAAACAAAAGGCACATCGCCCGGCTGATGCGTTTTCGGATAGGCTATTTTACCATACAGATCATATTTGTCGATGAGATACAGGATATTAAAAAACACTTTTCTTGCGCCGGGATCTACCTGCCTGATATCGCTGCGGCCGCCCGCCAGGATAACAAGATTAGCGTTTTGCTTTAAATATGAATTACCGCCAAAAGCATGAATCAAACCTTCGATGTTTTTTCTTTCATCTGCCCTAGAAAGGGCTAAAATAACAGGTTTGTATGGTTCATTTAAAAACCTGAAAATTTCATTATGTATTGGTTGATGGCCTTCAAACCTTTTAGGCGGATAAAAGGTATTGGTGTCAATTCCGGGAGGAATAATTATTTTTCTTCGTTTATCATAATGCTCGTATAGTTCGTATTGTTCATCAATTTCCTGTTTCGTACTCACGATAACTTTGGCCGCCGTATCCAAAGCAAATTCTTCCGCTTCAATACGATGGCTGATATTATAGCGTGCTTCCATTTTAGGAACACTTACGCCTTTTTCTTCCAGCCGTTGGCGTTTAACCCTGCCCAAAGAATGCCCGGTAAATATAAAAGGTGATGCTAACAGCCTGGCGATCTGCGCACCGGCATATCCCGCGTCGGCATAATGCCCATGAATAACGTCCGGTATTCTGCCCAGCCGCCGGAAGTATAACACAGCCTGATCAGAAAAACTGTCCAGATAATTCCATAAGACTTCCTTGCGCAGATATCGTTTTGGCCCAAAAGGAATTCGGATGATGTATGATTTTTCCGCAATCTGTTCGGATTCCTGGGCGTAAACCAGATCTACTTTCGGGTCTTCTATTTTTCTTGTAAACAAATCCACCCGGTCTATATCGTGCTCGTCGGATAGTTTTTTTGCCAGTTCAATCACATAACGCACCTGCCCGCCGGTATCAGCGTCTCTTCCCAATTCCATGTTTTCACCGCGAATTAATCCATGCAGGCTGATCAGCGCAAGATACAAACCCGCGTCTTTATTCCCGTTCATTATAAACCCCAATTGTTTAACAAATGATCATAAAAATCTTTTATATCGGGTACGGCGCCTTCGATCTGACAGATAAGGGATGCAAAAGTATTTGCCCTTTTAAGGGTGATTTCCGGCGGCCATCCATGGATCATACCCAGAATCATTACCGCCGAAAAGGCATCGCCGGCGCCGACTGAATTGATGAATTTATCTGTTTTTTGTACCGGAGCCGAAAAACAAGTATCATCATCCAGGCATAGCAAAGCCCCATCTTCGCCCAGAGTTACAATCACCGATTTAAGCTGGTGCTCCTGCAACGCATGCTTAGCCGCGAGACGTACGTCTTTTTGATATGGAAGCAGTGTCAGCAGTTCGTCTTTATTACATTTTAAATAAGCGGCTGTCTGTAAACAATGTTGTAACAAATCCCCGCGCCACCAGGGCGACCTCAGATTAATATCAAAAAATACCGGTGTGTTTTTATTGATCTCAAGAATACTTTCCAGCGCCCTATAAGATGTTTGATGACGAAGGGCAAGCGTACCATGATAAATCATTTTAGGATTTTTATTAATAACAAACTGGTTCAGCGCCGCAGAATCAATATAATCATAAGCAACCTTGTCCTTAATTTCAAAAGCCGGATTTGTCTTCTGGTTTAGCACTTTTACATAACCCGTTGGTTTTAAATCATCGATTTGAATGCCGCCGGTATCCAAATCCCATTGTGCCATATCTTTTAAAAGGCTTTCCCCGGCTTTATCTCTTCCCACACGGCTGATGAACAGCGTTTTTAAACCAAAACCCTGAAGATGCCAGGCCACATTAAAAGGCGCGCCGCCTCTTCTTTCCGTCCCGTTTTCAAACCGGTCAATTAATACTTCTCCAAAAATAACAATAACGTCGGACTGATTCATTTGTATAAACCTTTATTAATCATTTAATATTTATAATTGGATTTAACAATTGTTATAAAATCTTAAAAAAACAAAATATAAAGTACTCTGCTTTTTTTATTACTGCTGATGCGCCGGAATTTTTATCCAACATGATTAATATTAAATTGCACGTCGATTAATAGTGAAATTAATATCATCCGGTCATCTTAATAGTTATCAATTCGTGACCAGAAAAATTTCACTCAAAATAACGACCATTTATTAAAGAATATATAAAAATAAAACCGATTATCAATTTTATATCCACACTTCTATAAAAATAAAACACAAAAAAGCAGGATTTAATTTCAGATAAATCAGGCAAGTCTTGTAATCTATGCTATTTTCTTTCAGATATCCCTGAGCTTATAGGGGATAACCTGAATGGTTTATAAATTTGAATATTGGCCAGAAAAGATTGGAAGGCTTAAATCATCCAAATTCAGGATTAAAATATCTTTTATAAATTGGATTGCTTTTAAACGATATATTTACAAAAAATACCTGGGGCTATTTTAAATACAGCATCTTTTTTGTTTCTACCGGTCTGTTTTCAAGGCGTAGACTATAAATATAAACGCCGCTGGGAAACCCGTTGGCTTCCCATTTAACTTTATAATTTCCGGGTGACTGCTTCTGTGAAACCAGCGTTGTTATCTTTTGCCCGAGCATGTTATAGACGCTTATTTCCACATTCCCGGCAACTGGTAACCGGTATTTAATTGTCGTTGTATGGTTAAAGGGATTGGGATAATTCTGATCCAGCCGGAAAATCATTTTGCTGATGTTTTTATCATCGTCGATTGCACTGGCGTCATCTTTTGTTCGTAATATCATGCCCAGTCCCCCTACCGTCCACACAAAGCCATCTTTAAAACAAATTGAATACAGCGGAGCCGGTAATTTTTCTTCCTTAATTTCCCAGCTCTGCCCGCCGTTTTCCGTATATAAAATCATGCCACGCCAGGAAGTATCCGAGCCGACCGCCCAGCCTTTATATATATCTTTAAAATAAATATCTTCCAGGATGTATTCAAAATTAGTCTGAATATCCCAGCTTTCCCCTCCATTTTTAGTGGTCATTAATATCAAATCGGAAACACCGGGCACATGATTCCCGCCGCTGATCCAGCCCGTGGAATGATCTGCAAAAAAAACCTTTTTTAAGTTTTTATCCGTTATGCTTTTTGTTTCCTTCCAGCCCGTTACATGCTCATATTTAACTATTAAACCATTTGAGCCAACAGCAAAACCATGATTTATATCCGAAAAATGTATTGAATAAATCGAATAATTTTCTCCAGTCTTTTGCCAAGTCATATCCCATTTAGCACCTCCGTTCTCCGTCTCAAGGATGACCGCTTTATTATCCTCTCCATCCCAGTAACCGCCGCAAAGATAACCTATGTTTTCATTCACAAAGTAAAGATCATTCCCCGTAAAAAAATGACCGGAGGGAAAACTTCCCTGATCCATTATAATCTGCCACCGGTCTCCTCCGTCACTCGTTTTATAAACATTGCTGCCGGAAAACATACCATCGCAAAGAATATAGCCGGTTTGATCGTTCAGAAACTGGCATTCGTTTACACACGCCTGAGGATTAAAATTATGTTCAAGGTTTTTACCGCCGTCATTTGTCAGATAAACGTCGCCTGCATTAGTATGAATGTCTGCAACGCCGCCACAAATAAATCCATAGTCTTTATTAATAAAACTGCAGTCTGAAAACGGGTAACTTAAAATCTGTGCCTCCCAGCTAAAACCTTTATCCAGACTACGGGAAAGCAGACATCCCGTTAGCGTACCGAATCCTGCCGTTGACCCTGCTATAAATCCTGCGTTATTATTAAAACTTATCGCATTATAAAAGGAACTTCCCAAAGATTTTATGATCTGCCATTTCCGGCCGCCGTTTGTACTGATTTTCAAATCGGCCTCCGTACTGCCTACGGAAAAGTTGTTCATAATGGCATAAACCGTATCTTCGCTTAAAGCATAAAAAGAATTGATGAAGGAATCACTTTTGGACTGCACCAGCCAACTGCTTAAAGTGTCTTTCGTCATGCAAAAAAGATCCTGACCGGAATCATCTCTGGCCTGAAAGAAGGCGGTAGAATCATTATAAAACTGAACATTATTAATCTGATTATAACCATCAAAAATGCGCTCATGCCATTTTTTGCCGCCATTCACCGTCTTTGCTACAATAACCTGATATTTTTCACCATCGTAACATGATCCGGTAACTAAACCCACGTTTTCGCTCATAAACCAGACAGAAGTAAAATAGGTCTGATCTGCATAAGGCGAAATGTTTTCCCAGTCTGCACCCCCGTTATCTGTCTTTAAGATGATCCCGTTATAGCCGACAACAAAGATCAGTTGTTCATGGATGGCAAATAGTGCACTAAAATGACAATCTTCGTCACTGTGCTGTATGTTCCAGGATAAGCCGCCGTCTTCAGTTTTCACAATTATATTGGCACTGTGCTCCATATCCCAGGCGATCGCCCAACCGGTGGTTTGATTAATAAAATCAATGCCATAAAAATTCCAGTTTTCTGATAATTGAATCGGAATCCATGTTGCGCCTCCGTTTTCGGTTTTAACCAGTACGCTCTGATACCCGGATATCCAACCCGTTTGATCATCAACAAAATCAATTGTATTCAAAGCGCCGGGCAAACCTTTGTTAAGAATTTCCCAGTCGTTTGCCGGCAAATAACTATGAATAATCAACAAGACTATTAACGTTCTTTTTATCATGTTCATCATACCATTCCGTCGCTGTCTTCTATTTTAACAATATAAATTTATTCGTTTTAACATACCCCTGATCTGTTTTTATCCTGTAAAAATAAACGCCGCTGGCATAGCCAAGGGCATTCCATTGTATGGCATAACCTCCGGGCTTTTGCTTTTGTGAAACCAATGTTGTTATTTTTTGCCCGAGAATATTATAGATCGCCAATTCCACATTGCATGTTACCGGCAATTGATAATTAATAATTGTTGTATTATTAAATGGATTGGGATAATTCTGAAATAAATAAAATCGATCCGATATGACCGGTTCCGTTTTAATAGCTGAGGGCACCTGATTACTATCCAGCGGAGTGGGCACAGAAGAATAACGCCAGTTATCGCTTCCATCCGGATAACGGCCATAACTTACATCGGTTTTCTGTTCAGAAAAAGTAACCGAGTCCAGAAACGCCGCCTGATCGTCTTTTCTCTGGACAATAGCGATATATTCGCCGTCCTTATCCAGTTTAAAACTAAGATGGGTGACTCCCTGTTCAATTTCATCATCTGCCCAGCATAAAAGAAAACCCTTTGCCGGAATACTGCTTTTCTGTAAATCGTAATCAGGTATCCGGTATTTATACGGCCGGTCCGGGTTATCGGTCATATACAATCCGCTTAAGTTAACCGGGAAATCATTACTGTTATAAATTTCGATCCAATCGTCATAATCACCGTCTTCATCCTGAATAGTATTTGAATTGGCCGCCACAAATTCATTGATAAAGAGACCTTCCAGTAATGTAGCATGGTTGGATTCGCCGGGACTACCGCCTGCCGGATAACTGGAACGCCAGCTATCAGAGGCCATATTTTCCATGGTTATATGATGCAGCTCTAATGAGGGACCATAACCATCGGCTTCGCGCGGCCAGGCAAAACGGGAATTATAATTTACAAAATCATTTGTATCACCTGAATCCGTTATTAAAACTAATTCTCCGGCGCCATCGGGCAAAATTCCTGAATCCCATTGATAAACTTTATATCCCTGACTTTGATAAATCAGAGCGCTTTTAGCAACGATAAAATATTCATACTGATCGATCTGATCCGCAGGAAAATTATAATGAACGGAACCGTCCAATTTAAGCTGGCCTATATTAACCGAAGAACTCCCGGCATTTACGACCTCAATAAATTCATAATTAATTCCTTCTGCCGGATGATAATGAATTTCATTTATCAATAAATTGACCTGCTTTATTGGATTATACGGATAAGCGCCCAGATCGGGCAATGACCCGTCAGGGTCTGCCGGTAAAGCCGGATTTCCCTTATCGATAGCCGGAGAGCCTGTTTTTAATCTTAAGTTATTAAGAAAATCCACCGTATCGATTGAATTATAAAATCCGGGTAATTCAAAACGATCGGACATGGTAAATGATATATTCAGACTGGACAGCGCATCGACCAGATAATCGCAGATACTGCTGTTGGCAAAAATACAGTTAACGACATCGGCACTGCCCCCGCCCTCTCCCGTATTTTTTACAAAACAGGCAACGCCGTATTCATTGCCGTAAAAGGTGTTATGTACAATATATCCGTAAGAATCAAAATCCTTGATCCCCATGCCCTGGCCGCAATTAACGATCAAATTCCGTTGTATCTCCGCCGAAGAGCCTTTGCCTATGGAAATCCCTTTATCATTGATATTATAAATAATATTCTTTTCTATAAAAATGTTTTGCGAGTTTTCACCCAGGTCAATCCCGTCGCTATTATAACCATAAAAATTATAAATCCTGTTGCCTCTTATAATTCCGCCTGATAACTGATCATAATCGATGGCATCGGAATCAAAGCTGTCATTTCCATGCAGATCGCAATTTTCAACCAGCGCGGAATCGGCATTTTTTACATTGATCAGGTCACCGGCATAATCCGATTGAAGCCGGCTGTTTTTTATAGTGATTTTACCATACCTGGCAAAAACCGGAGCTTGTACTTCTTCAACGATTAATCCGTTGATCAATATTTCCGAATTATAACCGGATACCGCCGCCCTGTCACGGGAAAAATCAATTCCTTTGGTCGCCCCGATTATTTTTAAATGATTTAATTCCGATTTATGGGTAGCGTTCACAAAACACAGGGCGCCCCAGCAATCTGTGTTCGGATTGGGTTTAATAACAACGGGCTCTTGCGAAACGCCTTCAACTAATATCCTGCCTTGGATAATAATACTCTTATCCTCCGGCATAATAATTTCCACGCCTTGTTCAATGGTTACGGTGATATTTGAATCCACCCAGACATTATCAAGCGCATAATAAGGTGAATTGATTTTAGAAAAAACAGTATCGCCGGATATCCGGGATGGCAGAATGTTCACCGTTTCGGTTCCAAAGACAGCGGTAATTGTTAGAGTGTCGCCCGCAGGCATAAATGTTAGAGGATTAGAAATTTTATCAGCTATGCCCTGCCATTCAATAAATTTATAACCAATCTCAGGCACCGCTTCGATGATCATGGGGATATTTTTAAAATATAATCCGCCGTGGCCGGATGGTGATTCAAAGACCTCATTGATTTTAATAGATCCTGCACCGCTGTTTTGAACACCCAGGTTTAAGTGCGTTGTTCCTTCCAGATTAAAGTATTGCAGGATATGCTGCCTTTGGAAATTCGGACGGAAACGGGCAAAATTTTTCATTACTTCAATATTGTCTAACCAGGCGGAATGATTAGGAATCGGCGTGCCATACGAAGCGTTTTTCCATCTTGAAATATGATGAACCATTTCTTCATCAATGGTATTACGAAGCGAATCGATCGTTGAAAGAACCGTGTTGGAATAAAAAACCGAATTGATATAAGTGGCAAACCGTTGTATAAACAAGTTTTTAAATTCATCATTGGCCAGCAGCTTTCTGAATATCAGTGTTGCCCAGGCCGGCGGCATTTGAGGCGATGAACCGTCGGATACGGCGAGAGCAAGCGTATTATTCATGTATCCATTAGGGCTGTCCAATCCTAATCCGATATCCAGATCAAATAAAATCCAGCGCCATTTACGGTTTTCTTTCCGCTCCCGCCACATGCGCACATTCTGGGCCGGCCATATAACGTTATTATAGTATATTTCACAAATCTGATAATTGATATATTCATCAATATCCATCCATGATTTTATTAAGTTATAATTTTCCGGCAGACTTAAATCGTGGGATGCGATGTAATCATAAAAAGCATTATAATTATCCGCATTGCCTTCCATAACGGTGGGATTGGGAGTGCCTTCATATTCAAGCAAATCTATATCATCCGGATTAATATTATAAATACCGGCAATATAATTTTCGTCGATTTTATCTCTCAGGTTATAAATGCCCCAGTAATCACCGTTAATAAAAACGGCATATGGCAGATAGGCCTGGCAATCGATATCTATTTTATTTATTACCAGACTATGCTGTAAGGCATCCCGAAAGAATGTGCTCTGATTATCGGGAACGCCGGCATTACGCAGATAAAGCGCTTTATAATTATCTATTTTTCTTTGCGGGAAAATCTGTTCATTGATAACATCCATGCCGAAGCGGTCATCGGCTTCAATGGTAAATGATTTCTGATCGTATAACAGCGACTGCTGACCGGTCAGTCTGATACCGGCATTAAAACCAAATCCGGGCTGTCCTGATTCATCATAAATTTCCAGGTAAACGGGTAGTTCCCTTTCTTTATACATGTGATCATAAATTCCCTTTTGCGTATCCCACATATAATATGGATCAACCGAAAGTGATATAACAGGCAGATTGACGGTTTGATCAATAAAATAAGATCGGGCGACTATTTCTCCGGGCAATTTCCCGGATTCAAATACCTGCGCTTTAAAAACCGTATTTTCAGAGATTTCAATCGGGTTTTCATACAGAAGCGAGGCGCTGCCCGGCGCGGAACCGTCCATAGTATAACGGATTTCAGCCGTTTCGGAAAGGGTTGTTATACTTACGGTTTGTAAACCTGAATAAAACCCGCTGGCCAGGGAAATTTCAGGAGTTTCAGCTGTTTCCGTTACAACAGAACCATCGGATGTATTCGATGACGCCGGTGTCGGTTCGCCGAAAAAATACCAGTTATCCACACCATCCGGCTGGCGGCCGTAGGATATATCCCGGTATTGTAAATCATAATATAATGAATCAACCAGTTCGCCGTCGGGATTATATAACCCGATATATTCTCCTGCGCGGTTGAGACTGAAATTCAAATGATAGTATCGGGTTATAAAATAGTCATAAGGATAGTATTCACGCTGATATGTTTTTCCGGGCTGTTCATCATAACCGTCCGCCCAGAAGCGCAGAAATCCTTTTGCACTAATAATGGTCCCGTCAGGAATTTTCCAGCGGCAGGGATTATCGGGATCATCGGTGATATAATACCCACCCAGATCGATATTTGTGTTTTCATCATTGTATATTTCTAGCCAGTCGGAGAAATCGTCAAAATCCAGGATATCCGCGTCAATGGAGATATTGGAAGCTAAAAACTCATTAATAAATATTCGGGGAACCGTCTGAGCGTTTGTAATCAGTACAAAAAAAAATAAATAAAATACCGTAATAAAAGATTTCAAATCGACTCCGTTTTTTAAATAATAACCGTAAACAAAACTATGACCTGATCATAATAGACAACAATTATGCCAATAATGGTAATCCTTATATTACCTGAAAAGAAAGACTCTGCACAATTAGAATTTATATCAAAAATCTGAAACAAATTCAAATAATTGATTACCTATTATGTCGCTTACGCCAATTTATAAAAACAGAAAAAGCGCTGCGACTTTATAATTATAATGCTTAGAAGAGAAAAGGCTGCCCCGTATATGTTCGGGACAGCCTCTTTCAATTAAGTTCACATTAATCAGCAAGATGGAGTTAACTATTTCTCATTGAGTAGTTTATCTGCGCCAAGAACGGAAAACATAAAATAACAGGGTGCGGTAATGATATATTCTCTTTCCTGCCACATAAAGGGCCATACCTTATCTTCGGCATAATCCGGGCTGACCAGGTTAACCGCATTCCAGAAAGTGCCGCCGGGTATATAGCTCCAGTCGGCCCGGTTTGTTCCATAAGCCACGGTTGGTGAATTTACGCCTACGCCGGAAACCAGACTGTTCGTCGTATTGCCGGGACGGCATCCCAAAAGATAATTGATTACCGAAAATAAGTATTTTGGAGTAAAGATATCCGGAAAACCCTTATACAGATAATACTGCTGGAATGCCATATATTCGGTATGAGACATCGGCGAATTAAAAGGCGATTGCGCCATCATTTTATCCAGATTGGTTTTAAAATCAACAGCGCCTGCTATAACAGAATCTTTAAAAGCCGGGCATTCAAGTTTATCTAAAACACGGCCTAAATTCCAGCCGTTCCAGCCAAAACTTCTTTTAACAGTGGAAGAAAATTCGCATATTGCGTCCTTATATTCTTTTTTATCTGTGGCTAAAACCAGTTCAACTAAAATCTGCATTTTCTGCCCGCGCATCCGCCTGTTTTGTCCATCTTCCACCAGATCTTTATTTGTTTTCCAGAGTTTTTCCGCAACGTCCAGGCATTCTTTGGCTAACTCAGGATCGTATTCTTTCAACACGCGTGAAGCGGCGGCCAGCGCAGCGGCGCCGTATAATTGCCGGCCCGGGTTGGTTTCCATAAATACCAGACGGTCATCAAGATCGGGCACCACCAGTTCGATCTGATCCATATTCATTCCCGGATCAAAAACCGCCGAGTAACGGTTGGCTACTTTTTTATACCACAATTCATTATATTTAACGGCCTTTTCACGCATTTCTTTGTCATCGAATACTTTATTATCCGTATGCGTCATGGCGTCGCCTAAATGAACATATTGTCTTAACGACGGCGCAATGATACCGCGATATAATTGTCCGAAACTGCGGTAACCCGATAGAATAGCCAGTACACCGTGTTCAATCTGTTGTAAAATATCCGGTTTGCCATCGGGTTGATGAATTTCCACATGACGGTTTTTCTGGTCGATAAACGTCTGGTCATAATCAAGACCAAATTCTTCATAGGTATAAACCAGGGCCAGAACGGTTTGAGCCTGGGATTCAACACGCAGATCATAATCGCCCGCATCATGCCACCCGCCGATATTTAATCCCGGAACCGGTTCCAAAGGCTTGTATGATGTTAATGTGGAAGACTCTTCCTCGTTATTGTAGCCGTCAAAATGACGAACATTAACCGGCGCCATCAGGGCGTCGTCGAGGTGACAGGCGCCATGCCAGACACGGTATTTTTGATTGACCCGCATATGACACATCTGAACGGGAAGAAAATATTCCAGAGTCGGCTGCCAGACATGGCGTTTGTAAATATCGTCATTAATGCTAAAGGTGTTGGTAACAAAATCACCGTATTTAACCACATACACACCTTCTTCGGTCACATCCGTAAAGTCAAATTTTGAATATTCATAGCGTAAATATCTCCCCCAGTACTCCGGCGCCTGATCTTTGATGGTTTTATGACTTCCGTCGCTCTGCAGCTTCATGAGAACGACGTTATGTTTGGATATATCATTTTTGTCAAGTTCTATAAAAGCGGTTTTGGACTGTTTGGGATGATAGCCGACCTGACTAATATGTACAACCGGCGGATCAACCCAGCCGGGTATTACATGCGGGGTAATCGTCCATTTTATCGCGCCTTTTGTAACTCCGGCCGGAATTAGGGACCGGACGGTAAACCAGCCGTTGTTATGTTTCAGACTGCCGTCCAGAAGCTGCATTTTTAGATCCGGGCTTTCAATAACCATGCGCAAGAGATCACTTTCCGGGGCAACCACAAGTTTATTCCCGATAGCCAATGGAAGCGCCTCGGCCTCTTTTTCCACATTAAGATAAGTAGGACCATTCGCCTGACGCGGGAATGTTCCACAACTGTCATCCATAAAATAGGTTTTCCCGTATAAATCTCCCGGGAATAATTCCAGATTATAACCGACGCGGCCAACCCATTCAGCCGGTAACGGCTTATCCAGATCGATGGTAATGGTAAAAGAATGGCCCTGAGCTTTAACCTGAACCGTATAATTTATTTTCAGATCAGGATAGATAATCGGATTAAAACCCTGCCGCATTCTGCTGCTATCCGGGTAACTGCATGGTAAAGAAATGACATTATCCACTGTATCAACCATCCGGCTTTTTAAATCTACTCCCTGCGGACTCACGCCCCGCGCCTCATAACCGATGCCAAGTTTGGGAATGGGTTGCCACTGTCCCGGCGAAGGGCTTAACCGAAGCTCTCCGTTCGTGGCAACGCGGTTTCCGTGTTGAATGATTTCCACTCCGCCCTGGTGACCTTCCGGAAAAGTATTATTATAAACAAGCACATTCAGTCCGGGCATCTCAAAATAACTACCCTTCCCGATAACAAGTCCTTGTTCCTGAGACTGAGCAAAACCTGCTGCAACAAGAACGAATAATAAAACAATAAAACATTTCAATGATTTGAATAAAACACGGGGCATCATGAATCTCCTTTTTTAAAACCACTTAGTTAATAGCCAGTAATATAAAAAAAATTATACTCTTGTGGAAGAGTATTTATACGTATTTTACAGATATAAAATTTGATAATTTGATTTGACTTTAAATGGTATTCTTAAAATCCATTTTAAGATTTGATATAAGAATCTATGATTTTCTTATGAAACGAAAATCCTGTAGACCAGAAACGACGGCATTTGATTAAGTCATGATTATGATTGTTTTCCGCGTATATCGGATACAAAGTTATTAATCGCTTCTTTACGTTCGGAAACCGGGGCGTTATCCAAAAGCTTGATAAAGGCCGTCCCGATAATCACGCCATCGCTGTATTGACCATAGGTCGTATAATCATCGTGCGATTTAATGCCGAAGCCGACCAGCCAGGGATGCTTAAGTGTCTTTGAAAGATATTTTAAAAATTCTTCGGTTTCCGGAGTCGGTTTGTTATCCTTGCCCGTTACACCGGTGTATGCCACACAATAAACAAATGCCGAGCTGAAGGTATCGATCATTTTTATGCGGTCTTTCTTCGTATTCGGAGCGATCAGATGTATAAGATCGATATCCTGTTTTTTAAGAAATTTCAGATAACGCTGATTTTCTTCCAACGGCCAGTCCGGCAGTATTAATCCATCGGCGCCGGCTTGCGAAGCTTCCCTGATAAACTTTTCCACGCCATACTGCAGGAGGGAATTAAAATAACCCATCAGGACAATAGGAATACCGCTTTTTAAATGAATCTGCTTAATAATGGCAAATAAATCTTCGGTGGTGATGCCATTATGTAAAGCCCGGTCCGAAGCCATCTGTATCACCGGCCCGTCAGCAATTGGGTCCGAGAACGGCATGCCTAATTCCACGAAATCCACGCCGGCTTTATCCAGGTTAAGGACAATATCCACCGTACTGTCTTTTTCAGGAAATCCGGCGGTTGTGTAAATGGATAATAATTTATCACCTTTTGATTTTTTTTGTTCAGTCAGTTCTCTCAGCCGTCGGCTCATAACGATGCGTTTCCTTTCCCATTCAGTCCGAATTCGCGGATGTAAGTGTTTAAATCCTTATCACCCCGGCCGCTTAAATTTAAGATAACAATTTGTTCTTTGCTGGTTTTGGGCATCAGTTTTTCCAGATAGGCCAGGGCATGAGCGCTTTCCAGAGCCGGGATAATGCCTTCCGTCCGGGTCAGTAGCTGTACCGCATCTAGCGCTTCTTTATCATCGGCGGTTACGTATTGGACTCTTTTTATATCTTTCAACAGACTGTGTTCCGGTCCAACGCCGGGATAATCCAGCCCGGCAGAAAGCGAATACGGCAGATTGATCTGACCGTTTTTATTTTGCAGCAGATAAGTGCGCATGCCGTGAAAGACACCGGGTGAACCCAAAGTTAGCGTAGCGGAATGTTCATCGGTTTCTATGCCCTTACCGGCCGCTTCCACGCCAATCATTTTGACTTCTTTATCTTTTAGGAAAGGATGGAATATGCCGATGGCGTTGCTGCCGCCGCCCACACAGGCTATAATATAATCGGGCAGGCGGTTTTCCTTTTTTAAAATCTGTCTTCGGGTCTCAATCCCTATTACTCTCTGAAAATCACGTACGATCATTGGAAACGGATGCGGGCCAACTACCGATCCGATAATATAATGGGTATTGATCACATTCGACAGCCAATCGCGCAGCGCTTCGTTAGTAGCGTCTTTTAGGGTAGCCGTTCCGGAATGCACCGCCCGCACCTCTGCGCCTAACATACGCATACGTTGTACATTGGGATACTGGCGTTCAATATCTTCCGCGCCCATATAAACACAGCAGGCAAGACCGGCTTTGGCGGCTACGGTGGCTGTTGCCACTCCATGCTGCCCGGCGCCTGTTTCGGCGATAATCCTGGATTTACCCATAAATCTGGCTAAAAGAATCTGGCCGATGGCATTGTTAATCATATGGGCACCGGTATGGCTTAAATCTTCGCGCTTTAAATATATTCTGGCTTTTTTATAATGCCGGGTCAGATTTTCCGCAAAATACAAAGCCGTGGGTCTGCCAGCGTAATCGCGCAGTTCCTTTTGAAAAGCTTTTCGGGATGCTGAATCTTTTTTAAATGCTTTATATGCCTCTTCAAGTTCATCCAGCGCCGGTCTTAAGATTTCGGGAATAAATTGTCCCCCGTATTCTCCGAAATATCCCTTTTTATGCGTCTTTATGTTTTTCATTAAAACGATTGATCTCCTTAATTAGTCTGGCTACTTTTTCCGGATCCTTTTTGCCGGGTTCGCTTTCGGACCCGCTGGCCACATCGATTACTGCGGGTTTAACAATATGCAGCGCATCATGAATATTTTCCGGCCGGATGCCCCCGGCCAGAACAAGCTTTTGTCTGGAGATATAAGGAGGTATCAATGCCCAGTTAAAACTTTCACCGGTACCGCCCATTGTATCTTTCGAATAACTATCAAGTAATATCATGTCGGCGCCCAAAAATTCGAGCGACAGGTTTGCATCTTCGGATATCCGGTAACCGATAATGACCGGAATTTCCAGAATTTCCATATTATTAAAATCCTGCGGACCGTATATTTGCACCCGTTTAATATGGGTTTCTGCAATAATCGTTTTCGTATGTTCCAGAGTCGGTTTGACTAAAATACCTACCGGTTCAACGTCGTGAGGCAATTGATCGATAATCTGTCTGGCATCCTCCGGAGCAATATAACGCGGACTTTCGGGGAAAAAATTAAATCCCAGCCAGTCAACGCCTAATTCCGCACACATCAGTGCATCATCAATATTGGTTATGCCGCAGATTTTTAATTTTGTTAACACGGATTCACCGCCTTTATCATTTCTTTTAATGTTTGCCCCGGATCCGCGCTCTTCATCAGGGTTTCCCCGATTAGCGCTCCGGAAAAACCATATTTAAATAGTAAACGACAGTCATCGCCGTTTTTTATCCCGCTTTCACTGATTACGGGTAAATCCCGGGGCAGATATTCTTTTATTTTAAGTGAAGTATCGACATTAACCTTAAAAGTCTGAAGATTACGGTTATTAATTCCGATGATTATATTTGATTTTCGCAGCGGAATTTTGTCTATGTCTTTTACATCCGCCAGTTCCAGCAATACCTCCAATCCCAATTCTACCGCACAATCCATGTAATCATCTATCTGATTTTTATCAAGTATACGGGCAATTAACAGAATTATATCCGCACCGGCCGCCCGCGATTCGTAAATCTGCAATTGATCTATAATGAATTCCTTGCGCAGAATCGGCAGGCTGATATGTTTCCTGACGTTTTTCAGATGATCAAGATGCCCCATAAAATACTTATCATCCGTCAGAACAGACACGGCTGAAGCTCCGTTTTCATTATACATTTTTGCCTGGCGGACCGGATCAAAATCAGGCTGAATAATACCCCTTGAAGGCGAGGCTTTTTTAATTTCACAAATGAAATGAAAAGGATTTTCATCGGTAATCCGGGTAATTAAACTATGACCTGTATTCTCCCCGGTTATTTGATCTTTAAAATCGGATATACTGAATATCTTTTTTAACCGGGACACTTCCTGAAATTTGTGTTCGACAATTTCATCCAGAATATTCATCAATCAGTTACCGCCATTAACCTGTTTTGAAAACTCCTGGAATTGTATAAGTTTTTTATAAGCCGATCCATCATCCAACAAAGATTCCGCCATCTCAATGCCGTCGCCCACGGTAGAAACAATATCGGCAACATAAAGCGCAAAAGCGCTGTTGAAAACAGTCATCTGTCTTGTAACTCCGGGTTTTCCCTTTAAAATATCAATGATCAATCGGGCATTCGCCTGACTGTCGCCGCCGGGAACCGATCTTTCCGGTTCTTTAATGGCCGGTGGGCTGAATTGAAATTCGCGGATGCCTCCCGCTTTTATATTAACGTCAAAAATATAGCTGGAATCAAAAGGAGAAATTTCATCAAATCCATCGGCGCTGTGCATGGTGCAGGCTTTAATATGGCCTTTTTTATCGAGAACTTCCGCGACTCTTTTTGCCGTAGCCGTATCGTAAGTTCCGATGATTTGTCTCTTTACACCGGCCGGATTCAACAACGGGCCTAACATATTAAAAAAAGTCCTGATTTTCATACTTTTTCTGGCCGGAACAACGGCTTTGGTGGCGGGATGATAAAGCGGTGCAAAGAGGAATCCGATACCAATAGTATCAATACACTTTTTTGTCTGTTCCGGGGTCATGTCTATTTTTATACCCAGCGCTTCAAGCACATCGGCCGATCCGGATCTGCTTGAAACGGAGCGGTTGCCATGTTTAGCCACCGTCGCCCCTCCGGCCGCCGCCACAAAAGCGGTTGTAGTGGAAACATTCCAGCTATGCGTTCCATCGCCTCCCGTTCCGCAAACATCAATCGCGTTAATGTCATTAACCTGAACTCTGACCATATGTTTTTCCATGGTATCCAAAAAGCCAAGCAATTCATCAGCCGTTTCGCCTTTCATCCGCATACCCATTAAAAACGCTCCGATTTCCGCCTGATCCAAATCGCCTTTTAAAATATATTCCAGGGCATCGCCTGCATCTTTGCGCTCTAAATGCTCATTTATTGCAATTTTTTCAAGATAATCCTTAAACACTGGAATTCTCCTTGTTTCTAATTACTAAAAGATTTGGCAAAACCTAACCAGTTAGCTAAAATTTTCGGTCCTTCTAAAGTTAAAATCGACTCCGGATGAAACTGCACGCCTGTAATAGGATATTCACGGTGTATAATGCCCATGATGACGTTATCTTCTGTTTCCGCGGTAATCTCCAGGCAATCCGGCAGCGTCTTACGATCGATGATTAATGAATGATAACGGGTGGCTTCCAACGGAGTAGCTATATTTTTAAAAACACCTTTGCCGTTATGCTTAATGGCCGATGTTTTCCCATGTACCGGATAGGCCGCCCGGATAACCTTAGCGCCAAAAACCTGTCCAATGGACTGGTGTCCGAGACAAACGCCTAAAATCGGTATTCTGCTTCCATATTCGCGGATAAGATCACATGAAATACCGGCGTTATCCGGTGTGCCCGGACCAGGCGATATAACAATACCCCGCGGATTCAAATTTGCAGCCTGCTTCGCCGTAAGCTCATCATTCCGGATAACCTTTAAATCCGGTTCCAACTGTCCGAGCAAATCTACCAGGTTATAAGTAAACGAATCATAATTATCGATAAATAATATCATTAATACCTCCGGCGGCTTCTTCGGCCGCCTTGCGCAATACTTTTACCTTATTCATTGTTTCCTTGTATTCCAGTTCCGGTGAACTGTCGGCAACAATTCCCGCTCCCGCCTGGTAAAACAACTTACCTTTACTGGCCACCAGCGTCCGGATGGCAATGCACATATCCATATTCCCGCAGTAATCGAAATAACCAACGGCGCCCGCATAAATGCCGCGCCGCTCTGGCTCCAATTCGTTGATAATTTCCATGGCTCGGATTTTGGGAGCGCCGGAAACCGTACCCGCCGGAAAAGCGGACATAAAGGCATCCACCGCGTCTAATTCCGGTTTAAGTTTCCCCGTAACCCGGGAGATAATATGTATTACATGCGAATAGTACTGGATCGTCTTAAAATCATGAACCTTAACCGATCCGTACCGGGATATCCGGCCCAGATCGTTACGGGCCAAATCCACAAGCATCACATGTTCCGCTAATTCTTTGGGATCATTGAGCAATTCTTCGGCCAGAGCTTCATCTTCATTGATGTTTTTGCCCCGCCGGCGCGTTCCGGCGATAGGAATAATTTCCAGATCGCTGTCCAGAGCCGTTATCAGAGATTCCGGTGATGAACCGATCACCTGGTAATCCCTGAAATCCAGGTAAAACATATAAGGTGAGGGATTGATATTGCGCAACGCCCGGTAAACCTGAAACGGTTCGCCAGAATATTCCACGCTGAAACGCTGGGAAACAACATCCTGAAAAATATCGCCGGCAAATATATATTCCTTGGCGGTTTTAACTGCTTTCAGATAATCCTCTTTTTTGAAATTAGACTTTTCCGTATCCCAATTAACCGAAAATTCAAGATTAGCGTTTAATGGTCTGTTCAGTTTTTCCCGCACGGAATCGATGCGGTGCATGGCTTCCTCATAAAGCGCTTCCAGGTTGCTGTCCTTATCAATAAAAACATTGGCGATAAGAATGATTTCATTTTTCAAATGATCAAAGGCGACCAGATGATCATAAAAAGCCATTAAGGCGGCATCGTTTCCAACGATATCGGTTTTAGGTGCGGGCAGTTTTTCGATATTGCCGATCATTTCGTAACCGATAAAGCCGACGGCGCCACAGGTAAACCGGGGCAGTTCAGGGATTTCAATCATTTTATAGGAATGAAGCTGTTCCTTTAGAACTTTAAAATAATTGTCTTCCCGCACCTGGTTGCGCGAACCATGCACCAGTAGCGTTTTATCATTTACATATTTCTGAATCAGAAACGGGGCCTGTCCCAGGAATGAATATCTGCCGATTCTGTCGCCGCTAATGACGCTTTCCAGTAAAAAGGAGTGCTTACCTTTTTCCTTCATTTTTAAATAGGCCATAACAGGCGTTATAAAATCAGCGTTAAACTTTTTAAATACGGGGATAATGGTGCCGGGAGCGGCAAGGTTTTTAAACTGGGAAAATTCCATTTGCAGGCTTCCAATAATAGAATGACAAATTCAGTTAAGGACAATTTTTCTTAATCCGCCGGGGCGGTATACCAATAGCGATAAACATTCTTATCTCTTTTTAAATTGATTAGAGCGGATTATAAACAAGGGCAAGGCAAATTGCAAATTTAATTACCTGTTTATAACAGATTTGCTATTTTTATTTTCTAACTCAAATCCCACAGGTCAACAATTTTTGCATAGGGTTCAGGAACACCCTCCGTGCAATTGCGGCAGATATCATTCTGCATACGATCTTTCAAAACGCTGGCCCGAAAATCCTGGTAAGCCTTATTCCGCCAGACCTTGGTGTATTTAATACCGGAAGTAAAAATGTTCTCGAATACATATTCATTATCGGTATCGAAACAGCAGGGCACGACCGTACCGTCCCAGTTAACCACCCCATTCAGCCAAAGACGGTCACACCGGTTAGGAAGCTTATCACACCGGCTTATTTCATTGTTTTCAATCTTATACAACGCTTCCATTTGATCTTTATCTAAAAATTTTTCAGACTGTTCGGCGATGTAGATCATTGCCGATTTAAGCGAAAGCCGGTCGATATGAAATGTTTTGGCCATCTTTATAAGCTGATCAATTTCCTGTTGATTGTGTTTGAATACGATGAACTGCAATTCGATCATCGGCGTTTTGCTTTTTAACCGGACACGCGCTTCGGAAAGCCGTTTTAACCCTCCGAGAACCTGATTAAAATTACCGCCGACACGGTATTTTTCGTAGGATTCCTGGTTGGTTCCATCCATGCTGAAGATAAGCTGATCCAGGCCGGAGTTGATAATGTTTTCCGCTTCTTCGTCATTACGGATAAAATACCCGTTGGTTGAGGCGACTGCCATAATGCCCTTTTGCTTGGCGTAACGCACCATATCCAAAAAAGATTTATGAATAAACGGTTCACCCTGGTTCCAGAACAGAATTTGAAATACATAATCGCCGACGTCATCGATTAAGGCCTGATAATTTTCCATACTCAGAAATCCTTTTTGGCCGAACCGTTTGCCCACAATGCCCGGGCACATCGGGCATCTTAGATTACAAACATTAGTCGGTTCGATTATCATAATGGGCGGATAACCCCATACTACCGGCCGGCGGATGATTTCGGAGATCAATAAAGATGCCAACGCTTTGATTACATTCAGGATGCGTTTTATCGTATATTTTACGCGGATGATGCGCATGGCCGGCAAAACGGATTTTAGCGGTACAACGGAATAGATTAGTTTATTTAGAGGCCTTAATATAATTCACAAAAGGCAGCCGCCGGATCAATAAGTCTATTTTACCGATTTCTGCGCCTTCTTTATTTTTCGATTTTCATTAAACTGCGTCAGTATCTTTTTGGTCGCCTGTCGAAAATCGCTGCCGGCTGTTTTTAATTCTTTTCGTTTACGAATAATAAAAACCATCCCGATGGCTGCCGGGACCAGGGCGTTTAGGAAAAAAATCAATAATGAAACGCCCACGGCTGTTTCGGCGGGTATACCATATTGGCCAAGAAAATATACGGCCAGATTCTCGCGGACACCAACACCGGAAACCGTTACGGGAATCAGTCCTCCGCCCCAGATAAAAATCACGGCCACGATGGTTTTATTCAACTCCAGATGTCCCAGGTTATTTAACAGCAGGGCATACTGGGCCATCAGCAGGGAAAATATCAGTATGGTAAATAACAGCGTTTTAAAAAACAAGCCGTGATATTTAATATCCTTCTCCTGCAGTTTAATCAGGTATTTTGTGCGCAGCAATCTCGGAAAGGCAAAATAAGCCGCGACGCCCAAAATCGTTAATATCCAGAAATACCGGCTATAGGACTTTATCACGAAGGGCAGAGCAAATAGAACCAGCATCAGTTTAATATAGGTTTCAAAATATTTTTCCAGACCGAAGGCTACCACCTTGCCTCTTTTTTTCCCGGGCATTAACAGTACTTTACTTACTTCAGCGTAACCGCCGGGAATCATCATGCGCAGGGCAAATCCGGCAAAAAATGAGGGCAGCAGATCCTTTACCTGGTAATCTGTGGAATGAGATGAAACCAGATACTGCCAGCGGTAAAACTGCATATAAATATTTAAAAAAACCAGGACTAACAACATACCGATGATATACCAGTCAAAACTAATCATAACGGCAAAGATTTCCACCGTATCGAAGCGGGTAAACAGCCAGATTAATAATCCGAATCCAAAGACGTATTTCAGAATAAAGACAATTTTTTCTTTCACATCATTTCCATTTATATAAATGCAGCCAGCCGGCGATTCCGAACAAAGTAACATAGACCGGATAAAAAACCTGCATCAGCGGCAGAATGGGAATCAGTTTTTTAAGCCGGAAAATATGCACCGAAATAAGCAGGGCTATGAACTCAACACCGAGTTTTAAAGCCAGCATCGTTAGCCAGACAGTTAGCCAGGCCGGATTAATCACCGGTAAAAAAATGTACAGCATCAAAGCGATAAACAGGAAAACCGAAAAGGAAGATGATTTCAGACTTTTATCCATAATTTTACTGTTTTTGCGGATTTGCTGGTAGAAAATTTCTTTATAAGTATCCGGCGGCTGGGAATGCACAAACGAATAGGGATCGGCGCAAAAAGTGATCTTGCCCCGGCAGTGATCGCGCATCCGCTCGGTCAGGTGGATATCATCGCCGCTGCGGAATTTGGTCAAAGAAGCGTACCCGCCGATCTGATCATAGGCGCTGCGCCGGAAGGCCATATTCCTGCCTACGCTGCTGAGCGGAAATCCCAGCATGGCCGTGGAAGCCGTGAAGATAGCCGAAAAAAGGTTATCAAAATCCAGGAATTTCTGCAACCGGCCATAGCTTTTTTCCAGCGAAGCATAACCAAGAACCATGATGGTTTGTTCGTCAAAATGGGCAGCCATAGCCTTCAACCAATGGGGATGCACCCGGCAGTCGGCGTCGGTTACCAAAACAATTTCGCCCGCAGAATGTTCGATGCCTTTGGCCAAGGCCATTTTTTTGGCATGGTAACGGTCGCTGGCCTTTTCCATTTTCAAAATTTTCCAGTTGGATTTATCCGCGGCGAAAACGGAAGCCACCCGGAAAGTATGGTCGGTCGACGCGTCATCAACAATGATCACTTCATAGTTATCTTTCGGGTAGTCAATTTTAGCCAGCGATTCCAGCAAGGGATAAATGCGCTTTTCTTCGTTTTTAGCCGCCACCACAATGGAAATTTTCGGCTGTCTGGCCGAAGAGCCTTTCTTCAGGCGCAGCAGGCCAATCATTACTAAAATAATAATAAGCGTATACAGCGCACTGAACAGTAAAAAAGCATAAAGCAGCCAATTCATCAGACAACCAACCCGGGTAATGTTTTACAAAAAGGTTTAAATATAGATGGAATGGGATTTAATTACAACAAAAGTTATCAGGAAAGAAAAGGCGCAGAGAATGTCCCTGCGCCCGGACGAAATTTTACTTCAATAAAAGCATGCGTTTGACCGCCGTGAATTTAGGCGCTGTAACCCGGTAGAAATACACCCCGCTGGCTAAGTTTCTTCCGTCAAAACTAAATTCATGCACACCGGCTTCACAATACCCGTTCATCAAAGTAGCTACTCTCTGCCCCCGGATATTAAACACCTCCAGTTTTACATGACCGCTTTCCGGCAGTTTTAATGCAATATTGGTTACTGGATTAAACGGATTGGGATAGGCGTCATCCAAAGAATAAGATTCCGGTATGTTATCGAAATCTGTGGTTATTTCTCTATCTGGTTTATTTTCAATTTCCCGCCAGTTTACATCTTCGCCTTTATCTCGCGGGCGATAATCGTTAAGATGTTGTCAGGGTATTTCGTCTTTAACGTCTTTATGGCGGAAGAGGCATCTCCCACTTCCGGCATAGTGGCTTGCAAATAAAGTCCGTAAACTTCTGCCTGCGTTCCTTCGTGGTTGGTATGCATTTCGTTGACAAGACTCCGGGCTGATGAAAGATTATCTTCATGCAAAGCGCTGTAACTGCTTAATATCAATGCTTTCCGGGTTAGTTCAACCGGTAAAGCCTTTTTGTTTCGAAGGTTTTGAAGATAAGCTTTTACATCGGTCGGCTCTGTATTCTTATCCAAATGATACAACTGCACCAAAGCCTTTATCGCATATTCATTCTCAGGAAACCTATCAATAAGCAGTTTCCAAAGTTCTCCCGCTTTTTCATAATCTTTGTTTCCCTTAAAATACTCGCCGCCTTTAAAGAGAGAAGCCGGATCATCTTTATTGACCGCCGGCGCCAATGGCTTATCTGTTGAACCAGCTTTATCGATCGATTCAAGCGGAGAGCCGTATCCGGGATCATAAGTGAGCCATGGCGAATAATCAATCGTTCTGCCATATCCGTTGGCCATAAATAATGAACCGCTCGGACTGGAAGTCCCCCACCAGGTGACTTCGGCTTTTATATCTCCGCCGAACATGGCGATAGCCCGATAATATCCGGTATTATAAATGCTGTTGTCACAGGGATACCAACCGGATCTTCCCAAAAACATATAACTGTCGTAATTGCATTCCAGGCCGATCCAGTGATCATCAATACGATTGCCGCCCTTGATATAATAGTCTCCCAGGTAGCCCAGCGCATCATACTGGCAGTAGACGCCAAAATAATTGTCTTCCACCGTATTATACTGCATAAAGATATCGGACCCGTTAACGGCCATAATTCCGCTGTTGCTGTTATTTTCGATATAACTGTGCTTTACCTCGATATCTGTATTATCCACATAAATACCGTTGGTTGCATAACTGATATTGCAGTAATCCAGTTTTGAACCGCTGTTCCCATTGATAAACCGGATGCCCTGCCAGTCGCCGGGACCCGGCGTGTAGGGATTTGGAGAAGTGAAGACAATAGGATTGGATGACGTGCCGATGGCGGTTAATTTTCCCTTTACAATCAGTTTTTTCCCTGAATTAAAGGCCAAATTGGAATTATTCGCAATCGTAAGCGTAACGCCCGGATTTACAGTTACGTCAAAATTTATCAGAAAATTCCCGCTCCAGGTCGTATTTTCCGAGACAACGGATGGTTTTACGTTTATCTCTTTGGTAAAAACGGACTTTTTATTTGAATTATCCACCGCTCTTATTTTATAAAACACATCAGGATACATATTTCCAAGATCATTAATGCTGTTTGTTGTGCAGACGGAAGCATATATTTCCCAGTCAGATGTTGGCGAATTCTTTTTCCATAATTCATAGTGATTAAAGTCCGGCTCTGTATTAATATCCCAATTCAAAACCGGAAAAACATTTTGTAAGTATGCAGAAAAATTAAGCGGTCTGAAAGGTTCATGCGCTTCTGTATCACTAAAATTAATATTCGCCTGAACCAGATTATTATACTCGTTGAATATTTTCAGTGAAAAATCAATTGTGCCAGAATTATTGTTACTTGGATTGCTCCATGGTGAAAATAATGGATTAAAATCCAGGCTAAAAGCGTCCTCAATATCACCCCAGGCATCATCGGCAGGATAGTAAGGTTGGCGTCATATTATTCTATCTCCGTTATAGTATGTTGTAAAATTAATTTCATCTTTTCCGTTCCGGATTTCTGTAACTCGGATTAGCGTTTCTGTAGAACCATTAAATAGGAAATTCCAGTTACCATCTGCGCATTCAATGTCGATAGTAGCCATGGAGTGATCTCCATTGGTTACATGTAAAACATACATACCATGATCAGCAGCCTGGTCGTGAATACTGAATCCCTGTCTGTTCTCCAATAAAAAATATTCTCCAGTATTTCCTGTGTTAATTTTAATAACATCGCCTGTGGTCATGTAATCACTTAATGTTACATTAATAGATCCTGTTGTTTGAATTTCATCATAGTCAATCCAGCCGAGCCGTTCTCTCTCCCAACTGCACATACCTCTCATTGTATACCATGCTGCATAATCGCCGCCATCCATAAGCGTGAGTTTAGCCCCGGGACCTGTATGTCCACTACCAAACAGATGATGCCCTATCTCATGAGCTGCCAGATATTTTGTATATTCAAAGCCAACCATAGCGCTTTTTTGTTGCAAACCAGATCCTGGGAATCCTGTTTTAATTGTAACGCCGTCAAATGACAAATTATTGTTTAATTTTAAATCTGCACTTCCTGTGTACCACATGAAATCATGACTCAAGGCTCTGTAAAATATCATTATACAATCCACATTTCCATCCGGGACATTGGTATGATTATAATTTGAATCTTTTCTCCAATTGTCATAATCCGAATAATCAACATATGGGTCTATCGCCGTTAATACCTCTTCATTTAATTCCTGAATATTTGCATACTCTGCCTCATTTTTCTGACTTATGTAAACACTGGGATAGATATCGCCAATCACCTGGAAATTTCCATTCGACATCTCCCAGAAATACTGAGAATAATTATTATATGTAAATTGGCCGGTATAATTTGGCTGACTATCCAAAAATTGCAATAACCAGTCCGGAGTTGAATTTAACGGCCAACCGCTAAATGAATTATCGTTATCATCTTTTGTTTTTACAAAAACCACTAAAATTTTTAAGGTTCCCCAGGAAGTAATATGTAATCCGCCTCTCTGGGAAGCAGTTAAAATGGGCATATCTAATTCTTCATCGATTGTTACCTGGGCGAACAACTCATTATTATTCAGAGATAATGTCAACAGACATATAGTGATTAACCACATTATTAGATTTTTCATGAATTTATTCCTTATTTTAATATTATCATCTTACTAAATTTTGTCCCAAATTTTGTTCTTAAAATATATGGATATATACCGCTAGGATATTCTCCGCCATTCCATGATATTTTATATGTGCCCGGTGACTTATTTTCTGAAACCAATGTTTTAATCTTCTGCCCGATCACATTAAATATATTCAGTTGCACATAACATGGCGCCGGGATTGCATATTCGATAACGGTCGATGGATTAAACGGATTGGGATAGTTTTGCAATAGTAAATAGTTTTCCGGAGTATTGGTAGTTTTTGTTTCAATGCTCAAAATAGTACCATATTGTTTGCCATTGATAATCGCGCCCGTGAGAAAACCATGGTTTGCTTCCGGGACTGATTCTATTAACCCATATTTCTCAGCCCAGGCATCATAAGTATATAACCAGTAGGTTTCATATAATGGCCCTTCCCAATATTCCATCCAAATAACTTGCACAGTGTCATCGAACAAGGGGATATAGGCAAAATACTTTTTGTATATATACACACTGTCCGGCTGGTTAGGAGAATAACCTGAATAATATCTGTATGTTTTAAATGAGTTATTAACGGGCAGGTTAAGACTATCGCAGAGCAGTTCATTCGTCGTGGTGTCATTATCATAATTCTCAAGATCATATAAGTATACAGAATTGGAATCATTTCGTTCATAAATTGTTGGATAATTTTTACCAAATTGTGAGGTTTTGAAATACCTTTGATCATTAATTGTTGTGTCTTCAACTATTTTTTTATCAATAGTATAACCAAGCCAGTCTGTGTATTGCCAATGGTTGCCAACATGAAGCGGATTCCAGGTATAGGTCTCGGGATTATCAAGTTTCTTTTGTTCATACTTCCTGATAAAAACTGAATCAACTTCAACGGCATAATGTTTTAAATTCTGCGTTAAAGCAAAACTGTATAAAAATAAAACTGCGAGTAGATAATATTTTATCATATCACAAATTCTCCATGTTTTCTATCAAAGATCAATATTTCTAAATTTGAATCCATATTATCCCACCTTAAAAGCGTCCTGGTTAATTTTAAAATTTTTAAAAGCAGTTATGGTGTCCAGCCCTTTCTATCACCGCATTTTTATTTCATCCATATATACCCCTCTTCTTGGATTAAAACTAAATCACATCCAAATGATTTTACTCCTTCTATGTTCACGGTTTAATGCTTATAACACCAAACCTCCTTTTCTGTTTTTACCCGCAGCCCGGGCGCTTATAATTAAACTGGTTTTATCAAAAAAGATGATCGTCTGAGTATTTTATACCGTGCCGTTAGCAGTTCCAGAGGTAATATAACAAATCAAAAAAAAGAAATACAAGAAGCGCATTATTTTCTAAAAATATCCTCTAACTCAATGATATATAGTACAACAAAAGTTGAATTTTGGAGTATAGAATAAAAAACAATAATAAGCGATACGAATAATTATTGTGCATTGGCAAATCGAAGTCTAAATTAATAACCAATTCAATACATTGGAGAATTTTATGAACAATCAAAAAAAAGCTTTGGGCTTAATTCTCATTTTCCTGGGCATCGTTTTCCTGCTGGAAAACCTGTCAATCATCGAATTTGACTTTCTGCGCGTCTGGCCTTTGTTTGTTATACTAAGCGGACTGGGATTCTGGCTGGGCTATCTTGTTAACCGGCAATTGATAACTTTCATCATGCCGGGCACCTTATTGCTGATATACGGTTTTCTCTTTTTCTATTGCGGTATTTTCGGCTGGGATATGATGTCCTATCTGTGGCCGGTCTTTTTACTGGGACCGGGCGTCGGTTTCTTTTTGATTTACCTGTTAGGCGATAAAAACAAAATTTTATTGTGGCCGGCGGGGCTGCTCACGGTGATCAGCTTTTTATTTATCTTCCGCTATCTGGAATATTTGCGGTACTGGCCTTCGCTGCTGATCATCGGCGGCATTATTCTGATTTTTATGAAAGACAGAAAGGTAAATACAGAAGGATAAATTTCAAATTCCTCCGAAGGAGTCCCTTTTGGATAAATAACAATATTCAAACAATTATCAATACATAAATACTAATCACCAAACTTAGCCGGTAAATTTGAAGTTTGTTTATTTGTAAATTGGCTTTTATCGTCAGTATCCATAGCCATAGCGCGAGCTGGAACTGGGATGCTTGGTGACCTTTAAATCCTTAAGTATGCTGGACTTGACATTGATCTTAAAACTGTAATAATTGATCATGGGCTGCCAGCCGAAGGACATTTCCCAGCAGTGCAGATCACGGTAAATACTGAAATTCTGGGAAGTAATATCCCTGGTTTCAAGATCGAACTGGGCGTTCCAGCTTATTTTCCAGTTTTTTGTAAGTTGCAGATTGGCCCGGGCCGACATACCGATCCGTTCAACGTGTTCATAAACATTACTCCTGTTCAAGGAATAATTGATATTAAACGAAGCCGACCAGGGAATCGTGATGGCTTTGGTTTCTTCCACATAATCGCGTCTTTCTTCATCAAGATAGGAATATTCCAGGGTGCCCTCATCTTCATCTTCTTCATTTCCAGTTTCCGTGTCCGTTTCCTGTTCTTCCCCGGTCTGTTTCCGGCGGCCTTTTTTTTCAGAATCTTCTTTTTTCTTTTCAAAGGTTTTATTGTCAATCGAAAAGCCGAAGGACGTTCTTAAGGTTAAAAGTCTGGGAAAATGCTCAAATGCATTTCTTTTTCCCGTTCCGTCCCTTTTGGGTTTGTAGAAAGTATGCACCGTGTTAAAACTGATGGTTTTGCCAAAGATGTCTGTGGAAGTGGATGTTGACAAATCGCTCCAGTTCAAACTGTCGCTTAAAAAATTATAGGAGGTGGAAAAATTCATTTTAAGCAGATCAACGGATTTTTCCTGGCCTTCTTCCTGTAAAAACTTGCCCTGGAATAAATTGCCCAGAGAAATGGACATAGACTGACGGTCTGACGAGGAGGTACCACCGAAAGGCGACTTTGAAAATTTATCGATTTTAACGGGTCTCCCGGCGCTGTCCAAAACCGTATAGACATAGCCGTAATAAGAATCGGTAAAATCCGGGGCTGCGCTGAACGTGATGGACGGATCAACCTTATGACGAATGACGCTCAACGACCCGATATTGATCGGAAAAAGCCCGTACAAAGTGGTTTTTGCGGCCACGTTGAAATTGAAAGTGCGGCGGGCGGCAAATTCTTTTTGCTGTTCCGTTTCAACTTTGCTCGTTTGCGGATTAAACTGTCCTTTGGTTATCTCACTGACCCAGTCTTCCCGGTAATTAAAAGACGGCGTGACATTGATATATTTCAGTAGTTTCGATGTGGCCGATAAAACAATAGTATGCTGGATACCGTCTTTTTTGCTGTACCTGAAATCTGAGGAATCGGTATCACGATAAACAGGAATTTTACTGCCTTCGTTAATCAGCCTTGAATTAAAAGAGAAATTAACTATATGATACCAGCTTTTTTTACGCGGCAGAGATTTGCCGGTAAAGGTCTCGTACAACGAAGAGGTAGACCGGCTAAAATACCGGTTGGGAAATTTCCAGTCCTCCTGGCCGGAGCTCAGGTTGCGGTTATGGCTGGCGCTGAAGGACATGCTGTTTTTGGTGCCCCGCCAGTTTTTCCGGGCGGTAATGGACGACTGGATATTCTGATTCAGACGCTCATCCATATTGGGCGATAATTGCTTTGCATAGTCCTTGTCACTGACAAATTTACCCGAACCGGCAATACTGAACGTTTTATCAATCTGCTGACTGTGCGTAAATCCGAAAAGCCAGCGGCTTTGTTTTTTACCCGTCTGGAGATTCATCGGATAATATTCCGCATAAAGATTTCCGTTTAACCTATAACGCACTTTGTACTGCATACGATTACGATAGGCGAAACCAAGCCGGTCATAATAATCCACCATAAAATCCGCGTCAAAATAATCGCTGGGCGCCCAGTAATAACCCATGCCCCTCAAATATCTTCCCCCGACGCTGCTTTCTCCATAAGTGGGAATCAGAATTCCCGAACGCCTGCCCTTCTTGTTCGGGAAAATAGCGAAGGGAAACCATCCGACCGGCACATCGGCGATATACAGATATACCGGTTCGGCGATCACTTTATCCTTGACAATAACGCGCATACGGCTGCTTCTGAAATAATAATGAGGATTATCAATATGTTCGCATGAGGTAAAATAACCGGTTTGCACCAACAGGGTGCTGTCGCCTATTTTATGTATGTTTTCGCCCTTATAATAACCCGGATCCATTTCTGTTTTACCGCCGCTTATCTTACCTCTTTTAGTCTTAAAATTGTATTCGATAAAATCGCCGTACATAGGTTCTTCGCCTTCTTCCGTAAAAACCGGCGTTTTGGTTAAGACCGTATCGCCATCGCTGGTAATGGAATCCGGCCGCCCTTCGGCAAAAAGAGTGTTCGTCCGCCGGTTTATTTTTATATGCGCGGCTGTCAAGGTCATATCCTGGTAGGCAATTTTGGCATCGCCGTTCAGATTTATGATATTACCGCTGGCGCTTAAATCTATTTTTTTCGCCCAGTATTTAATCGGCGATTCAATATCTGCACTTTTCTTTTTTACCGTGGAGTCGGCCTCAAGGCTGTCCTGCGGCAGCACAATCATGCTGTCCGCGGTCATTACGGCAAGACTGTCCGAATCCTGTCCCAAAAGCGCATTAAATTGGCCGCAAAAGCATTGCAAAATTAAAATTACAAAAAAATTTTTCAAGAACCGATTATTCATTTTTACTGTTTTTTCCGGGGCCTTTTACGACGGCGGGCCGTTTTTTGTCGTTTTTCTTCCTTTTTTCTGCCGGCCTGACGCGGAATATCGCTTATATTTTCCAGCAGGTTGAATTCAATACGTTTTCTTTCCATATCCACCGACTCAACCCGTATGCTTACCTCATCGCCTAACCGGATTACTTTATCGGTATCGCGGCCAATAATGGAGTATGTGCGGTCGTCATGGATATAAAAATCATCCAGCATACTGGCAATAGGTATGATTCCTTCGATAAATGTTTCATGAAGCTCAACAAATATTCCGAACGACATCACCCCGGAAACAAGGCCGGTAAAGATTTCGCCGATATAGTCGGAAATATATTCCGCCTGTTTCAGCTTAACGGATTCTCTTTCCGCCTCCTGAGCCAGGCGCTCCATACGCGTGGACTGTTCTCCAATTGTTCTGAGCTTGTTGATCAGATTATCCGGCAGTCTGGTTTTGTCTTTCGCATATTGCTTAAGCAGCCGGTGCACGGTAAGATCGGGATAACGCCTGATCGGTGAAGTAAAATGCGTGTAATCTTTAAATCCAAGGCCGAAATGACCGATATTTTTCTCCGAATAAACAGCCTTCATCATGGAACGCAGGGCCACCTCTTCGATAACCGTTTCTTCGTTACTGCCTTTGATCGATTGCAAAATCTGCTGGAAAAATTTCGATGATACCTTTGCCATGGGCTTAAAGGGAATTTCCAGTGCGGCCAGAAGTTCAAAGAATTTATCCATTTTTTCAGGATCGGGTTTTTCATGCACACGGTATAGAAACGGCAGCAGGTTTTGCCGGCCTTTGCTTATTTTACCGATATGTCTGGCGACGGTCTGGTTTGCTGCTAACATGAATTCTTCAACCAGACGATGGCTGTCCAGGCGCTTAATGGGAATCACCCTGAGCGGACGGCCTTTTTCATCCAGTTCAAAACGTACTTCCGGCGTTTCAAAATCTATTCCGCCCTGTTCAAAGCGTTTTTTGGTCAACGCTTTGCTTAGTTTAAGCATATCATTTAATACATCGGACAAAGGATCTTTTCTCTTACCGTCAAGTATTTCCTGAACCTCCTGATAATTAAACCGCCGTTTGCTGTGAATAATTGACGGCTGTATGTGATAATTGATCACTTTTAAAGTTTCATCAAATTCCACAAAGCAGGAAAAGGTTAAACGGTCGGTTTCCGGTTTTAAACTGCACAAATGATTGGAAAGACGCTCCGGTAGCATCGGTATTACCCGGTCCACAAGGTAAACGCTGGTACCTCTTTGCCAGGCCTCCTTATCGATAACAGAACCTTCGGGAACATAGTGGCTGACATCGGCAATATGCACACCCAGCCGCCAGTATCCTTTATCCGTTTTCTCCAAAGAAACGGCGTCATCAAAATCCTTGGCATCAACCGGATCAATAGTAAAACAAATCAAATCCCGCAAATCAAGGCGGCCGTCCAAATCGCTGTTCTTTATCTCGTCCGAAGGTATGCGTGCGTCATCTTCCACCTGCTGGGAAAACTTAACCGGTATATTAAAAGAATAAGCGACGGACACCACATCCACGCCCGGCGTGTCCGCATCACCCAAAATTTCCACAATGGTGCCTTCCGGATTATGCTGATTCCGCTCCCAGCGGTCAAACCGAACCAGCACTTTCTGGCCGTCTTTTGCCTGCAGGGCATTTTGCTCATGAACAATAATATCGCGACCGATACGGGGATCATCCGGAACAACATAACTGTAAAAGTCCAGCTTATGATAAGTGCCCACGATAAATTCCCGGAAACGTTTAATTACTTTGGTTACGAATCCTTCCAGACGTTTTCCCCGTGAAGCGGCGTAAAGCTGTATTTCGACGATATCCCTGTCAAATGCCGTATTCAAATTGGACTGGTTAACAAAAACATCCACATCCTGTCCTTCCACATCCACAAATCCGAAGCCGGAGCGGGTCACTCTCAGCTCGCCTTGCATTATCTGTGACTTTTGCGGATAGGCATAATGCATTTTTTTTACATGCGTTACCCGGCCCGCTTTTGACAGCTCGATCAGGCTGTTTAAAAAAACATGATAATCGTTTTTTCGAATTCCCAGGGCCTGGCTGATGATTTGTCGGCTAACCGGCACACCAGGCGTTTGTTTCAGGTAAGTAAGTATTTTTTCCTGAATTTTTGGAGAAATTTTTCGGCTCATATTATACTCTGATACTTAAGATGCGGTCAATGCCATTCAAGTCTTTTTTGACTTGAATATTTTGGAAACCATATTGTTCCGCTGTTTTTATAATTTTTTCCGGCTGTGACCCGCTCATTTCCAAATATAACCAGGAAACCCGGATTTTATTTTTAGATAATTCAAATATTCTCTGATAAAACTTTAAGCCATCGGCACCGTCGCATAAAGCAATTTCCGGTTCATGGTGTAAGACCTCTTCCGGTAAAGCCGGCATTTCCGATTGGGCAATATAGGGCGGATTAGAAACCAGTATATCAAATTTCTTTGGAAGATTTTCAGGCCAGTCACTAAAAACATCATACGGGAAAAACTGAATTGGCAAAGGCGTATTTTCTAAATCCTGATTTGTCACGGCGTTTTCCTGCGCTATTTTTAAAGCATCTAATGAAACGTCAACGGCATACACAGCGCTCCGCGGAATAAGCCGGGCCAGACTGACGGCAATACAACCGCTGCCCGTACCGATATCAATAATCGACGGGGATGTATAGCATAATTCAGCGGCCGATTTTACGATATGCTCAACCAGTAATTCCGTTTCCGGTCTGGGAATCAATACGGCCGGATTAACTTCGAAGACAAAGCCCATAAATTCAGTATGACCTAAAATATATTGTAACGGTTCGTTTTGGGAACGGCGTTTAATCAGGGCTTTATAAGCGGCAATTTCGTCCGGCTTTACGGGTTGATCATAATTAACATATAAGTCAACCCGGTTCCAGTTCAAAATGGAAGCCAACAATAATTCGGCATTAAGCCTGGGATTTTCAATTCCCCTGTTGCTGAAATACTCTGTGGAAGTATTAATCAGGTCTATTACTTTCCAGGTTTTTCCGGATTCTTTTTGATTATTCATAATTGGCAAAGTTTGATATATTTTTAATTACATGCAATAAATTTAATCAACTTAGCCATTTATTGAAAATCCGGTTTAATTCGTGGCGGCGACAATAAATCAATCTTATCGGTTTAATCTCAATAACATATTTATGTATAATGAAAGATATTATAAAAAAACGGGCAACGGTAATTACACCCCTGCCCGAAGCATTTTTAAAATATATATAAAATATTCTATTCAGCAATTGTCTTCAGATTATTCATAAGTGTCTCGATTTCGAGCGAATCGAGTTTCTGATCTTCATAAGCATCCTTGAAATTTACCATTAAAGACTGCAAATCAGGATTATCAAAACCTTTTTCCGCAAGGTTATTCTTGGCTTTACTGATCAGGTCTTTTACTTCCTGCGCATCATAATTTTCCGGCAGGTTTTGTATTGTAACCTGTTCAATACCTTTAAAAGCCTGATCAATGGCCATGGTAGCCAGATTGTCTTTATTAATGTAAATGTAAATACCGCCGGCAATAATCACAACCAGCACAACGATTCCTAAAATAATAAAAAACTTCTTCACAACAGACCTCCTTACGAAATAAATGATTTTATTATTTATTCTGAGACCGTACTTAAAGCCGTTATACTGACCAAATATAAGAAAAAAACATGAAAGGTGTATAAGTGTATAAAAAATTTTGAACGGCTGCAAAAGAAATAGTGATGAATAAAAGAAATGTTTGTATTAATTAATTGAATTCAATAAAATTCAAAAAAATTAAACATATTGGTTATTGACCATAGCCTGTTAGCTATTAATCGAGGAAATAATATGCTCAAAATTTATCCCGGGTTAATTTTAATTTTATGCGCTCATGTATTCGCTTCCAATCCTGTTTCCGTAGATATCAATGATCCTGTATATGATTTCCTGGAACGCATGGAAACACTGGGTTTCATTACCGATCTGAAGGACGGCATTCGACCATACAGCCGCGCCAAGGTGGCGGATTACCTGATAAAACTTACGGAATACCGGCAAAAAATGACCACCATTGACCTGCGCCGGTTAGATAATTACCTGTTAGATTACCGGTACGAAATCAATCAGGAAAACAAATATCGCGAAATGGAAGAAGGTCATACCTGGTACACAGCTTTCAGTTCCTGGAAAAATATTAAAAAAGACTTCTCGCGTTTTTTTAAGCAAAACCATCCGGAAGAAAAAAATTACGTGTTCATGTGGGAAGACGGCGATAATAATTTTTACTTTAATTATGACCAGGTCTATACATACGAAGAGCGATCCGATAGCAAATACCGCAGCGGAAGCTGGGATTATTATCATATCCGCGGACTACTCGGCGGCCATTTCGGATATCGTGCGGATATCAGTCTGCAAGCCTATCGCGGCGATGATGAATATGCGCTCGAACATCCTAATCTGAAAGGCAGCTGGAGTCAGAGACCGGATAATGGACCCAGATATGCAGACCGTTCCGGCGGAGAAATTATTCTGCGGACAAAATTTCTTGATATAAGCCTTGCTCAGCAGGAAGTTCAATGGGGCGTGGGCGAATCGGGTAAACTTACCCTTTCCAATTATGCCGAACAATATCCTTATTTAAGCCTTGTTACGGAATGGAGCTGGGGAAAGTTTATTGCGCTTCACGGGAAATTACAGTCCTTCCAGTCGGATACGCTGGATGATGATTACCCGGTTTATCCCGATAAATGGGTGGCCGCTCACCGGTTTGAATTTTCTCCGTTTAACTGGGCGACTTTTGGAATCAATGAAACGTTTATATACGGCTATCGATATATGGACTGGGCCTATTTATTTCCATTGAACTTTTACCGCACCACCCAGCATAAACTGCGCGACCGGGATAACGCCACCATATCGCTTGACGCCGAATTTTTACCGTTTAATACCAATAAAGTATACGGAGCGATTTTTCTGGACGAATTTAAACAAAGTAAATTAGGCACAAACTGGTTTGGCAACAAATTCGGCATTATGGCCGGCATATATCAGGTGGATCCGTTTGGGATTCCCAACCTATCGTTGTGTTTTGAATATATTGCAATCCGGCCATTCACATACACACATAAATACCTGATAAACAGTTATACCACGGATTTCCGGTCATTGGGTTACTGGGCCGGGCCTAATTCCGAAGTAATCTATTTGCATATACGGAAAGACTGGCATCACAGATTAATTACCGGTTTTAAATTTCAACAATGGAGTCACGGTGCTAATTCTCCGGATGAAAATCTGGGCGGCGATATTTTTATCGGTGGACGAACCTTATTAGGCAGCCAGACACAGCTGCGTGAAGAGATCGTTTTTCTTGAAGGCATACTGACCATCGAAAACAAATATCATTTCTACGCTCAATATGAAATTTTTAATGATTTCTACCTCAGCGGCAAATATACCCATTGTGATACCGATACGGAAGGAGACAAAAAAGCCTGAAGGAATGGTTCCTTGGCTTTAAGTTATCTTATTAAGCAATAAGATAGCCGGAATAGCGGATTATTTTTTCCTTTTCATAAAAACCCGCAGTTTCGTATATTCGACCTTATGATTTTTACAGTAATAATCATTTCAATAATCACCGGTTGGGCAGCTACCTATATCATCCGGTTCTTGGCCCGTCGTTATGAAGTCGGTGCATATCCCGATGAAAGAATGGTGCATAAAGGTTTTGTCCCTATCATGGGCGGAATCGGAATATTTACCGGATTTTTTATCGGCTTATTGACAGGAGTCCTGTTTTTACAGGAAAATGCAGGCGCTTTCTTTTCCGAATACTGGGGAATTTTAGCCGGTTCCTTTCTGGTTTTTCTTACCGGCATTTATGATGATATACGCGGTATGAATGCGCCGCAAAAATTCTTAATGCAGTTTATCGCCGTATCGATTATTATTATGTGCGGTTGTTCTATCCAAACTATTGCTCTGCCTTTTATAGATATTTCAATCGATTTGGGAATATTGGCCATACCTTTTACCTATCTTTGGATAATCGGGATAAGCAATGCCGTCAATCTGCTTGATGGTTTAGACGGACTGGCCGGGGGCGTGTGTTTGGTTGTTTCGGTTGTATTTGCCATCTATGGAATTGAATTTCAAAATGAAGCGATTTTATTAATGTCGGTTGCTCTGGCAGGCAGTCTGATTGGATTTCTGCGATTTAATATTCATCCGGCATCTATTTTTATGGGCGATACGGGATCTTTGTTTCTCGGCTTTTTTTTAGCCAGTCTTTCAATAAAAGCATTCGAAACAGGAATCGGTGAATTAAATATAATAATTCCTATATTAGCGCTGGCCATCCCCATAGGCGATACCAGCATTGCGTTTTTCAGAAGACTTAATCAGGGCCATCATCCTTTCAAACCGGATAAAGATCATTTGCACCACCGGTTAATGTATCTCGGATTAACGCATACACAGACCGTTTACACCATTCATATGGCCGCTATTTTATTTGGCCTGGCGGCTTATTCCGTCGGCCACCAAGCGCCGTTATTCGCCATACTCATTATATCGATTACCTTAATAAGCGTATTAGCCGGGCTGAAGCGGATAGGTTATCTGGAGGCAAAGCGGATACGAATAATTATGGGTGATAAAGCGCCAATAAATTTCCAATCCGCACCCGCCCCAATCTCACTAAGGCGTCTTTTTCATAAGTTGTTACTCCTGTTATCTGATATTATCATGATCAATCTGACTTTATATATTACCTGGCTGATACGGTTTCATTTTCAGATAGTGCCGGCAGAAAAAACCTTATCACTGGAAGATATTTCGCTGATCAACAGCCCGGTTCCCCTTGTGCTGACTTTTACCTGGATTGTTATATTTGTGCTTAATGATCTTTATAAAATGAACTGGGATGTATCCCGCTTTGATCAGGTTCTGCGCGTTACCAAAACGATTTTATTCGGTATAATTGTATTATTTCTGATTACGCTTGACCTGGAAAATCCGTTTTCAGAAGGGCGGATCGTCGTTGCGATTTATGCGGCCATATTGATATTCCTGATAAACACCGGCAGATTATTGTTGATTTTTATTGAGAAGGCCTTTAAAATTTTAGAATATAGACCTCATCCTTCTCTCTTAGTGGGAACTAACGAGAAAGTTCGTAAACTGCTTAAAGAAATCGGTAAAAATCCCCATTTCCTGTATGATATGGTCGGTTATGTCTCCAAGGAAAACGTGAACAAACCGTTTTACTCGCTGCAGCCTTTGGGAACTTATAACGATATACCGGATCTGATTCGTCAACATGGAATAACTGAAG
This sequence comes from Calditrichota bacterium, assembly GCA_003854985.1. Classification (GTDB taxonomy): domain Bacteria; phylum Calditrichota; class Calditrichia; order Calditrichales; family Calditrichaceae; genus Zgenome-0002. Next base: position 69,262 of record RQOG01000031.1, read on the forward strand.
TTATTATTGCCGGTGTTGAACGTTCCAGAGACGAAATTCTTCAAATTGTCGCCACCGCCGATCAGGCCAATGTGGCCTTTAAAATAATTCCCCAAATGTATGATGTTATTTCAGGTCATAAAACAGAAGAAATAATCGGCCATCCTCTGCTTCGGTTATTTCCCTCAAGAATGCACCTATGGCAATGGACGTTAAAAAGAACGTTTGATATCATTTCGTCAACACTGTTTATTATCATTTCAATTCCCCTGGCCTTTCTGATATTTATACTCCAGTTAATGAGCGATATTCACCCGCCGATGAAAATTATAAACACGGTTGGCAAAAATGGAAATGTTTTCGGATTATTGGTTTTAAATACCAGCAGTATTTCCGGAAAAGAAAACCGGCTTGGAAATTTACTTCGCAGGACAAGATTTTATAAATTTCCATCGCTGATTAATGTGTTGATGGGTAAAATGAGTATTGTCGGACCGCGTCCGGAAACTGTTTCCGATGTTGAACATTTATCGGAAAAAATTAAATTTTATAATCGCAGATTTCAGGTAAGGCCCGGACTGACCGGTTGGGCTCAGGTTAAATACCGGTATGACGATTCTGTTAAAACCAGAAGAGAACAATTTAAACAGGATTTATTTTATCTGGAAAATATTTCGCTGATGTTTGATTTAAGAATTATTTTACGTTCCATGAAGATTTTTCTTTTCGGAAGATAATGAAGATGACCGGTATACCTAAAATATCCGTAATAACTGTCAGTTATAATGTCCGTGATTTCCTGGAACAATCATTAATTTCCATAAACAGGGCGCTCAAGGGAATATCTTCGGAAATATTTGTCGTCGATAATGCTTCCATTGACGGTTCAGCTCGAATGGTCAAATTGAAATTCCCTGAAGTGCATCTGATTGAAAGCGAAAAAAATCTTGGCTTTTCCGGCGGTAATAACCTGGCGCTCAGCAGGGCTAAAGGCGAGCTTATTGTTCTCATCAATCCGGATACAATCGTTCAGGAAGACACTTTTATAAAACTGCTTCATTTTTTTGAAACCTGCCCTGATGCCTCTGCGGCAACCTGTAAAATACTAAACCCGGATGGCTCGTTTTCCATCGATTGCCGGCACAGCGTTCCAACGCCTTTAACCGCATTGTGGAAACTTGTAGGTTTGAATAAACTTTTCCCCAAAAATAAGATATTTGGAAAATATAATCTTACCTATCTGGATGAAAACCAGATCAACCAGGTCGAGGCCATATCCGGTTCATTTATGATGCTTAAAAGGGAAATCATAAAAAAAGTCGGACTCCTTGATGAAGATTTTTTTATGTATTGCGAAGACATTGATTATTGTCACCGTATTAACCAGGCCGGAGGGAAGATATATTACGTTCCTGATTCACAAATTATTCATTATAAAGGTGAAAGCACCAAAAATCATAATCTTGATTATGTCATTACATTTAATAAATCGTTATACCTGTTTTATAAAAAACATCATCAGCAAAAATATATATACCCCTTTAAGTGGCTGATTTTCCTGGGCGTTATTTTGCGCGGAATGGTTATTTTTATAAGAAATAATGTAAAGCTGTATTTCCCGGTAATTTTTGATCTGATTTTGTTAAACCTGGTTATGGTTCTCGTTTTTTATTTCCGGTTCGAATTAAAATCAGGATTTTACTGGAACGATTTCTTCCACCAATACATTGTGATAAACATTATGACCACGGTGGCCTATTTTTTATCGGCCATGTTTTTTGATGTGTTGAATAATTATCAGTATTCCATTTTGAAAATCATTAAAGCAAATTTTCTTACTTATACCTTTGTTTCTGCCCTGACTTTCTTTTTTAAGCAGTTTGGTTTTTCACGTATGGTGGTTATTATCTCGGCAATCTGCACAACCGCTTTTATGGTCGGCTGGCGGATTATATTCAGATATCTGGGACGGCATTCAACTTCATCGATGTTAACCCGTGAATACTTTCAGAAGCGGACTCTGATCGTCGGTTTTGACCAGGAAGCCAGAAAATTGATAAAAAAAATCTCTGAACGGATTCAGACAGATATAAAGATCATCGGAATTGTGTCACGAACCCCTGCTGATGTTGGCAAAGATTACATGGGAATTCCCGTAGTGACATCGCTTAATAAACTATATGATTATCTGTTGATTAAGAAAATCGATCTGGTGGTTTTCTGCACCCAGAATATTTCCTACGAATTGATATTACAAACCATGGCCGGTATTAATAATCCTCACATAGAGTTCAAAATGGCCCCCGGACACCTGGAATTTATGATTGGCAAATCCAGCGTGGAAAGGCTGGATTCCATTCCTCTGATTGATATAACTTATTCTTATGGCCGGCCGTTTAACCGCTTTGCCAAACGCAGCTTTGATCTTCTCGTATCCGGGATTATGATATTATTTCTGATGCCGCTGAACCTTTTTGTTTTCTGGAAATGGTTTAAAAGACCTGCCGTAGTAAACATTTACTATGGCCCGACAGAAGTAAAACCCATACGCTGGACTGATGCTAAAGGATTAACCGGATTCACACGCCGCTTATTGTTGATTTTTTCGGGCAAATTATCTTTTGTCGGTATCCCCGTCGTATCCGATTCCTCGGATAGCCCTTATTATGAGTGTATTCCGGGTATTACAGGTCTTTTGCAGATCAATAACGACAAGATTCAATCCGATGATCAGCGACGCAATTATGAACTGCACTACCTTAAAAATCAAAATTTGTTCATGGATATTGAAATACTTTTCAGAGCTCTTTTTAAATTTTAGGCCGACTTTAATTCAATTAAAAATATATCCCGTTTAAAATGAATCTTCGAATCAATCTGGTTCTAAAATGATTAGATTTGAATTTTATCGGCCTAAAAAACATAAAAACGCATTGAAAAAAAACTCATCCGCTTAGAAAAGATAAAAAAACTCGGGACCACGAATAGTCACTTTTTGATAAATGATTTTTCTGATGGTCTCATATTGCAAATATGGATATTCTTCCTGCAGAATTTCAACAGCTTTTTGAGTACTGTGCTGTTCCTTTAGCTTATAAAAGCGCTGGCGGATTTTAAAATCTCTTACGCCTTTTTCCTTTAAGAGATTATTCCTGATAAGAAATTCAAAAATAGAGTCTGATAAATGGGAACTCAGGGGATTTTGAACCATGTTACACCTCCATTATGTTAATGACAGCAATTATGGTAACAAGGTTTTAGGTTTTCCCCTTTGTTTAGGTTATACAAAATTTGTGTTAAAAGTATAGTGTAATGTATAAAATTGCAAGGGAAAAATTTATACCCATATATTTTTAGTGTCTTTTTGTGTGATTTTAAAGTATTAAGAAAAATAATACCGGCCCGTTAACAGGCCGGATAATACTATTTATCATTCCTGATATACCATTCAATAAGTCATTTGGAAATGCTGTAACCTTGTTATCCCGCTCTTCGTTGATATAATCAGATTAGTAATTAAACGGAGGGTATCATGAGAATATCACGAATCAATGTAGTAACCTTAGCGTTGACTGTTTTATTTATCTTATCGTCAATAGTTGACGCTCATGCCAGAAAAGTCAATTGGGAGGCTTTCAGCGTAAACCTGGTTAAAGCGATCAAATCCGGACACCCGGGTTTGCAGCAATCGGCGATGCAGCGCATCATTCGCTATGCAGACAGTCTTAACACAAAAGACGCTGTCTATCCGCTTGTTCAGATATTCCGCTTTAATGATAATGACAAGGTGCGCCGGCTGGCAATGGTAGCTCTGGCCAAGATCAATAGTGATCATGCCATCAGCTATCTTTACAAGTACATGAAGTTTGAAGAAAATGTTATGATCCGGCACCAGTGCGTTTGTATCATTAATGATTACTGTAAATCGAAGTCTCCGAAAAAAGAACACGAAATAGCCGAATTAGCCGCAAAACTATAAGCCATTAGTTCCCTGATTATTCACCCGGAAATAACACCCCAAAAGCCCGTAGTCTTCTTCGGGCTTTTTTTAGCGTTTCAATACATGGAAAATCCATACCTGGTTAATTAAATAGTCCTTGTCCATTATTTAGTTTGCTTGCCTTGCTTTTATCCTTAATTTAATTTTAGTTTTATCAAAATGTTTCTGTGGGAATTGCCCGGTTTACAGACCTAAAATAAAGAGATAATTTTGACCCAGATCGACGAACGCATTTTGCGGTTATTTTCAGAACAGGCGGAAGCCGTAAAGGTTACGAATCTTGTAATCGGAATAGGATATACGGCGGTTCAGACCTCCGATGGGGGAATCGGTCTGTCCTACACGTATTTTAAAGATAAAACATCCTGTTATATCACGGAAAACTATGTTAATTACGAAGGCCAGCCGGCCTCCTTATTGCTAAGCAGATTAACCAGCCCGAATTCAATTGAAAGAAGTATGTCCCTGGCTCTCGTTAACGCTTTAAATTACAGGAGTGCCGATCGAATGCCCGAAGATAAATCCAACCTGAAAATGCTGGAAATGCTGGGGTATAGTAAAAAAATGAATGTTGCCATGGTTGGCTATATCAAGCCACTGGAAAAAATATTGCAGGAAAATCATTCCGGAATTATGATCATTGATGATTTTCAGAATATCGGTAACAAAACAGATTTCTATTCAAAATTAAAGAACTGGGCGGACCTGCTTATATTAACATCAACTTCCATTTCGAATAATACTTTAGAGGCAATTATTGCGGAAACTTCACCGGATATCAAATCCGCAATACTAGGACCCGGAACGCCAATGGCGCCGCCGCTATTCGATGGATTCCCGATACATTATCTTGGAGGAACCGTCCCGGTTGATAAAGATGCTGTTCTGCGGTATATCCGGCATGGTATGGGCACCCGGCAGATTCATAAAAGCAGTAAAAAAGTGTATATTACCATCAGTCCCGTATTGTTAAATCATTAAGAAAGTCTAAATGAATACGTGCATTTATGTAGTAATCTCACACTTATAAAAACAAAAACATGAAAGCGGTCCTATGAAACAAGGCATTCAGACGGCATCTTATCCTCAACATTTTTTTGAATCGCATACGGTTCAAAAAATTACC
>RQOG01000149.1 GCA_003854985.1 Calditrichota bacterium
GAGGGATTCTGGTATTTTTTGTTTAATTGGAAGTGGATTATTACATCTTTTTTGGGATTCCTTTTTGCCGGCTCGCTTCTTTTTATCTTAAAAATACAAAAATGGATGGTTCTTGGAAGTACGGCGCTGGTTATAATAAGTCATCTTATCTGGCCGGATAATCCACTTGCACCCTTTATAACTGCGATATTTTTACTGATCATAATCCTATCATTAAGTAAAGGTGAATCAGCCGATTGGATGGCCGAAAGCTGGAGCTTTGCCAAACAGATTTTGCCGCTGCTGGCTTTGGGCGTTTTAGCGGCCGGTTTTCTATTGGGAACCCAGGACGGCGGGAAAGGAATCATTCCCAATGAATGGATCGCATCATTGGTGGGTGGAAATTCAGTCTTCGCTAATTTTTTTGCGTCCATCGTCGGCGCCTTTATGTATTTTGCCGCGCTGACCGAGATTCCGATCCTGCAGGGATTAATTAATGCCGGGATGGGAAAAGGGCCTGCGCTGGCCTTATTATTGGCCGGACCGGCTTTGTCATTACCAAATATGCTTGTTATTCGCGGCATTATCGGTACACAAAAAACAATTGTCTATGTTTCGCTTGTTGTCATTATGGCTACACTCAGCGGAATCATCTATGGATCAATGGTTTAAGAGAGAAATTATGAAACGCATACTTATTTTATGCACAGGAAATTCTTGTCGTAGCCAAATGGCTGAAGGGTTTTTAAGAGAGTATGATCCCAATCTGCATGTGCGGTCTGCAGGCACCAATCCTTCCGGACAAATTCATCCAAAAGCTGTAAAAGTGATGAGCGAAATTGGCATCAATATCAGCGGCGGCAAACCGGAAAACGTAGATCAATATTTGAATGAGGAATGGGATTATTTGATCACGGTTTGTGATAATGCCAGAGAATCCTGCCCTGTTTTCCTGGGGAAAGTTACACATCGTTTGCATATTGGATTTGAAGATCCGGCTGAAGCCACTGGAACTGAAACAGAAGTGATGCACATTTTTCGGAAAGTACGGGATGAAATTAAAAGAGATTTTAATGCATTTTACGAAAAGAATATAAAAAATTAATATTGAAAGGATACCATCATGTTAAACATTAAGGTTGTTGGCGGCGGCTGTAAAAATTGCCAGAAGCTTGAGGCGCTCTGCCGAGAGGTGATCGATGAAAATAACATTGTAGCGGAAATTGAAAAGATTACCGACGTTAATAAATTCGCAGATTACGGCATTATGATGACGCCAGGATTATTAATCAACAATAAAGTGGTCAGCAGTGGAAAAATACCGGTAAAATCAATGCTGATGCATTGGATTTTGGGTGCAGATAAAAAATGATTAACTAATAGATCATCTCATACTGTTCCTTGCTCAGTAATTTAGATGAATAAATAATTATCATATAGTATTGATAATCAGTATTTCCGGATATCGTATTACTCTATTTCATCATAATCAGCTTACGTGATTGAATATATCCCTGACCGGCGGTTAACCGGCAGATATAAATACTGCTGGCATAACCGGCGCCATCCCATTTTACCTGATAATTGCCTTCCCTTTGTGTATCTGAAACCAATGTGGCTATTTTTTGTCCCAACAGATTGTAAATAGCAAGTTGTACTTCGCTGGTTTTTGGCAGCTGATAACTGATCTTTGTAGCATTGTTAAAGGGATTTGGATAGTTTGGGTGCAGTCTGAATCCGGTTGTTTTACGATTATCTGTTTTTTGAATAACCGTCAGCAAATCATCAACGGCTTTGGAGACTAAAATTCCGATACGCCTTCCACCATCATCAAGTAAAACCACATAAACCGAATCGGCATTGGCCGGAATCTGAGTTGAATCATTAAGGATAAATGTCTGCAGCGGCGTAACCGGATACATTTTACTGCTGTCTATAACCGCTCCCGCGCTGTCGGTAAATTCCAGTCTTGCCCTGGCCATATGGAAAACGCCAAATTCGCCTGTAAAACATTCATTCTGTTTATCATAATTAAATGATTTGACAGCGCCTGCCTCCGTCACGGAAATAATAGGTCCATCCACTTTAGCCGCCCACCAGTCTTCGGCAAATGTATAGCTTCCGCCTTCAGCCGGCAGATCGACAATCGGACTCATGACTTCAACTTCCATATATATGGGTGAATTTTGAACCCAAACTGCAATCCTGGCTCCGTCATCCGGGTAATCAGCGCCTTCAAAGATATCGAATGTCTTGGCGTAGGCATAACCGTCAAGTTCATCCACATAACATATCCAGCCCAAATGCGGATCGGCAAATAATTTTAATTGATCCGGCCTGTATTTAACGCCGTAAATGCCGGGTGCCACTTCACCGACCCAGGCCTGTGATGAGCCGCCTGTTGCCACACCGCTTTCCCCGTAACGGCTGTCCGGATTGATAGGAAAATAAACACAGAAATTATCATAATCAGCAGACGTTCCATGCTGTGTAATCGATTGGGTTATATCCCATATGCTCCATTGCTGCAAAACGTCGCCTTCATTAATAATGGTCTGTTCAACCTTTACCCGGCTGGTATTTGGATAAATGGTCATACGCCTCTGTATACGCAGGTTAGGGGTACGCCACTGCTCAACCGGCCTGGTTACGGTCAGACATACAGAGTCCGGAAATGTATCAGCAACCGCTTCATAGGATCCATAATCCAATGTCGGCGGAGGCGGCCAATTGCCTCCATTCCATCCGGATTGGGGAGCCGGCCAGTTTTTGAATCCGCCGAAATTGGGATAAAAGAAACCGGAAGACGGTGTATAGGTGTTCCCTGTTTCAGCAGGATTCATATAGATGGATGGATGATCATCAAGGTCATACTGCATGATGCGCGCCCCGATTGCCGGAACAGTTGTCACGGTAATCAAACCATTGTTCATAACCCAGCTGTCCCAGCCCCAGTCATTATAATCTTCAATTAATTTCAGGCTAAGGCTGTCCTGTCCGAAAAGCCATCCCGTTAAAAAAAAGAACACTATCAACAAATGATTTGTTTTTTTAAAATGCATTTCAATCCACTCCCGGTTAAATTATAGTTCACAATTAATTCAAATTAAATTTTAATGTAAAAATAAATACGATATAGATAAAGGGCATTTTCATTTTAGGTTGATTATCCATTATGTGTTAATTAACCAAACCAGCAGAGAAGATGAAATTACAGGGTAAATTGCTTTGATTTGACTAATTTAAAAGGCAGAATTCTATTCATTGAATCAATCGCATCGGAATTTTATATTTTAATTACTTCATTTTAATAAGAAACTATTAAAACCAAAGAAAAAGATTTACAGCCATTAATTTTAATTACCTGAAAGTTTTTGTAAATAGTCTGCCGTTTCAACCGCTGAATCTTCATCTGCAATAATTTTAAAATAATTCTGCCAGCTCAAAAAAAGTTGCTGAAGATTTTTTCTGTCTTTATCGGTTAATAGTTTTAAGACAATTATTTCTTCCATTAACTGTGCCGTATCTTTCCAGTTTTTATCCTTCCAGAAAACCTGCATGCTATTGAAAAAACTGGCCATAGTATTCTGTTTAAAATCTTCATTATCCGGATAGCGGTAATAACCGTCGGCGAAAACGCCAAAGGCATCTTTAAATTTCTGTTGATCAACCAATTGCCGGCCCCAGGCATAATATAAACCAATTTCAAAATTGACGTTCGATCTTGAATCCGAGTTAAATAACTGCGCCAGCAAAACCAGTTTATAAACGGTTTTATAGTCTTTTTTATCTTTTGCCAGATAAGCCCGGTTATAAGCTAAAAGACCCAACAATTCCGTATTATTAATGGTTCGTCCTTTGCTGTTCTCATAGTAATAAAGCCGGTCAAGCCCTATGCGCAGCGCCATGTTTTCGGGATAATAGCGGGCCAGGTATTTGGAATAGTCTTTTAAATTTTTCATAATATCAAAACCCAGACTGCTGGTATTTTCAACCAGTACTCTTTGATTGAAATTGATAAAAACTGTATAGACATGGGTCGGCGTCTCAAACGCCTCGCATTCCCAGCCCAGGTCTTCACAAATGATATTAAATAATATGGTTGCCGCCACACAGTTAAATTCTTTTTTCCGGGCAATATCGACCAGCGTTGTCGATTCCAGGGCATAGGTTTTAAGCCAGGTAGTATGCAGATATAAAAACACGGTTTGCGCCGATTCAACACGATTACTAATATCAAAATCAAAGGTTTTGATTTTTGCAATCAGGTCGTCATACCAGCGTAAATATTTTTGAAGACTGTCAGAATCCGAAAGACCCGAGAGAATAAAAGCCGCTTCAATTTTAGTATAGGTGTTCAGATAGCCGTCATCGGTAATATCTTCTTCCAGAGAAATATTATCAGCGGAGACCACCTTTAAAATTGAAACCGATAAAATGCATACGAAGAAAATTTTGGAGACATATTGTTTGAATGGCATCATTTTTTAATATCAATTCGTCAAGATAAAAATCAATTTAATAATTATTGGAATTTCCACAAATATATGGTATGCAATTCATTGGTTATCATTGAAAACAAAAAACCCTGCAAATAATTACAGGGTTTTGTTTAAAAATTTCATTATCTGGAAAATCTTCCAAATAAAATTTAAAAACGACGAAATGAGCTTCTTTGATTGCTAAAAGAACGTTCTCCGCGGGGTTTGGCCTGGTTAACGTTTAATGTGCGTCCGCCAAGATCAGATCCATGGATATGATCAATCGCTTCGGCAGCCTCTGAATCAGAAGGCATTTCAACAAATCCAAAACCGCGCAACTCGCCTGTTTCGCGATCATTGATCAGATTTACCTTTTCCACAGTTCCATAGGCTGCAAATAAATTGCGCACAGCATCTTCATTCGTGTTTCTGGGAAGATTCCCAACATAAATATTCATGTAAACTCCTAATAAAAATAAATTGTAATACCAAATTTCGATGTTATAATTATCTTATGTATGTCCGTTATTATATCACAGGATAACTGAAGTTAATAATAAATCTACTTGGCTTTAAATTAAGTTGTAGCAATATAGGGCGTTTTTTACAGAAAACCTAATTTATTTTAATTTTCCTGTTTTTAACATAAAATTTTATATTATCTGACCATCGATTATTTTATTTTTTTCAGCGCTGTCCTAAATGCTTTTTCCCCGACAGTCATCCGTTTACGTAAATCTCTGGCTAAAAGAAATGCCGTTGCTTTGTAACTCTTCATAGGCGCAGCGCCTGCCCGTCTCCCCTCCCTTCATTGAAGGGCAGGGGCCGGGGGTGGGTTCTATAACTTAACTGATTAATTTATCATGCAATAATTTCACTGCCCTTTCAATATCCTTTTCATCGACAATAAAAGTCAGGCTGATTTGATTGGCAAATTGGGATATCAGATCGATATGAATAGACTCTTCATCCAGTATCTGCAAAATTTTATAATTCAACTCATGGGATTTACGCATCTTTTCGCCGACAACGCTGACAATCACCTTATTTTGGTCTACATGCACCTGGCCCTGTTTGGCTAATTCTTTTACCAGGCTTTTTTGATCCGAATTGGTTTCTATGGTAATCGATACTTTGGTGGCCGATTTGGAAACAGCATAAACGCGTTTTCCCCGGCGATATAGAATCATAAAAATTTCTTCCATTATTTTCGGCGAAAGCAATAACCGGGAAGATTCTATGGTTAACAACGTAATATTTTCTTTATAGGCGATTGATTTGACAACCACATCTTTATCGGTATCGCTTCCGGATATGATAACAGTTCCCTTCTCATCAGGATGATTTGAGTTTAAAACCCTCACCAGTATTCCGCTTTCCAAAGCCGGCTGAATGGTGGCGGGCTGAAGCACTCTTGCTCCGAAATAGGCCAGTTCGCAGGCTTCATCAAAGGTCATAGTTTTTAAAGGCCGGGCTTCCGGAACGATAGTGGGATCGGCGGTTAAAATTCCATCTACATCCGACCATATCTGAATTTCTTCGCACGCTAAGGCGGCTCCCAGCAATGAAGCTGTATAGTCCGATCCATCTCTACCCAGTGTAGCCGGAGCGCCATCACGGGTAGAAGCAATAAAACCCTGTGTAACTAAAATCTGTTGATCTTTAAGATATTTCTGTATTTTTTTTCCGGCCCGTTTTTTTATTTCCCCAAGCAACGGCACAACATCCTGATCATGGAATTCAACATAAATCATCTTGCGCGCATCCAGACAATAGCTGGCTATGCCCATTGATTTTAGAAGCTGGGTGAGGATATTTGAAGATAAAATTTCTCCCGCGGACATCACGGCATTGGCGATGCGTTTACTTTCCACCCGGATAGTTTCCGTAGCGCCTAACAGCACTCTGAGCTTTTCAATTTCCTGAAAAATAAGCTGGTATAACGGATCGATGTATTTGCTTTCGGTAAATAACTCGGAAATAAGTTTTTTATGTCTTTGTTCAATTCGGTCTATTTCTTTTTTTGCCTTTTTAGGTCTTTGTCTGGCTGCATAAGTTAAAGCGTCTATGAGTTGGTCTGTAATTCCTCCCAAAGCAGAAAGCACAACCAGCGGCTGTTTATCAATATTCTTTATAATGATTTCCGCCACATTTCTCATCCGCCCGGCATCCTTAACTGAACTGCCCCCGAATTTCATGATAATCATTATCGATACTCCTTAAGAAATTGAATTAAGAAAAGGTTTAATGACTTCCGTAAGTTGTCCAAATTCAATTAAAAAAGCGTCATGTCCGTCAGTAGATTGAATTTCATGGTATTGTGCATTGGTCAATAGCTGGCAAATTTCCTGTTGTTCATGCGCGGGATATAAGATATCCGTATCAATCCCGATACACAATGCCCGGGCCGTAATAGTTTTCATCACGTCTTCCAGACTGGTTCTGCCCTGACTAAGATCATGCCAGTCGATCGCCCTGGTAATGGCTAAAAAACAATTAGCGTCAAACCGGTTAACCAGTTTTTCCCCCTGGTAATTCAGGTAACTTTCACTCTGGAACAGATTCGCCTCATCAAGATAACCGTTTTCATCATCAAGCCGTTCTCTGCCGAACCTTCGTTGAAAAGATATATCCGTACGATAGGAGATCATTCCTATCTGGCGGGCCAGACTAAGTCCCCGGGCAGGCTGATCTTTGTAATAACCATTTTCCCAGACCGGATCGTTTGTTACTGCCTGTCGGGCCAGATGATTAAAGCCTACAGCCCAGGCGGAATGTCTGGCGGCTGTGGCAATCGGAATAATCGATTTGACAAAATCGGGATACATAACCGCCCATTCCAGCGCCTGCATGCCGCCCAGCGAACCGCCGCTGATCGAGTGCAATTTTTTAACACCTAATTTTTGCAACAGGGTATATTGCACTCTCACCATATCGCGCACCGTTACAGCGGGGAAATCCTTCTGCCATAAACGTCCGGTTTGCGGATTTACATCAGCCGGGCCGGAAGTACCGTAACAACTTCCTAAAATATTGGAACAAATAACAAAATATTTATTCGTATCGAATGCCCGACCCGGGCCGATCATACCGTCCCACCAGCCTGGCTGTCCTTCCTTCATTGTTTTATAAAATGGAATTTTTTTCAGAATTTCATCAGTAATAACTGCCGATCCGCCCGCATGGGCATCGCCGCTTAAGGCGTGACAGATAAGGATGGCATTACTGCCATCCTCATTAAGTGTTCCATAGGTTTCATAAGCCGCCATTACAGGAGAAAGTTCAGCGCCGCATTCCAGATGCAATGGCTGATCGGTAAATAAGCGCATAAGTTTTGTTTCTGCTTCCATCGATCCTCTTAGATTTTACTTAAGGCCATATCAAAGTCCTCTTTGATATCGTCTATATGTTCTATGCCGACTGATACGCGGATCTGGTCCGGTGTAACACCCGAAGCCGCCTGTTCTTCATCGCTCAATTGCTGGTGGGTTGTCGACGCCGGATGAATAACCAGAGTTTTCGCATCGCCAACATTGGCCAATAAACTGGCTAATTGTACATTATTTACGAATTTTTTACCCGATTCCAATCCGCCTTTTATCCCAAAAGCCAGCATACATCCGAATAACCCTTGTCGCAGATACTTTTTGGCCATTTCATGCGAAGGATGGGATTTCAGTCCCGGATACCAGACCCATGCTACTTTAGGGTGCTCCGATAACCAGCGGGCTAACTCCAGTGCATTCGAGCAATGCCGCTCTACCCTTAATGAAAGCGTTTCCAGCCCCTGCAAAAATAAAAAAGAATTAAACGGGCTTAAAGCCGGGCCCAAGTCCCGTAGGCCTTCCACACGGGCTCTGATGATAAAAGCAATATTCCCAAACGAACTATCCGGCCCGAAAACCTCCCATAATTTTAATCCATGATATCCCGAACTCGGCTCCGTAAATACCGGGAAATTACCATTACCCCAGTTAAATTTACCGCTGTCCACAATCACCCCGCCTATGGAAGTGCCATGCCCTCCAATCCATTTGGTGGCTGAAGCCGTAACAATATCGGCGCCAAAGGCAATGGGCTGAACCAGATAACCGCCTGCCCCGAATGTATTATCAACAATCAACGGTATTTTATGGTCATGGGCAAGCCTGGCAAGTTTATCAAAATCCGGAATATTTAACCGCGGATTGCTGATGCTTTCGATATAAATGGCTTTGGTTTTACCGTCAATCAGCCCGGCATAGTCATCAAGCGTTTCTCCCTTTGCAAACTTCACCTTAATACCCAGCCGCGGGAAGGCAACTTTAAACTGGTTATAGGTACCGCCATACAGATTACTCGTGGAGATAATATTATCTCCGGCTTCGGCGATAGTGGCCAAAGCTAAAAATTGGGCCGCCATACCCGATCCTGTTGCCAGCGCGGCGATGCCGCCTTCCAATGCGGCGACGCGTTTTTCAAAAGCATCGGTAGTGGGATTCATTATCCGCGTATAGATATTGCCGAATTCCTTTAAGTTAAAAAGGTCCGCCGCATGTTCGGCATTATTAAATATATATGAAGTTGTCTGATAAATCGGCACCGCCCTGGAATTGGTAGCCGGATCAGGCGTCTGACCGGCATGCAGCTGCAGCGTCTCAAAATGATATTTATGATTCTTTGGCATCAATAACCCCCTCTATGTATATAATTAATTTATCCATTTTACCTATAAAAAAACCTCTTCAGAGTTAAGAACCGAAGAGGTTTTATATTACCAGCCTCTTATCTTTCCCCTGGTTGGGGCAGGAATTAGCACCTTTTCTATCGCTATAAGAAGGTTGCTAAGGCATCAACGGGCCTGTTCCCTCCGCCTTTCTGGATAAGAAAGTATTTCTCTGACTATTTGCTAATAGTTATATTTCCTTTCATTTAATTAGCTGTTGTGTCGCGAAATATAACTGTGCTTTCATGTATTGTCAACCGTTAAACTTAAAAATACACGCTATTTTGTATAAAATTTCAGCACGTGAAAATAAAGTTAGCCTTAACGAATTATATTTTCAGCCGCCATAATTTCCGCATTAAGTATGGCCCCGCCGGCGGCTCCGCGCACCGTATTATGAGAAAGAACCAGAAATTTAAAATCAAGGATATTACAGGGGCGAACACGCCCGATACTGACCGCCATGCCGCCTTCCAGGTTTCTGAGTAACCGCGGCTGCGGCATATTGTTTTCATGGAAATAATGTATTGGCTTTTTCGGTGCGCTGGGCAGTTGAAGTTCCCCAAAGGCCGGTTTAAAAGCCTGCAAAACTCTTATTATATCTTCTGCCGAAGCCTTTTGTTTTAATTTCACGGATACCGCTTCCAGATGCCCGTCTACCACGGGAACACGGTTACAGGAAGCGCTTATTTTAAACTCTGCGTTGATAAACTGTCCGTCAATAAATTTACCCAGAATTTTCAAAGGCTCCTTTTCCATTTTCTCTTCCTCGCCCCCGATATAGGGAATCACATTATCCATAATATCCAGAGAAGGAACACCCGGATAACCGGCGCCGGACAAAGCCTGCATGGTAACCACATGCACGGCATCCAGACCGAAAGCATCCTGCAGCGGTTTTAAAGCCATCACCTGACCGGTGGTTGAACAGTTCGGATTGGTAACAATCTTACCTTTTCCATACTGCTGCATAGCCAGCGCATCCAGATGACCGGGATTTATTTCCGGAACCAGCAGGGGCACATCTTTTTCGTAGCGGTGATTCCTGGCATTGGAAATCACAAAATAACCGGCCTGTGCAAATTTTTTTTCAATTTCTCCTGCAATCGAAGCGTCAAGCGCGGAAAAAGCAACCTGGCAGTCCAGCCCCGGTTCACATAATTGAACCTTCATTTTTTTCACCTTTTCGGGCATGGGAGTGGTCATAAACCAGTTGGCGGCTTCCTGATAAATTTTTCCCGCAGACCGCTCCGAAGCGCCGAGTGCCGTTATTTCAAAATAGGGATGATCATTCAGCAATTCGATAAATTTCTGTCCCACGCTTCCCGTGGCACCAAGGATACCCGCTTTTATTTTCTTTGACATCGATTTATTTCCTTTTCTAAATGCTTTTTATATACAAAAAAACCTCTTCAGAGTTAAGAACCGAAGAGGTTTTATAGTACCAGCTTCTTATCTTTCCCCTGGTTGGGGCAGGAATTAGCACCTTTTCTGTAGCTAAAGAATGGTTGCTAAGGCATCAATGGGCCTGTTCCCTCCGCCTTTCTGGATAAGATTATTTTTAAAATCTTACTGAGCTTCAACGCTCATTGCTAAGGCAAGTATAAATATACATTACTAAAAAATCAATATGCGGCAAAAATAAATTTTATTGACTAAATACATTCCCTAAACTCGTCTGAATACATTTTATTGAACTGGATAAGAAAATTATATTTTGCCGATTAAAGGGAATAGACTATATTCCCATTTCGATTTTTACGGTAAAAATACAGCAAATCACAGCCCCCGGAAAAGATGGCATGGAAAGCGCTTCATATAAACTAAAACCAATGTACCGGTATCTGATGATGCTGACGATCGCGTCGGCAATCGGTAACCAGGGATGGCAGACTTTGTTTAACAATTTTGCCGTTGATGTGGGACATTTGAATGGCAACCAGATTGGAATCATACAGGGTGTGCGCGAGATACCCGGTTTACTGGCATTACTGGCCATTTTTCTAATCCGCTTTCTGCGGGAAGACCGTCTCTCCGCTTTGTCAATTCTTGTTCTCGGCGGCGGTTTGGCGGCCACAGGTTTTTTCCCCGGTTACTCTGGAATCTTAATTACCACCTTGCTGATGAGCACAGGATTTCATTATTATGAAACAACAAATCAATCGCTGATGCTGCAATATTTTAATGCTCAGACAGCGCCAAAAGTCATCGGTAATTTTCGGGGGCTAGCCGCCGCTTCCAACATTTTTATCGGCCTGTTAATTTTAAGTTTATCCTATTTTTTTGCCTACAGAGAATTATATATAACCGTCGGAATCATAGTGACATTTTTTGCAGTCTGGGCTTTTTCGAAAGATCCGACGGAAAAACATCAGCAGGTTCAGACCAAAAAGTTGGTCATCAGGAAAAGATACTGGCTATACTATTTTTTAACCTTTATGTCCGGCGCCCGCAGACAAATTTTTACCGCATTCGCCGTTTTCCTGTTGGTTAAAAAATTTAAGTACGGCGTTGATGAAATCGCCATGCTTTTTGTTATAAACAATATCATCAACTACTTTTTAAGTCCGGCCATTGGCAGAGCCATTGCCTTTTTCGGGGAACGCCAGATACTGTCCATAGAATATAGCGCTGTATTTTTTATATTTCTGGCCTATGCCTATGTGAGTACCAAATGGATGGCCGGCGTTTTATATATTCTGGATTATATATTTTTTAATTTTGCCATCGCCATCAACACCTATTTTCAAAAGATCGGCGATCCCAGGGAAATCGCATCGGGAATTGCCGTCGGCTTTTCCATTAATCATATTGCCGCGGTCGTAATTCCGGTTATCGGCGGCGCATTATGGATGATCGACTATAAAATTCCTTTTTTCGCCGCTGCGGGTTTGAGCATTGTTTCCTTATTAGCGGTTCAGAAAATCCATTATGTTCTTCCGGTTAAAATTTAAAAACAGAAGAAGGAATTTTTTTTGCATTTTTTTTGTAAATTAAAGATAATGATTATCGTTTCGACAAATAATATTAGGCGAAGACGAAACTATTTTGCGTTTAAAAGGTAATTTAATTTCAGGTTAATAACAGGTATTCAATATGAAAAAAATATTATTACTGATATTTGCGGCGGCGGTTCTAATTTCTGTTTACCCGGTGCCGGGCGGCGATAAGAATGAAGCTGAACAGCTTGCTTATAAAATACAGCAGGCCGAACCCCAGCATGGCCGGGTTTCCCAGATTGTCATGAAGATTCTCAGCAACAGCCATTATCAGAAAAAGCCGATTGACGATTCTTTATCCGCACAAATGTTCGAAGAATATCTCAGTACTCTGGATTACAACCGGATTTATTTTCTGCTTTCCGATATAAAAGAATTTGAACAATATAAATATCAACTGGATGATTATTTGAAAGCCGGAAATGCTTCGCCTGCTTTTGATATATTTAACCGGTTTCAGACCCGCTTTGCAGAACGTCAGGAATTTATTTTTTCACTGTTACAAAAAGAATTTGACTATAGTATTGATGAATACTACCAGCCTGATCGCAGTGAGGCTGAATGGGTAGAAACCGGAATTCAGCAGGACAGTATCTGGAGAAAGATGATAAAAAATGAAGCCTTAAAATTACACCTGGCCGGAAAGGACTGGGACGGTATCGCAGAAACCCTTGAAAAAAGGTACAAAAACCTGGAAAGAAACATTAAACAAACGGAAAACGAAGATGTTTTTCAATGGTATATGAACGCTTTCGCCGTATCATTCGATCCGCATACCAACTATATGTCGCCTAAAATCAGCGATGATTTTAAAATAAAAATGAGTTTATCTCTCGAAGGTATCGGCGCTTCTTTAAGAACCGAGAATGAATATACAAAAGTGGTCGAAATCGTTCCCGGCGGTCCTGCCGATAAAAGCGGGCTGCTTCATGCCAACGATCTGATCACCGCTGTTGCCCAAGGCGAGGAAGGCGAACTGGTGGATGTAATTGGCTGGCGGATTGATGATGTGGTTCAGATCATTCGCGGACCGAAAGATACAAAAGTTCGTTTGCAAATTATTAAAGCAGACGCCGCCCTGGATGCGCCTCAGGAAATCATCACCATTGTCCGGGATAAAGTTAAACTGGAAGATCGGGCGGCCAAAAGTGATACACTGGAACTGCAACATCGTGGGAAATCTTATAAATTAGGAATTATAGAAATACCCACCTTTTATTTTGATTATGAGGCAATGCGCAAAGGCGATCCCGATTATAAAAGCACTACCCGCGATGTGGAACGACTTTTAAGAGAACTGCAATCCGCAGGCGTCGACGGTATTGTGATTGATCTGCGTAATAACAGCGGAGGATTTTTAAATGAAGCGATCGAACTAACCGGGTTGTTTATTAAATCCGGGCCGGTTGTTCAGGTGCGCGCCGCCAACGGACAGGTAAAAATTGAAAGCGATTACAGCGGTAATGTGGTTTACGACGGACCCATGGCGGTTTTAATGAACCGTTTCAGCGCTTCGGCATCCGAAATTTTTGCCGCCGCCATCCAGGATTACGGCCGGGGAATCATTCTCGGCAGCCAAAGCTTCGGCAAAGGCACGGTTCAGAATATTATAGAACTCGACCGGTTTTTCCCGAACAAAGGGGCTGATAATCAGAAATACGGCCAGATAAAAATGACCATAGCTAAATTTTACAGGGTGAACGGAGGCAGCACCCAGCATCTCGGCGTAACGCCGGATATCAGCTTCCCTTCCCAATATGAATTGATGGATATTGGCGAAAATGCCGAGCCTAATGCCCTTAAATGGGATGAAATTAATGCGGCTCAGTATATGCCGGTGAATCCCGAACTGAAACAATATATTCCCCGGCTTAAGAAACTGCATCTGTCCAGGATCAAAGACGATTTTGAATTTCAATATATCATGGAAGATATCGAAGAATTCAAACAACAGAAAGAAATAAAAATGGTTTCTTTGGAAGAAAATAAGAGACGACTGGAAAGGGAAAAAGCCGAAGAGCGGAAGAAAAACCGGAAAGAACAACGCGATAAAGACGAAGCCGAAAATGGAAAAAAAGAAGCCGATGCTCTGATTCTGGAAAGCGGGCGTATTCTGCTGGATATGAAATTAATAGCTATGGGTTAGATTATAACCGGCATTAAACCAATAATGCGCCCTCATGCCGGAGCAGCCATTCTTTACGCCACAACCCTCCGGCATAACCCGTTAAATGATTATCCGATCCGATAATCCGGTGGCAGGGAATAATGATGGCAATCGGATTTTTGCGGTTTGCCCCTCCCACTGCGCGCACGGCTTTCAGATCACCGGTTCTTTCGGCAATTTCCTTATAGGTGGATGTTTTTCCATAAGGAACCTGCGTTAATGCCTGCCAGACTTTTTTTTGAAAGTCCGTACCCTCCGGTTTAAGCGGAAGTTCGAATACTTTCCGCTGTTTCCTGAAATATTCATCCAACTGCCGGATAACTTTCTCAATGATTTTATTTTCCTTTTCCTGTGGGCGCTTGACATCATTTTCGAAAAACCGGAGTGAAAATAAATTATAATCATCCGCGGATATTTCTATAACGCCGATGGGCGAATCATAGAAAGAATTTATAAATTCCTGCATAAATAAAGTCTCCGGTTAAACTTCAGCATTCATATTTACTTAATTTGATTTAATAACACAATAATAAAAATCTTTATTTCAATAAATAACAGATTGTTAATAGGTCTGGCAGGTTTATCTTGATTTTATAAAAAAGATCATCTATATTTTGTACGTTATTTTGCATTGACACTCAAGTTTAATAAACGAATCCAAAACATTATCCAACGGAGAAAATTATGGGCAATTTAAAAACGATTATCTCAGGCGTTGTGTTAGTATTTTTGTTCTTCTTCGGGTGCAGCGATGACAAATCCACCAACTCTGGCACGGCTGATTTTGACCTTTCCGGATACTGGTCGGCAACCGAAGTCGAGACCGATAATTGCAGCGGTGAAATAGAAACAACAACAAGCTATAACATTTATTCAATCCAACAATCAGGGAGTAATTTAACGGTTTCCATTGAAGGAGAAAGCGGTTCATGGACCGGAAAAATAACCGGAAATACGGCATCCTGGAATGTCACTATGCCTGCCGATAACGGTTCAACCGCCATTAATTTTTCCGGTACAATAACCGACGGCGGCAAAAAAATGACCGGAAGCGCAAACTGGGTTTATACCAGAACGGGCAGCAGCTTCTCATGTAACGGCACAACAGAAATCGAAGCGATTAAAATAGATTCCGCCGAAGTTAATATTGCCGGCGGCTGGGAAGGTTCCTGGAGCGCTGCTGGCGGCGATCCCAATGGTAATTTTACCGCGGAGATCACACAAAACGAGTCGAAATTATCAGGCACCATTTCCATACCGGGCGTTATGTATAATGCCCCGTTAAACGGATTCGTATCCGGAGAGTCTTTCGCCTTCGGGGATATCGATGGGGAAATAAGATTCACCGGGTCTCTTGGAACCAGCCCGGATCAGGCATCCGGAACATTCTATTATTCAGCATATAATATTAATGGTAATTGGAACGCAACCAGAACGTCCATGCCTAACACCAAATTTGTCTCTATCGTTGATTCATTCGCCATATCCTTGGATTATATCAATGACATCGCCTTTGGGGAAAGCAAGCTTTTTATAGGCAGCGGTAATATGATTGACGTTTACAATACTTCCGGGACGTTCCTGCAATCGTTTCCAACAGCCGGAGACAATACATCGGGAATAACCTATTCAGACGGCGAATTATTATGCGCGGACGGCGGCTGGGGCTTAAATAAAATTATGAGAATGGACCCGGCAGGAAAGTCCCTAATAAACTCCCCCCGAAACGATTATAGTATCTCAGGCATTCATTTTGACGGCGCCTATTTATGGTGCCTTATCGATACTTATGAAAATGATTATATATACAAAATTGATCAAAATGGATCAGTTTTAGATTCTATTGCTTGTACAGGAGAAGACTTTGGCGGCCTGACCGGAAACGACTCTTATCTCTGGTATTCAACCTTTAAAGTAACAGGCTACTTTCCTGAATATAAAATTTATCAGATCGATTTTTCGGGTGCGGTTATGGATTCAATTACTCTGGATGCTTATATGACACCGGATTTGGTTCATGACGGCGTTAACCTGTGGTATTGGAATTACAGTACCGGATTCCTGTATAAAGTAACCAATCAGGGCACTAAATTAGATTCTATCGCTCTGGAATATAATATCGACGATATTGCCTTTGACGGAACTGATTTTCTGGTATTAGGCAACATCAACGATTCGGAAACGAATATTTATAAAGTATCAACAAACGGTGAGAATATCTCGACAATCAACACATCACTGGAATGGCCTTCCGCATTAACCGCGAGCCCGGATTACATATGGATTGTGGAATTTAACAAAGAGACCATATACCGCATACCCGCCAGCGGGGATTATTTCTTTCCTATGCCTGAGGGTGATTATGACTTTGATTATTTAACCTTTGACGGCGTAATTTTCTGGGCGTCTTCTTATGAAAACATATTCAGTTTTAATCAAAATGGCGGAATTATAAATATTTTTGACGACTATGATTTTTTCAACTGCGGCGGCATTGCCTTTGACGGCGCAAATATATGGTTTGCAAATAATTATGAATCCATGAATCTGGTTAAAATAGGGCCGGATGGTTCTATTATAGAAAAGTATATTGCTGATTCTGATATGCCCACGCTGGGCGGTTTATGCTTCGACGGCGAATATTTCTGGATGGCAGGCTCGAGAGATTACGAAAATTTTTATATGTACAAATTAGACTTGATCGATATGGCTATCGCGAAAAACTAATATTTCTGATTATACCGGCTCTTTACGATACCGTTAAAGAGCCGGATTTTTTGTTCTAAAAATATATTGCTTCCGTAAAAATTTTCGATCATAGAAAAAAAGACGGCAAAGCGCGCTGTATCATCAACAGCTTCTTTACCGCCTTTATCATTATAGATTACTCAAAGCCTACTTAACCAGCAGCATTTTACGGGTTTCTACCTGGCCGTTTATATTTATTTTATAATAGTATACCCCGCTGGCCAGTGAAGTCCCATCAAATACAGTCTGGTAACTGCCTGCCGCTTTGGTCTCATTCACCAGTTCTTTAACCAGTCTTCCGAGTGAATCATAGACTTTTATGGAAACCTTACCATCTACAGGAATTGAATAATAAATCGTCGTGGCAGGATTAAATGGATTAGGATTATTGCTGATGTTAAATTCATTCGGTTTATCGGCAATCGATTTTTCTGTTTCAATTTGTTCATCGGAGTAGCCGAGATTTTTCAACTCATTTGCCGCTAAATGCACTAATGGATTGTCAGAATATTCCCTAATGATTGTTTTAAAACATTCTTCAGCTTGCGCAGAATTATTTAAATCATATAAAAGCGTTAATCCCTTTACATATAAAATATTGCAGACATAATCATCATCCGATTTGTACTTTTCGAGCAGGTTATCTGCGATTATAATTGCATTCGTGTAATCATTTACGGTTTTGTAATAATCTATCATCCGTCTCTCAGCCAATGGTATTAATGCCGTGTATTCTTTGTCTTCTATAATACCCGTAAGAAAATTTTTCATGCCGGCGGCGTCACTTTTTCCCCTCAGATCGTCTACTCTTCGATAACACCGGGCAGAAGCCATAAACGCAATCTTTGATAAAGGCGAGTCAGGATTGTTTTTAATAAATTCCGTAAAATCCGCTATCACTTTTTCATACTCATTACAGTATGAGTCTTTGTTAAAAGCGCTTTTTGTATTAAGAGCGTCAATTAATCTTTTATTGATATCGAAATAGGCTGAATTTATCTTTCCAAATTCTGATTTTTCGGGATTATCATCATTTGCCGAAACGACATAGTTGTCGTTTTTCATTTGTTGGCCGGGATTAACCTTATATAAGGGGCAGCTTTGATTACCGTAAGTATAAACTGTACTGGAACTGCTTGAAATCGAAGGAATGCCACCGTCATAATAGCAATAGTATGCTTCGATAGAGGAGAATAGATAAGCTTTTAAATCTAAAGCAGTGCCACAAAAATAGGAATTCTCAATATTGACATTAGAACCGCAATATGAATCAATTCCCCTAAGGTTATGACATGATAAAGATACTTCTAAATCTATCTCACTTCCATCATAGCAATGTATTCCGGCTTGTGAATACTGTGCAGAAAGATTATATCCACTAGCATCACTATTATAAAGTGTAAAACCTATCGTGCTCTGGTCAATTCCATCAACATTTAGATTAGCAAGTATTGTATAGTCTCCTTCGCTAATAAAGACGCTTTTTGCTCCAAAACCGACTCCATAAAAATAATCGCAATTTGAGAGGATTAGATTTCCAAAATGATTATAAGATGAACTTCCTATTATAGAAAGACTGGTTTTATTATAGACACTTACATTTTCATTAAAATTTCCATCTATCAAGAAGATTGTATTGGTCGATCCCGCATAATTAGATGCTGTCTGAATCCTACCACACAAGCCCCTTAAATTATTATTGGCTGATAAAGTTGCCCTCATTCCGTTTATGGTTGCGCCGGATTCTTTATTTATTGTGCCGCCGGTTGAGATTATAGAATATGTACCAAGATTGACAGTAGCTCCCGAAGCAATAGTTAATGTTACTCCGGATGGGACGGTTATATTGCTTGATAGAGTCTGTGAACCTGATACTTTAACAGTTTGGCCTGAAACTGATACATTTATAGCCTCAGAAATACTTGAAAAGGCTTCCGGTACATAAAGATATGTTGTTGAATTATAAGCATCTATCCTACCGTATCCATATGCATTAGTAAAATTCTGCCCACCCATGCCTGGAACTTTTGTTGCATTTTGTGTGAAGCACCCTTTGGTTTCCTGCCACGATAAATTACCATTTTGATCTAACAATAACGCTGCAATTCCCGCAATATGAGGAGCTGATGCAGATGTTCCATAAAAAAGAGGATCCCCACCTGACCAAATTCCTGATGTTCCAACATAAGTTTGAACGCCATCAATACCACAAATTGTAGGCGTTGCTCGTTCAATATAAGAAACAGGATTTCCATTCGTATCATAGCTGTAAATTCGAGAAGGACCGTGCGAGCTATAAGAAGCTATAGTTTGCGGTGAAGATGCATTCAATGCGCCAACGCTTATACACGAACTGGCTGCCGCATGCGGCTTTATACCTCCATCAGTGATATAATTAAAAGCCCCTGTATATGGGCCATTTGCATGCCCCATCAATTTCACAACTCTTGGAGAGCTTACCGAATAAAACTTTACTCTTAAATAAACGGTGACTGAGGAACCGTTGTCATTTGTCCATGAAAAATATTCATAAGGTGTATCATCACCATTTTGTCTACGAGTACTTCTTTTTAATACGTTTGAAGCTGTACTAGACCCATCATATAAGTATAAATCATAATCATCGTTTGAATCTCCCCATTTGTTAGCCCATTGCATAACAACCTGAAAAGTTTCACCTGGCCCAACAGATATGGAATTTACTTCAGTTGATCCTGAAAACTCCATCCAACTGTTGCTATTGTTGTCAACGGATTGGCCTGTCCATGTTTTTTCCGCATAATTCCCCGCTGAAGAGATATATTTGACACCATTTGCTGTTGCCTGATCAATTGCATCTGCAATCGTTCCATCTTCAAACATTGGTTCCAGTGGATACCAAACATCATCTATTATTATATTACAATTTGCATTCCTTAGCGCTGTTATACTATTCGCTATACCAATTTCACCATAATAATGGTCTGAAAACGCTAAAGAAGCACCAGGCGCTATATCATGAACTATTTCTGCTATAGCGGTACCTTCGTCGCCACTAATTCTATTATTAATAACCTGAAACCCCGCTGGCAAATCATCTGAATTTATTGCATCTTGCCTATGATCTACGCCATCAGAGATAATCCCAACTTTAAATCCCATACCATTTATACTGTATGTCGAACGGGTATTTGAAGCATTGAGTATCCCATCTCCTGAAGTTGTATAATCTCCAACTTCTGTAATAGTTACTGGTATACAGCTAATGCCATTAATATTATTATTATTTGCTATGCTTTCAATCATATCAAATGGGACTTTACAGGTGATTCTTTTAAAATTTTTATCCACATACTCAACCAAAATTCCCTTTTCTTTTAGCCATTCAATGCTTTTTGAATCAACCTGATCCATATAAACATCTGCAAGAATATTCCCATTATCGTCAATCTGCAAATTGTTATTTGAAAAACGTTTATGTATACTTTTTTTAGCAGCATTAGTACGATTGGTCCCTTCAGCCTTAAGCTGTATTACCACATCAAGTATAATCATATCAACCTTGGCGAGATGTTCAGGTAATTTTCCTTTAGCATCATTGATTTTTTCTACAGATTTTGAATAGTTTATTATTTGTATTAATGAATCACTATTCTGGGCGTGTGTTATTTCTGTATTTAAAAATAAAATTGATAAAAATATCAGAAATATAAATATTTTATTGTGAGTTATTATATGTTTAATACTATACATTTCATTCTCCGTATTTTATATTGCTATTGTTTGGTAAAAGAATGCCGTAAAGAAGATAAAAGCCCTCATTGGAATATCTTTCCATGCGAAAATTCTCTGGCGGAGATTTTTTTTGGTTAAGAATCGTGGGGGCTTTTTTAATAAAGGTGGCGATCTCTCAACAGATAACATGTTTTTCATATAATCACTCCGTATTTGTAAGTCTTATTGAAGATGCTTCAGGTAGAACGTATATTCCGCTACTATCTCCTGAAATCACATACAGGTTGTCTGTTTGTTTGTCCCACCTTAAGCCTCCAACTCTGCCATTTGCCGGCGTTTTTACCTTTGCCCATGTTTTACCCGCGTCAGTAGATTCAATAAGAATCTGCCCATTACCGGCAGCAAGATGTCTCTCATTATTCGGCGAAGCTTCTATTGAAAATATGTTGGCAGGATGATCTGAATCCGTAAATAATTTTGTCCATGTTTTACCGTCATCTCTGCTCCCTAAAATAAAAGTCCTCATTCCTAAATAGATAGCCTGTGGATTTGTTGTAAAACAGATATCATCTACAACACTATCGAAATATACATACTCTGTTCCATCAGGCAGAAGAGTTTCCCAGATACCTTCAACACCGTTTGTGGATTTGATAAACCATGCCGGCCTCCAGGTAGGAGCGTCTCCTGCGCTGCCACTGCCTCCTGCATAAATAATAGTTGGATCATAAGGATCTTGTGAAAAAGAATTTGTCTGGGAAAAAGTATTTAAGTTTGGTTTGATAACAGCCTCCCAGGTTAAACCGGAATTGGTGCTTCTGTAAATCCCATCATTCCAGACATCGCCTGCGAATATTACATCAAATTGATGAGTGGGATTAAATAATACTTGCGCACTTTTCCACGGATTAAATCTTCCACTGTCATCAGGCCACCAATAAGGTATAAATCCATATCCACTGTCGGCTTCAATCCAGTTTTCTCCTCCATCAACGGTTTTATAAATACCCGGCACATTTGGTCCAAGTGTAATAATTACGGCAATCATTTCATTTTCGTTATTAGGGTTGATAATAACATCTGACATGCCTACTGTATTAGGACTACTTACTCCTTTTAATGTATCTATTGAAATACCATTAATCAGGGTGTGGTGTTCTAATCCAATATATTCCCAGTCATTGTTTAAGGAAGATATCGGATGACGAAATAAACCATCAAAAGCTGCACATGCGTAAATGTAGTTCTTGGTAGTCTTAATATTAGTTATTAATTTTCCTTCCAATCCGATCGAAATCCAATTTCCATTGCCATCGATTGGTTCATCTGGCGATATAATACAGCTTGGTATGACTAAAATAAAATAACTAATAGACAAAGCTAATAATATCTTCCCGATTGAATTAAATATGAAAAAATTAAAAGTATACATATAATCCTCAAACTGGTTTAATATTAAAAATCCAAATAGTGAATATTATTCTTAAAAATGTAGATAATTATAATTCTTTCAAATATTTTTAGTAAATAAATTTATTTGTTTCACTCCAAATTATCCTGCTAGTCGCAACAAAAAAACTCCATAACCCCTAAACCTCGCGGTTAGCCCGTCATAGAACCCCGTCAGGAGCCGGATTTACAACAGGATAAATATACAACAACATAATATATTTAAAATACCTTTCATAATTCCCTTTTTAAAATAATTACCAATATCCGTATTGAGGTTGTATAAATCCAATAAAGATTTTATGAAATCTGTATCACTTGTACAACTCATTCCGAATAAAAATATTTTTCATCTTAATACTTCCTTTCAAAATAATCATGGTAAAACATAAGCAGTATCATTAACAATCTTACCTGTCCAATAAGATTTATAGTTCGCAATGACTTCAATTGTGTCTTCATCAATATCTATTGTTCCATTATATTTTAGAACACTACCTTTCTTTGATTTAATGCTACCAAACAGAAGATAAAAACCTTCAATATGGTGTATACAATGTGGATATGGTAAATCGAATATTATTTTTTCAATATCATCGTTAGATGATATTAATTCAGCCTCTTCAGTTGAGGTCGGATTAGGACGTTCCCCATTAAAACCAACTTCTTCGGATGCTAATAAAAATATTGAATCGTCGATAGTAAACTCAGTTAACCGATATATATTTGTCCAATAATCATCATCACCACAGTTATCATGGTAGGGAGAATTACAAAATCCAGTATGCCCATCATTGTATTCAGGATAGTTAAAACGATAAGGATCAGTGTCTTGCTGATAAATACTATCAGAACAACATGAATACACAAAAACAAGCCCTAAAAAAAAAGTATAAAAAAAATTTCATTTGATTTTTTCCTGTATTTTTTTTTGTTCCAAAGGGTTAAATGTTGTATCGGATATAATCCCGCATCGCTTCTTAAATTCCTCTTGTGTTAGTAAAGACATTGAAGTTAATGCTGCTTTCCATTTATAATCCTTTTCTTTAATAATCTCATTAGTTTTTGATATTCTCTCACTAGCTTCAGCTAAACGTTCCTGCTGAGCATAATTTTTAATCGTGCAGCATAATAATAATATCAAAACTACTAAAATTACTTGTTTATTTTTCATCTTGCTCACCTTCCATTTTATATTGTTATTTAAAAATTGATAAGCGGATTCCAGTGCGAATCTTCCGCTTGATCGATCAATCGTGTTTCTTTAGTCGAAATATTCAAAACATATACATAGGAATAAGATCTCATTACTTCACCTGGAATATTCTCGCTTAGAGTATAGGTTATATAAGTGTTATTCGGACTGAATTCTATATTATAAAAACTGTAACTTTCGTTTTCATCAGTTAATCTGTTTAATTCGGTTTTTTCGCTATCATCAAGAAGGATTATTTTAGAAATGTCGTTTTCATAATCACGTTCTATGTAAGCTACTTTAGAATATTCTCTGGAAAATACGGGACGTAAAAATTTAATTCCATTTTCAGCTATTACTAATGTGTCGGATTTCTTCGTAGTCAGGTTTATTCTCTTTATTAAGAAAGTAGCGCCCCCATTCCAGCTACTCGAATCCTCATGACATAAAACTGTATGATTAATCGGATCATATCCATCCACCCATGCTGGATAAACACTATTCTCCTTAAAATCCAGAATCAATTCAGAAGATTTTGTAGCAATATTAATTCTATAAAGAAGTTCATCCTTTGTATATAATAATGAGTTTCCATGATCACTAAAATCTATAAAATACACCGATTCTGTTTCAAATAGTATTTGTTTTTCCGTTCCATCAGAATTCATGATATAATAGTAAAATGGTTCTCCCATTTTGTGATAATGATAAATGAGTTTTTCGCTGTCGGGTGACCAAAGTATCGGATAAGCGCTTTCTCCAATTTCAAAATCAGATGTTACGTTTATCTTACTATTATTAGTATTATCATATAGATAGATATCACATCCCCCAGCATTTTCCCGGTCATAACGAAAAGCAATATATTTTCCATCCGGCGTCCATAACGGATTATAAGCATCATCAAAGGGATTATTTGAAATATTTTTCTGATTATTTCCAAACCTGTTATTTGTAAATATCTGCCAGCGAGAATTGCTATCTAATTTTCGATAACACAGCTCAACCTCTGAATTTTGGTATGGGTTTGTTGTATGATCTTCACAAGTAAAACAAAAGGCACAAGTTATAATCACTATTATTGATTTAAATTCAGAAAGAAACCTTTCTCTTTTCATAAAATCCCCATTTTACTTAAATCTCTCGCTTTAAATATTAGTCCAGATTTTTGGGTCCATTATATTGACAATGGTATAATTTTTTCTTTTCATTCTAAAAGTATCTTTCTAACCTGATCAATTCATAAAAGTATTAACATAGAACTATGGCGGTTTTAACTTAAACAAAAATATCACCTTCTGACAAATAAAATAAGATCTTCTTTCTTCTAAAAAATTTCCTGATTTTAAAATTAAGTCTCTGGTATTCTATTAATTCCTTTCCCCGGTCTTCCGCGCCTTTACATAGCTTTTATAAAACCGCGGGCAGCGGCGCTTCAGGCGGTATACCAGTTGATCCAACCGCTTTTTCAGAAGATCATTGCTCTGCCAGATAAGCTGCGCCAGACGGCGGGTATTGTTCACATAGATCCATTTTATATCGCCATTACTTTTGGCCAACGCGCCAAACCGGGAGATCGCTTCCTGTAATTCCTCGACATCCATATCATTCACCAGGTAGGCGCCCAAACCATGAATATTGGTCTGCAGCTCCGCGAGAATCAGGCTGGCTATATGCAGGGCTTCCGCATCGCCGGCGGTGCGGATATCGGAATAAGAAAAATCCACGGCCGCTTCCAAAAGCGTGTTCCTTTTGTCATAGGCATACGCTTTAACCGCCGCGGCTAATTCACTGGCAATCATAGCCAGTTCATCCCTGGCTTTCACGCCCTTTCCATTAACATCATTTATTCTGTTTTTTTTATCAGCCGTTAGTTTAGATATTTCTTTTAGATTACCGGAAAACTCGCCGGCAGTCTGGTGCACAATTTTATGTTCCTTTAGGATTTCTTTATTTCGTTCCAAAACCTTATTGACTTTCCGGAACATACACAGCGATTCATGATGCGTTCTGTTCATGATATACCCCTTATTCTGTTGCCGATTAAATGATTTGTCATAACGAAGTCTGTTCCGTGTATTATTAGATGAACACGATGTAATTTTCTTTTAATAAAAGGCGGGCGGTAAAAGCGCATCGATTTATAATGCCTTTTAAACCTCCCGCCTTCGTCCGGGGATGTTCCGGCTCTCCCCCTCTTAAAATTCAGAGACTCGGATTCCTTCGCTTTTCACCCGCATAAATTAAATTCTTTTGATTTATGCTATGCAGCGCCTCAGATTCTCTTTTAATGGAGAACGTATAACCAAATTTCCAGCCGCGCTCATTTTCTTTACCAATATATCCGGGCATAGAAAGCATCTCTTTTACCCATTGCCGGGCATCGCTCTCTCTGCAGAATTTATATATCTTCCAATCCTGCGGATAGCCGTGAGCAGCCTTTCTGGTGGCAGGATCGTCGGTTAATCCGGCATACTTCATCTCTAACCCCAATATAAATTTATCAGATATGGAATTTATCGAAAACAACGCGAGTATTAACATTTATAACGTCAAATTATGTGCCAGATATTATTTACCGTGGTTAAGTAAATGATTTTAAACTGTTTAAGCTAAAATATACATAAAAATTATGAACCAGGACTGTGAACGATACTTCACAGTAACTGTGATCAATCGTTCACATTGTGTGAACAATAGTTCACACCCGGCCGGCTATGGATCGCATAAAATATTTGTGATTTTTTAATTTTTCTTGATTACCAGTAAAGTCTGATCGTCAGCGGCAGATTCAGATCCGCGAAACTCATCCAATGTCACGATAATTTCTTCCTGTATTTTATAACAATCCAAAGACCTGTGTTTCAAGACGGTTTTCAACAGTCTTTCCTCGCCATACAATTCTTGTTTGCTATTCGCGGTTTCTGTGATGCCGTCTGTATATAAAATCAATACATCGTCTTCCCTGAGCTGGATAGTCTCTGCTTTATAAGAAAAATCAATAATTCCGATACTAATGCCTTTGGATTTTAATTTGACGGTTGTATTATCTTCTCTTAACAGTAATCCCGGATTATGACCGGCATTGATGTACTCCAATAGGGATGTGTTTTTATGATATTTTCCCAGAAAAAGCGTTATGAATTTATCGGACGTCGATATCTCCATAATCAGGCTATTCAGGCTGTTAACAATTTCCTGTATATCCGTAGAATATTTAAAATAAGCTTTTAAAGTGGCATGCAATGTCGATACCAGTAAAGCGCCCGACACGCCTTTACCGGCGACGTCGGCAATGCAGACCACAATTTCATCATCATTTATCGGGAAAACTGAATAAAAATCGCCTCCCACCTGCTGGCTTGGAATATGCTTACCGCTGATTTGCAGCCCGTAATTTTGCGGCAAATCCGAGGGAATAATCAAACGATGAATTTCAGCGGCTACCTGAAGGTCCTTTTCAATAGCTTCCTTTTCGATTTCCCTGAACAGTAATTTTGAATTTTCTATCGCCAGTGCGGCCTGTGTGGCAAAAATAGTAAATACCT
The DNA here is from genome assembly GCA_003854985.1 of Calditrichota bacterium. GTDB lineage: Bacteria > Calditrichota > Calditrichia > Calditrichales > Calditrichaceae > Zgenome-0002. The sequence goes on from RQOG01000149.1 coordinate 26,986, forward strand.
GTTCATCGTTCTTATTGAATTCCTTACCATCCAGACGATTCAACGCCTGTACAACGCCTAAAATTTTTTCCTTATAAATAAGCGGTACACACAAAATACTCTTTGTTTTAAAACCGGTCTTGGCGTCAAAAGAAGAATCAAAGCGTTTATCGCTGTATGCATCAGGAATGAGCAGAGGTTTTCCCTTCTCTGCCACCCATCCGGCAATCCCTTTGCCGATTTCGACCTTAAACGGTTTTACTTCTTTTCCTTTAGGTCCCAGGGCTACTTTAAATTCCAGTTCTGTTTCATCCTCGCTCATCAATAAAATGGAGCCGGCTTCTGCCCGGATTACCTTCACGCATTGATCCATGATGAATTCCAGCAGGTTCTGGATATCGCGGCCGCTGTCGATGGCCCGCGAAATCTCCATCAAAACGGTCATTTCTTCCAGCAGGGTTTGTTTCTGTTCGGACTCGCGCTTTATATCATAAAGCAATTCCACGTTTTTCCACAATTCGCTAAGGTAATGCATGATAAAATCCGCGATGCGCAATTCAACTTCTGTAATTTTTCTTGATTTTGATGAAAGGCCTAAAAATCCGAAACAGCGTTTTTCATCGCGAATGGGCAGGATGATATCAAGTTCAAAGTATTTAAAAAATGACTGTAGGGCTGAATTTTCCGGCATGGTTTCCCTGGTTAACATATTCTGGTAGAAATTAATCCATTGAATTTCCAGGGCCTGATCATATTTTAAATTTTTATCGCCATTAATAACCAATAATGGTTTGATTACATTACCGGTAACGGCCGGAAATAAGGATATGGACTGGTAATTAAAAAGTTGCCGGTAATAGGAAAGTATATATTCTATTTCAGATACAACGGATTTTGCCATGATGAATTATCATTAATTTCCCAGTGACTGATTTCAATATACAAAAAAGAAAAAATTTTTATAAATAAAAATTATTTGACTTAAACAGGATGATTTCTCAAAATAATAAGAAAAAATGTTATTTTTAATCGTCTGAATCATGATTCTTTTAGTTAAGGAAAGGTAAATGAAGACTTACGATAAAATATGCCTGATCACCGGCGCCAGCAGCGGTATCGGATATGCATTGGCTAACGCCCTTAAAGACGACGGTTACCGGTTAATCCTTACCGCCCGCAGAGAAGAACGGCTTGCGACCTTAAAATGCGATCAGGTGGATATTTACCCCGGAGATTTAACAAAGCCCGGATTTATTGAAGTTCTTGAAGATTTTGTATTTAATAAGTTCGGTAAATGCGATATCCTGATTAATAACGCCGGAATGATTATGGCCGAGCCTATCGAAACTTTTGATATTGAAAAAATGACCGCCATGCTGCGTCTGAATATCGAAGCTGCTTTTCGCCTGACTTACCTGTTTCTTAAACGGTTTAAAATTCAGGGTCATGGTCATGTCGTTAATATTTCCAGTGTCTTAGGTACAAAAGTACGGTCCACTGCCGGGGCTTATTCGGCCACCAAGTTTGCCATCGAAGCGCTGTCCGAAGCCCTGCGCCTGGAACTGGTTGGCTCCGATATACATATTTCCTGCATTGAGCCCGGGCTGGTGCTTACAGAATTACACGATGACTGGCCGGTTCATCCCAGGGAAGGCATGGGTATTCATACACCGCTGAAGCCTGAAGATATTGTGGAGGCCGTGCGCTACATTTTAAAACAACCCGGTTACGTGCGCATACCCAAACTTATGATTTTACCCAAGGATCATAACATATGATAGAAAAGTCTGAATTCAAATGAAAACCAATCCCTGGTTAGATATACCTTACAGTGATTATGAAAATCATATGGATGATCCTAAGGTCGGTCAGCTTAAGGTCTTAAGCGCCATGACCCGCGATATGCTTAACAAATATAAACCGAGGTCTTTGTTTCTTTTAGGCTGCTCAACCGGGAATGGCCTGGAACATATCGATTGTCGGTATACCAAACGCGTCTATTGTGTAGATATCAATAAATCCTATCTCCAGGTTCTTGAGCAGCGGTTCAATTCTTCTATCGAAAACTTATATCTGATTCATCTCGATATTCAAAACCAATGTTTGCCATCGGTTAAAACAGATTTGATATTCGGCAGCCTGATTCTTGAATATGTTGATATAAAACATGCCATAAATAATATCATACCGGCGGTTACTGCAAACACAACGCTTATATTCATTCTGCAAAAAACTGTAAATACCGGATTTGTAACAAAAACGAAATATCAATCGCTGGAATCTTTGTCATCCATCTCCAGGGAAGTTGATGAAAAAGAATTGGAGAATGAATTGAATTTTTATAATATAAGCCTTGTGCACAGAACAGAAACTGTTCTGAATCCAACGAAAAAATTTGTTACACTAACTTATCAAGCGGAAAATTAAATGAATGAAATTAAACTGAAATATCAAAAAAACTCGCCGGAAAAATTACTTAAAACCGACCGTATTCAGATCCTTACCGCTGCTTTTGCTCTGCTTATCGGTTATATTGATACCTTTCATGCTTACATCGGCGCACTGATGATTATCCCGATTATTGGAATAACAATCGCCATATTAAATTTCATCCTTGTTATAAGATTAAAATATTTTTATAAGAAATTCGGTGAGAAACTCAGTCTTTTCATGTTCAGAAGCAATGGCCTGATGCTGCTTATAACCGCGCTGGGATACCAGTTTATAGGCCGTCACGCGGTTCAGTATGTATTATATGTACTTTCATTGATCTATCTTTTTGTATTGCCTGTTATTTCCGGCAAAGTAAAAAGGAAATATCAGATCGCCTTCGGCAATGGACAAATTACAATCATGAGGCCTGGACGGAATCCTTTACATCACAATATTAAAAATTTGGATGATATTATCATTCAGGGAGATAAACTGACAATAACGGAAAACAATAAAGAAAACCACTATTTTTTAATAGCGGAAAATCATAAACTGATAGATGATGTAACTCAATTAATTTCTTCGATGAAAAAGAAAAAGCAGGATAAGTAAGCGCAAAAAGCCGAATAAACTTACCCGGATATAGTATGAATTTTCTTGATCTTATTAAAATCAGACAAAGCGCACGGAAATATAAAGACACCCCTGTCGAAATGGACAAGATTTCAAAGCTGATCGAAGCGGTTCGCCTGGCGCCTTCAGCCAGTAATTCCCAGCCGTGGCGATTAATTATCGTAAATGATCCGGATCTTAAAAACCGGATTGCAGAAACAACATACAGCAAATTAATTCCTATAAACGAATTTTCTTTGCAGGCACCGGTTATTGCTGTGCTTGTTATTGAAAAACCGAAAGCTGTTTCCCAGATCGGGGGGCGGATAAAAAAAAGAGAATATGTTTTGATCGACATTGGTATTGCCGCAGAGCATTTTTGTCTGCAGGCCGCGGAACTTGGATTGGCCACTTGTATGATAGGCTGGTTCAATGAAAAAAAAGTTAAGAAGCTGCTCAATATTCCTTTCAGAAAAAGAATCGGCCTGTTAATCACTTTAGGTTATCCCGAGGATAATGATCCTGTACGCAAAAAGAACCGTAAGGAAATTCTGCAAATGAGCGCCTTTAATGGCTATGATATTTTAGATAATCAGTAAAGCTTTTCTATGCCTGTTAACCAGATAAAAGAAATCCTTGAGGAAAACAAGGAAAACCTGGCTTTCATTATAGGAAACGGTATTAACCGATTTCCCGACAACCCGGAGTCCAGGTCGTGGGATAATTTATTAATGGCATTATGGCGGCAGGTTTCAAAGAGACAGCTGAATTACAGACCTGCAGGTATATCAACAACCGAATTCTATGATGTCCTGGAGCTTGAAAATAATCAGCATATTAATTTGCAGGAATCTTTTTGCCGTCTTATGGCCGACTGGAAGCCAGGGGCACATCATAAACTGATTACACAAAAAATCAAATCCTTTAACGCGCCGTTATTAACCACTAATTTTGAAGAAACCATTGCCAGCGCTATCGATTTTAAATTATTCAGAACCGAGAAGGATGGCTTTACCGATTTTTACCCCTGGACCACCTATCACGGTGAAAAACAGCTTAAATCGCCCGAAGATGGTTTTGGTATCTGGTATATTAACGGAATGATCAAATATTCCCGTAGCATCAGGCTCGGATTAACGCACTATATGGGCAGCGTTTCCCGGGCCAGGGATATGATGCATAAAGGTCATAAACGTTCTCTTTTTAACAATAAAAAACAATCACACTGGAAAGGACAAAAAACCTGGCTTCATGTACTTTTTTATAAAGCCCTGTTCATATTCGGATTGGGACTTGATGAAAATGAAACTTTTTTACGCTGGCTTTTGATTGAGCGAAGCAAATACTTTCGTCAATTTCCCCGCAGAAAACAATCGGGCTGGTATCTGACAAAGAATACAGGCGATCTCCGGGACGAAGGGAAAAAATTTTTTCTGGAAAAAGTCGGCATTAAAGTCATAGAAGTAAATCGCTTTGAAGATATTTATGAATCTATCTGGCTGTAAATAAACCATTCACTATCGCTGTTTTGCCTATAAACATCATATTAAATATTAAATCTATTAACCGTTTGTATTCGTTATTAATTTTACTTACCCACATTATTTAAAGAAAAATAAAAAAACTTCTTGCCTTCAATTATTTTTTTAATTAAATACTGTCAGTTATCTTTGATAAAACAGTATTTATTCGTTATTGCTATGGACCCACAAGGAACCAGTCGGTCCACGTTTTAAAATCAACATAAATGGATTTAGTATGCAGGTTATTATCCGGCTTTGCGCGGTTTGGTATTTGACATAATCATTCTGACTCGGGGGGAGGCGGAGAAACAGGGGGCAAGGCGCTGCTTAAATCAATAAACCCACAACGTGAGGAAATAGCGCATTGCCCTTTTTTAATTATTAAAGATACGAATATCTTAGACTGCAAAATGATTATTATGAAATCCATTATATTAAATATTGTTTTACTGCTTAGTTATTCTGGTGTAATATGTTCTCAAAATTACAACATGCCCGAAAGCGCCGTTTATGATCCTTCACAAAAACGATATTTTATTTCCAACTTTGGCTCGGGCTGCCTTATGCAAATTGACAGTTGCGGAACCATCACAACATTTAAATCGGATTTATCCAAGCCTTTAGGCATGGTTCTCTGCGGCGATATATTATATGTGGTAGAAAATCCGAATAAAATAAGCGGTTTTAATATTACCACTGGCCGTCAGACAAAACAGGTAATCATAGATTCGGCATTATTTCTTAATGATATCACTTCGGATTCCAATGGCGATCTTTATGTTACGGACAGCCGGAGAAAATCCATCTATAAAATCGAACCCGGATCGATGACCTGTTATTTATTTACCCATACGATATTTTCCGATCCAAACGGTATCGCTTATGATAAAATAAATAACCGGTTGATAGTTTGTTTTTTCTGTGAAAATGCGCCGGTTCAGGCGGTTAACCTTAAGGACAGCTCTGTTACAACAATGGTCTCCCCTTCCCTGCATAATCTGGACGGCATAGCCATTGATTCGGATGGTAACGCCTATATTTCCTGCTGGGGAAAGGGCAGCTTTGCAAAAGGTTTCCCTTCAAAAGGAATGATCTATAAGTTCAACCCTTCATTTACTAATCCGCCGGAAATTATTGAACTTGAGCATTTTGGTCCGGCAGATATTTTTTTCAATCCCAAAAATAATCTATTGGTAATCCCTTATTTACTGGATAATATCGTTGAATTCAGAAAGATAAGATAATATCCAGGGAAGACTAAAACATTTAAAACTCTGAAAAATACCGGGTGTTATTTTACAATTGCAAAACAGTCTTGATTTTCTTTTCCAATTGTTTAATGCTGTATGGCTTGGTTAAAAAGTAATAACCGTTTTCGCTGGTAACTTCTTTGTTTAAAATCTGGCTGTCCGTATAACCCGAACTTAGTATGATTTTTATTTTCTTATTCAGTTTACGAACTTCCGCCGCTAATTCCTGGCCGCCCATTTCCGGCATTACCATATCGGTCAACAGGATATCAATTTTATTTATCAGGTTATTTTTATTGATAATCTGAAGTGCAATGCGGCCGTTTTCCGCTTCGATAACTTTATAGCCGAAAGATTTTAAAGCCGAACTGGCTAAATCGCGTACATCATGATCATCTTCAACAACCATTATGGTTTCGCTACGAAGACCGAACTCAACACTGCTTTCTCTCTCTGTAGAATCAACTTTCTTTTCTGTCGTTATCGGCCAGAAAATCAGAAATTCCGTACCGGTGCCTTTGAGGCTGTCAACCTTAATATAACCGTCATTCTGTTTAACAATACCGTAAACCGTTGATAATCCGAGTCCTGTACCATCAGGATTTTTTTTCGTTGTAAAAAACGGTTCGAATATTTTCTGTTTGGTAATCTCATCCATTCCCACGCCCGTATCTTTAACACGGATCAGAACATAATTGCCTTTTTTAGAGCCCGGGTTTAATGAAATAAATTTATCATCCATGGACGCTTCGGACGTATGTATGGCAATTTCCTTTTTAGCCGCGGGATCTTCAATTTGTTTTACAGCATGGACGCCGTTAACTACTAAATTTACAAGAACCTGTTGTATCTGCACGGGATCCGCTTTAATGGATTTCAGACCTTTTTTAAGCTGCAGATCGAATTTTATATCTTCGCCAATCAGCCGATCCAGCATTTTATGCAGATCGGAAATCACATGATTTATATCTAATACTTTTGGTTCTATCATTTGTTTACGGCTGAAGGCCAGAAGCTGACGAATTAAATTTTCAGCGCGCTTCCCGCCCTTAAGTATATTTAGAATGTTTTTATAATGCGCATTACTTGGATCCATATTCATCAGGATCATTTCCGCATAACCGTTTATGGCGGTGAGTATATTATTAAAATCATGGGCAATACCGCCGGCCAGCAATCCTATAGATTCCATTTTTTGAGCCTGAAATAACTGGCTTTCCAATTGACGGCGGTCGGTAACATCGCGCATAATGCCTTCATAGGCAACCACATTTCCCTGCTCATTATAAACGGCTTTCGTTGTTTCCAGAACGAATATTTCCTTGCCATCGCGTCTTTTTAACTGAACTTCATAATCCCTGATCTGGCCTTTTTCCTGTATAATTTTTTTAAACCGGTCCCGGTCTTCCGGATTAACATATAAATCCTTTTTTATATCCAAGGATAATATTTCCTGCAGTGAATCGTAACCTAAAAGTTTTATTCCGGCCGGATTTATTTCCAAAACACGATCATCGGGCGATGAGATAAATATCACGTCTTCCGTCCTGTCAAACAGCGATCGAAGCTTTTGTTCGGTCTGCTTTACAATATCAATTGTGCGTTTACCTTCCAGAGCACCTAAAAACACATCACCGCTATATTTGAGTAAATACTCACAGTGCTCCTGCCATTCCCTGGCCTGCCTGGTCATATCCACACCGATAAAACCGACGGTTTGTTTATGAGAAACCATCGGGCACATCAGCATGGACTTTGTTTCCTCAACTTCCATGATCGCTCTGATTGTGCCCGTATGCGAAGGCAATTGGGAAGAGGTCGACAGTTTTATGGTTTGTTTATCCAATAATGGCCGGATTAGCCAGGAGAAATCTTCGCTGTCAACCCTGTCGTGCATCGGAATTTTACCCGGAATATTATCTTCCATAAAGGAATGGGATAATTCGATCTGACGGTTGTTATTTATGAATTTATATATATAGCCGCGGTCTGCCTTAATGAATTTTACTAATTCCTCAAGCGATTCATTAATTAACAGGTCTATCTCTTCGGGTACAAAATGTATAAAATTGCGCACGAGATGAAACAGGAATCGTTCGACTTCTAATTGCTTTGACAAAGTTTTGGCATCCAGATTATCTTCTACAGGCAACATCGTCTGGATGTATGATGATGTTCTTCTTTTCAATTTCTTCTTTCCTTGTAAAAACGCCCGATCTTCCTGATCAAATATGTCATCAATTAATTAACGGATTCGGAAATCCATTCTTTAATTTTACCTCTGTAATATCATCTTAATTGAACTATTATAGTTGTTGCTGATCACATTCAGAAAATACATCCCGCTCGATACATTTTGTCCGAAATCATTCCGACCGTTCCATTCCATTTCATGATACCCCGCTTCCAGCCATTGATTTAAGATCAGGGTTCTTATCTTTCTTCCCAGTATATCATAGATAATAACGCTCGTCGTTTGTTCAGCCGGAAGCTGAAACTCGAAGTTTGTTACAGGATTGAAGGGATTCGGATAATTCTGCGACAAATGAAAATCCTGCGGCAGATTTCGATAACCGGTAGTTTCTTTTTCGAGATAACTATCGTTTCCTGCAATCAGTCTGAATTGCTTATTTTTTGCCGATGTTTTTATCGTTTCCTTGCCGTACAACACTGAAGACGCGGGCGATATTATTACCCAGTCCATATCTTCGGGAAGATTTTCCGTTTCTATGGTTATGCTTTTCTCCACATCGATGTTCGATTCCAAAGTGAATTCATAAGTATAACCTTCCGCCTGCTGCCGGTAATAAATAGCAGAAAATCGTTCCTCTTTACCGGTTATTTCATTGGCGGAATTGAAGTAGATAATATTATAATTACCGATAGGCGGAGGTTCAAACTGATTCCTGAAATCAATCCCGGCGACGGAACCCGAATGAATTCCGGCATAGTTAAAACGGTCTTTATCGTATTCGCTGCTGACCATGATGCGAAATCTGAAATCAGTGTCATCAGATTTTAACTGACTCATTATATTCTCTGAAGAGGAGCCTGATCCTGAATTCAAGTAGATAATAGTGTCTTTTTCCGCTTTCACGGCCGTTCCTGAAAATGGCGGCAGCGACTGAGTCACCGGCCAATCGCTTGTGCCGTCATAGCTACGTAAATCGTTCATGTCCGCAGGCCAGCTTACCGCATAAGGAAATGGTGAACTCACCAGATTCCATCCGGCATGCAAAAATAGAGCAAAGTTCTTTACCGAATTTACCGATTTACCCTCATTAATCTTTAAATCAACGCCTTTATCCGTGATCAGCCAGAGCGCTTTGCCGGGCCGCAAGGTGTCGGATAAACCGGCTAATTCCGTATTGCTCTGACCGTCCTTACAGTCAAATATTCTGTATTGTGTATTATCATATCCGCCCAATTCATCGCCGAAAAGCTGCTGCAGCGTTTGCGTACCGGTGTGAACGGGCAGCGATATTAATTGATATACTTTTTCCTTTGTCGTATACGGGAAAGATAAAGCAGTGATTTTAACCGGTAAATAACCGGGAACGGCGTCATCCGAAAACGGATAATAGGATTCGCGATAACCATGAATGGCTTTTATATAATACTCAATACCTCTTTCCGTAACATGATCGGATGAGATACGGGCATGCCATTTCCTCAATAAGGCGTCGTTCAGAGTCATCTCCAGAGAATCAAATTTAGCATGACCTCCCTTTCGGTAGAATAAACGGCATGTGGAAACAGGCGCATTTGTTCTTATTTTAAAATACACATCGGCATTTTGAGCCTGTGTATAATCCTGAGTATATTCATACTCAAATTCAGCAGGTATTGCATCGCGGGAAATTCCATTGATACTAATCGGCAGGATTTTATTAACCGGATCATTTGATGCCAGCTTCAGAATTGCAGGATATTCGCCATAATTACCGGGATAAAAGTTCACATAGGCGGTAAAAGCCCTACCCGGTTCGATTAAAGTGTCTTTTGCCAGCCCGGTTAACGTGTAGCTATAGGCGCCTTCCCCTTCCCAGATAACGCTGTCCGCGAGCAGCCTCAATAGCGCATATCCTTTATTTTCCACGACCAAAGGCAGACTCTTAACGCTGCCGCTGTCTACCGTGCCGAAGCATATCTGGTTTTCAGCATAAATAAGCGGCGACATACTGAAACAAGAAACCGTTACTGTCATCTCAGGTTGAAACGGGTCGTTGGAAAAAATCCGCATGCTGGCACTAATCCATCCGCCTTTTAGCGGTCTGCAGCGGACTTTAACGGTTGACGTTTCACCGGGCGGAATAGTTACAGGAAAAATTGTCGAATCCGGATCAATTCCATAGCTGATATGATCGCTGAATAAAATACTATCGATAGTTAAAGGTTGTCCGCCGAATTCATTGCTGATCACAAGCGGTTCTTCATAGGTTAATCCAAAAGATATCGAATCGAATTTAATGCTGTTTACATTGACTGAAATCCGGCCGTTTAAAGGATCATATGCTTTGCCGGCCAAAATAATTTCAGGTTGAGCTACCCTGTCGCTGCTGATGATTTTAAGTTTAGAATAAAACTGACCTACGGTGTCTGGTTGAAATGCAATATTTACTTCCCCGCTGTCATTTTCTGAGCCGACCAGTATCAGGCTGTCTCCTAAAAGTGGAGTGAATACAGGCCGGTCGTCCTGAATCATAATCAGGGAATCCTGCCATAATCCCAGGTCACCCGGACCGTCATTTTTTATATAAACCGAACGGGTCGTCTCACTTATCAGCGGCTGCCGGCCAAAATCCACCGTATCGGTTTGGCAAATGATTGAAGCGGTTATACCCTCGCCGGAAAGATTGACTAAAAACGAATCCGTGAGAAGACCTGTCTTTTGATAATAGAAGACAACATGATTGTTCCCGGTACCCGGTGCAAGCGGTCTGTAACCGATTTCAATATCGTATGTATCGTCTTTCCCGGGAAGTATAAGCGGGAATTGATATTCGTTAACATGATAATCAGTCGGGAATTCCACGAATTTTATAGAATCTATTTTTAACGGCGCCAGGCCGGTATTGGTAATCGTGACAGGCTTCGTATTGGTTATAAAAATGGAGGTTGGGCCGAAATCGAGAGTTTCCGCATCCAGACCTCCGCTGCTCACGGCTCCTTGTCCCGAAAGGATAAAACGTCTTTCATCTGCCATATTGGGCGTCAACCATGATTGTATCTTTAATTGGGTTAGCTGTGAATCCGTTGACTGAGGATAGAATGAAAGTATAATACTGTCTTCTTCAGCGGCCTGAATAGTTTCCGGACGATATTCGATCGCAAAACCGAGTGTATCCGCTAAAATTTCTACATTTTCGATAGTCAAAGGATAATTGCCAGAATTTTGAATATGCAGAACTTTTTGTCCGGATGATTCCAAAAGGCTGTAACCAAAATTGATCAGGCTGTCTTCTGTGATGGTGATAACCGCCCCCATGCCGGCGCCGTTCAGATCAATTTTACGTACCGGCCGCAAAGCATCGTTACTGAAAATCAACAGCGTATCCGCGCTGGATAGAATTGAATCCGGGGCAAAAATCACTGCTAATTCACTGCCGTTTCCGGGCGGGATAGAAGTCGGTATATTATTCAGGTTATAAGCCGAACGGTTAAAACCCGTAACCTTAACCGAATCGATGGTTAATAATTCATTCCCCCGGTTCTGAATCAGCAGATTTATGGTTGAATCGGAACTATAGAAAACGGTGTTAAAATCCAGGTTATTAACAGTCGGATGCACAACCGGCCCGGTTCCGGCGCCAGTTAAAACTACTTTTTTTATACTCTCATCAGGATCATTATTGATCAGGAAAAGAGTATCAGAATAAGAAAGAGCCGAGTCGGGAGTAAAAGTTATAGTAATCTGATCATCGCTAAAAGGTGCAATTTTCATCGCCGCTTGATCTATCCGGAAGAAATCTGTTTCAACATATGCCTGATAAATTCTCAGCGTATCTTTACCTAAGTTAGAAACAGTTAAAATGACTTGTGGTTCGTTGCCAAGCTGAACGCTGCCAAAATTTTTTTCATCCGCATCAAGGGATATTTCGGATACAACCCCTTCGCCGGAAACCAGATATCTTAATGGTCCGAAATTATCCGTGTGTAATATTAATGTATCCGTGTAAATTTCCTGCTCCAAAGGAAGAAATGAGGCCTGGATTTCAACGAATCCACCCTGATAGATAAATGCGTTTTCTTCATCAATATTAAATACCGACGAAGAACCTAGAGCCAATTCTATCGAATTAATATTGATATCTACAGAACGATAGTTCTTTAATTTTATAGACATGTGTTTCAAATTACCCTTTGCTACACTTCCAAAATCCAAGGGCGTGGGATCTATATATACCGGCGGGTACATAAAATGTGCCAGCGGACCGCCATAAGCGCCCATGTCATTTTGAATCCCATCATGAGAAGGAGGAAAAACCCAGTCATTATAAATAACATTATTATTTCCATCATCAATACCATCTGAATCGGATTGTAATTCATATTTAATCACATCCTGAAATCTGATTTGATTTACTCTTATGTTTCCCTCACCCTCATAGGGTTGAGCGCCGCCAATAGCGGAAAAAGTAACGGTAGTATTGTCTCCTCCCGGAGCAATCTGACTTGTAGTATTATTCATAATAATAGAATTAATGACTTGCAGGCGGCCGTTGGCCACATAAACCCCAACTGAATTATTGTTGGCAATAACAACATTTTCCAGATAAACCGTATCGGCTGCCAATGAGGCAAATATTCCCGATTCTCCGTTATGCGCTATAATTGAATTCCTTAATTGAATAACTGCATTATTTAATTCCAAGCCTCTATTTGTATTATGGCTAATAAAATTATTTCGGAGATTCAGTTTGGTATTGGTGATCAAAAGTCCTTTACCGCTGTTTCCGGTAATTGTATTCTGATTTATTGTAGGAACTGAGCCATCAACAGTAAGTGCGACTGATTTGGTTCCCTGAATTCTGCAATATACAAGAGATGAGTTATAAGATGTCGGTGTAAATTCTATTCCTTCCCATCCGGAGAAATTGTCTGCTGCCGGAATAAAAATTATCGAATCACCATAAAATCCTTCGGCAATTAATTGGCCGGTCACTGATATTTTATGCGGGCCTTTAAAATGTATTTTAACGCCGGGCTCTATGGTTAAATCTTCAATAACCAAATCTCCTGTTACCTGGTAAGGACTGCCCTGCTTTGTCCAGGTCTCGCCGGCAAGAGTATCACTTTCAACAATCGTTTGACCTAAAGCAAAAGAAATCAGAAATAACGTAAAAATAACAGAATTAATTATTTTATTTATCATAAATTCTTATCTTACAAAGTTAATTATCCGGATAATCCGGCGGCCCCGGCAAAGGCTGTTCGCCTTTTTTCTCATCATCGCCGCCTCCGGATAAGATTACCGCCATCACCGCGGTGACAGCCACAGCGCCTCCGCCTATCCACCACCATTTTTTGGATGTGCCGCTTTGTTTTTCAACCACAGGTGCAGATTCAGGTTTCATGTCCCGGGCTTCTTCCACCAGGCTCACATAACGCGGCGTTTCCTGCTCGATAGTGGGATGATAATCCGGTTTAAATTCTAATATCCTCAATATCAATTTTTTTGCCGTATCCATATCGTCTTTGGCCATAAACGATTTGGCCAGTAATGAAAACACCTGGATTTTTAAATCTTCGCTTAAATCTTTTGTCTTGAGACATTCCTTTGCCGTTTCGATCGCCGCATCAAAATCACCTGCATAATACTGTTCCTCCGCCAAGGCTAATTTTTGGGCGCAGGCTTCATCATCCTGAGCATAAAGAGCCGGGAATAATGAGAATATTTGCAGCCATAAAAAAGCCGACGCAAGATGAAAGGTGAATATTTTTTTTATTTTTAATTTCATTTTTTCGCCACTTTAAAGCTTAATAATTTATAATATTCTTTTTGCCTATTCAATTCTCTGCATAATAAATTTCTGCTGATTGGCGGCCGCCTCATCAATCAGTATAATTTTCTCACTATCCAGTGCGATATAGCCCTCTTTGGCTACGGAAATCCGATGCACGCCCGTGCGTAATTTAATATTATTGGGCGTTTTTTCACCCGTCGGTTTATTATCCAATAATATTTCCGCCTGTACGGGATTCCCGTCCGTATCTACCGCAACGATATTTACAGGCTGAGATTTATTAAAATTTACCGTTATATTCAAATCCGATTCAGATTCAATTTTAATCTGCTTTTCCCACACGCCAAGCGTTGGATGGGCGACTTTTAGTAAATGTGTTTTTGCCGGTAATTCGATCTCATACTTGAAATCTGTGGATGCTTTTTTCAGCTCATTGTTCAGATAAATCGATCCCCACGGCCGGATATTAACGATAAGTTTTCCGGTTTGCGCATTTAACGTATAAGCATATTTATTCACCGTTCCGGCTTTAACTACTATATCTTCATTCACCGAAGAATAACCCGCCTTGCTGATCACAATTTTATGCGCGCCTTCAGGTATGTTTTCCGCGATCACCGGGGTTATACCGTTTCCGGGTTTTTCTCCGTCGATAGTCACCTGCGCTTCCGGGGGCTGGGTTAATATTTCCAGCAGGCCTGTTTTTATAATAGCGCTTTCATCCGGCTCTTTTTCCGGGACGGCAGATGAAATTTTCGTTTTCGTAACTATAGTTTCTTTCGGCTTCTCTGCCTCTTTTTTTATTTCCGGAACAGAAGCCGCTATTTTATCTTCATCTTTTTTATAACCGGATTGTACTTCTGAAACTGACGATTGCTTTAATTTCAAGGCAATCGACCGGTGATTGCCCATCCTGACCTGAATGAGCGTATCAACGGCATTAAAACCGTCCGATAAAGCCCTTAACCGGTGCTGACCTGCGGTTATCTGATAATCGGTGCGATCATCAAAGGAAACCGTATCATCATCAACAAGTACGATCGCCCCTGATGGTAAAGTCCTTATGGTTAACAAAGCAAATTCATTCGCCGGTTCTTTTTGCTGTCCTGAATTTTGACTCCCCATCCAGAAAAACAAAAAAGCGGAAATAAGAATAATTAATCCCGCTGCCGCCCACCACAGATATTTATTTTTTAATCTTTTTTCGGCCACAGGTCTGGCGATTTGTTTTGTTGTGCGGGTTGAAGTTTTTTGGCCGGTTGCTGGCAAAACGCCTTCAAATTCATCCAGATCCGCGATCATTTCATTACAGGTCTGATAACGGTCTTCCGGCTTTTTCGCCAAAGCTTTCATGATAATTTCTTCAAGCCGGTGCGGAATATCCGCCTTAAAGGTTTTTGGCGGAATAATACTTTTACGTACAATCATTTCCCGGATATCAAAATCCGAATCTACATTGTGGAAGGGTACATTTCCCGATATCATTTCATAAAACGTCATGCCTATGGAATAAATATCGCTGCGCCGGTCGGTAAACGAAAAACCTTTTACATGTTCGGGCGACATGTAATATAAAGTCCCGCCGCCGGCTACCGTGACCGTATTGGCAATATTCCCCTGATCTTTAGCCAAACCGAAGTCCGTGATTTTTACAATATTCTCAGCGGTCAGCATAACATTATTTGGTTTGATATCCCGGTGAATAATCCCGGCGCTATGGGCATGGCCGATAGCGGACAACATTTGTCTGGTGACAGAAACAGACCGGTCGACCGACAGCGCTCCTTCTTTACGGATAATATCACCCAGGTTTCCTCCGTCGACATATTCCATAACAATAAACCACTGGTCATCCGCAGAGCGTAAATCATAAATCTGGACGATATTGGGATCAGCCAGCCTGGCCAACGCCTTGGCCTCTGTCTGAAAGCGGCGGATAAAATTGGCGTTCATAGCCATACCCGGCGCAATCATTTTAAGCGCCACAATCTTATCCAGACCGATGTGAATGGCCTTAAAAACCACGCCCATCCCGCCAATTCCTACCTGGCTGAGAATCCTGTAATTATCGACTACTTTTCCAATATACGATGATGTCATTGATCGTTTCTTTTTTCCGGATTTTTATACCGTAAATGCAACCCGGGGAAATCCCCGTTAAATCTGTTTAACGTATGTTGAGTATTCATCATATTCCAAAAACCCCGAGATAATTGTTTCCTTGAGGCTATTCTCTTAATTTATCGGCAAAATTTGGCATAAGTTTATATGTTTTAATGATTGAAATAATTGTTTTATAAGTTCTTAAACTAAATTCATGAAATAAAAATTTTAATCATAAAGGGGTTAAATATTTGAAATCATTTGAATCAAAGGTCAGGCTTATGATATTTAAGCGTATTCTTCCGCCAGGCCGGTTGCTTTGTTAAATTCTTCGATGGCCTTGTCCCAAACCGGCGCTATCCCAAAGCGTTCCTGCCAGTATTCTTCATTACGCCACTGAGCGTTTAACTCTTCTACCGTTTTGCCTTGTTGTTCGATCCATGTAAAATATTTAAGGTTATGAATGCGTTTTTTCTGCAGATAAGTCAGTTCCAACAGATAATCTATACTAACTTTCTTAAGACCAATATGCCAATCCACATTAGCCTGTTCTTTTGAGTATTTACCCGATTTCTCATTCATTTCTTTAAGACGGGATTGATATAACTGCGCGGAATCTGTAAAAACAGTAAAGATAATATCGTTCTCATTGAATTCATAATAGCGCGATAATTTAATGCAGGATATCAAATTGGAAATGGAAGAAATGCCCAGTAAAGGCAGTTTCTCAATAAAGGTCTTTGCCAGACCTAATTCCGCTAAATATTTATGACCTTCGGTTTCATTGAACAATCGAAGCAGACGCATGGGCAGATCGTCATCGATGGCGCAGACAAGATCCGTATTGCGCACATTATGAATCCATGGCACATGTTTATCTCCGATACCCTCTATGCGGTGCCCGCCGAATCCATTTTCAAGCAAAGTGGGACACTGCAACGCTTCGGATGCCAGTACTTTAACATGGGGAAATATTTTTCGTAAATAATCTCCGGCCGCAATCGTCCCGGCTGAGCCCGTAGCGCTCACAAAAGCGCTCAAATCCTGTTTTTCCGACTTTACCTGCCGGACAACCTGTTCAATGGCGTATCCGGTAACCTCATAGTGCCAGACACAGTTGCCAAATTGATCAAACTGGTTAAAAATGATATAACTGTCATCCTGGGCGCTTAATTCATGACACTTGTCATAAATTTCTTTCACATTACTTTCGCAACCCGGCGTCGCATATACTTCGCCCGCTCTTTCTTTTAACCAGTTGAACCGTTCCTGGCTCATTTCTTCGGGCAAAATCGCCACGGAAGATACATTTAATAAATTGGAATTAAACACACCGCCGCGGCAGTAATTCCCGGTTGAAGGCCAGACCGCTTTGTGAAATTCAGGATTAAACCGTCCCGTTACAAGATAGGGCGTTAAACAGCCATACGTAGCACCGACTT
The DNA here is from genome assembly GCA_003854985.1 of Calditrichota bacterium. Taxonomy (GTDB): domain Bacteria; phylum Calditrichota; class Calditrichia; order Calditrichales; family Calditrichaceae; genus Zgenome-0002. Next base: position 44,295 of record RQOG01000149.1, read on the forward strand.
TATGCGCACCTGTGGGAAAATATTTGCCGATCAGCCCGATTATCCGCGCTTTTACACCGGATAATTCCTGCGGGATTTCCAGATAATTAATTGGCCCGACTCCGCCGGTAGTAATATCATTTTGCCAGTGTATCCGGAACAGATTCAACGGGTGCGTTTCCTGGATATCAATGGTTTTTAAACGTTTAAGGACGCCGGCCGGAATAGTCTGAGGATTTTTATGCTGAGCGAAAGTCGGTAAAAATATTTTCCGATTCCTGCAGCGTTCAATGGTATTGTTTAAGTAATCTCTATTTTCAACAGCCCAGTTCCAGCCGAACATACGTATCCCTCAATTTGTTATTTTTCGATAATGGGTAAATAAAACATTTAGGAATTTAAGTAAAAAGAACTAAATAAAAAAGCATTAAGTTTGCTTATGATAATGTTTAGTTTATACAGTATTTTTTCAATTTGGACATAAAAGTACTGCGATTCATATTCAGCATTTTTGCCGTTTGAAATTTGTTGTAATTATTACGTTCCAGGGCTTTTATAATCAAATTTCTTTCATACTCTTCCACTAAGCTGGAAAGCCCCCGGTCGAGGTCAATCTGAGGTGTGCCCGCTTCCACTTCCGTAAAGGTAACATTCCGGACATAATCCGGTAAATCCGTAATTTTTATGATATTGCTTTTACTTAATACAACAATACGTTCGATAAGATTTTCCAATTCCCGTATATTGCCGGGATACGGATAGTTTTCTATAGCCTTCATTGCCGAATTTTCGACTTCATGAATATGCTTGCCATAAATTTTATTAAATTTTTCCACAAAATGATTAACGAGGTATTTAATATCTTCTTTACGCTCTCTCAATGGCGGCACTTCGATCGGGATTACATTTAACCGGTAATACAGATCATGACGAAATTTTCCTTCTTCCATTGCGAGTTCCAGGTTCTTATTTGTAGCGGCAATAATCCGTACGTCTACTTTAATCGTTTCCGTGCCGCCCACCCGTTCAAATTCGCCTTCCTGTAAAACCCGCAGCAGTTTCAACTGCATATTAAGTGAAATATCACCGATTTCATCTAAAAATAAAGTTCCGCCATTAGCCATTTCGAAACGGCCGATTTTATCTTTAATCGCGCCGGTAAAAGCGCCGCGTACATGTCCGAATAGTTCACTCTCCAGAAGGCTTTCGGCCAGCACACCGCAATTGACCTTGATAAACGGTTTTTTAACCCGCTGACTGTTATAATGTATGGCATTGGCGATAAGTTCTTTTCCTGTTCCGCTTTCTCCACGGATCAGCACGGTAGTGTTTGTAGCCGCTACATCCTTCACCAGACTGAACAGTTCCTGAATTTTATCTGTTTTACCAATCATATTGGTAAAATCATAGGTTTGCTGAAGCTTGGTCAGCAGGTATTCATTTTCTTTTATAAGCGTGCTTAGCTGGGTGATCCGCTCTACCTTGGCGAGTATTTCATCCAGATTAAGGGGTTTCATAATATAATCGCGGGCGCCCATTTTCATTGCGTCCACCGCTGCGGAAATAGTCCCGTGAGCGGTTACCATTAATACCGGTAAGTTGGGATAATCTTTGGTGAGTTCCTGTAATAACTGCATGCCGTCCATTTCGGGCATGCGTATGTCTGTTAAAACTATATCCGGTTCCTGATTTCGTATTATATTCAGCGCTTCCAGGCCATTCACAGCAGCTTCTGTTTCGTACCCTTTACTTTCGAATAAATCCTGCATCATTTCCAGGGTATCTTTTTCATCGTCAACAATCAAAATTTTGGGTTTCATGAAGCCTCCGAATCAAATTGCAGCTACTAATTTTTCATCACTCACCCGTCAAATCCGGCCTGGAGCGCTGTATTTCCCCGCAGATCAGCAACCGGAGTGATCTACCGTTAGAATTTGGTTACCTGTAATATAATTAATAGACTTAGATAACCAAATATAAAATTAATTAGTTACATCGAATTTACAATTAATACTGTTGAAATTCAAATCTCCTTTTTGCCTAAATAATAAACCTGGTAAAATTTTATCCAGTTTTAGGCATACTCACAAGTTATTAATATAATCAACCGCCGAATCAATTCGGCTGATTACCTTATCCTTATGCAAAATATGCATTAATTCAAATATACCCGGGCTTTCAGTCCGGCCGGTCAATGCCAGGCGCAGCGGATGAATCACTTTAGCCGCCGCAAGATTATGCTCCGCCGCGAACTGCCTGATAAGACCATCCAGTTTATCAATAGCATCAAAATGTAAATCATCCAGAGAAGACAGCGTACCGCGAAGTTTTTTTAATAATTCGGATACACCTTCCTTTTTAAAATATTTCTGTACTCCTTTTTCATCATAGATCTGCGGAGAATCAAAATATATTTTTAGAAAATCATACAAATCCGTTAATGTTTTAGACCGTACCTGAATAATCTTTAAATAAAACATAAATCGTTCTTCTTCATCGGGCCGCAGACTATATTGATTATCCTTACACCATTTTTCCGCATGAAAAAGAAGCTGGTCAAAAGGCATTTCTACCATATATCTGCTATTCAGCCAGGCTAATTTTTGCTCATCAAAAACCGCCGGTGTATGATTAATCCGATTCACCTCAAATAAATCAATAATTTCTTCCCGGCTCATTTTTTCCTGTTCCTGCCCCGGATTCCAGCCTAATAAACACAGGAAATTGAATAAAGCTTCGGGAAGGATGCCGTTGTTTCGGAATTCCTGGACAGATGTGGCGCCATGCCTTTTGGAAAGACGTGTTTTATCTTTGCCTAAAATCAAAGGCAGATGGCCGAACTGGGGTATGGACCATCCCAGGGCTTTATATAATAATATTTGTTTGGGTGTATTGCTCAGATGATCGTCGCCTCTTAACACCAGATTGACGCCCATATCGTGATCATCCACAACAACGGCCATCTGATATACCGGCGTGCCGTCAGATCGCTGAATTATGAAATCATCCATATCGGTGAGATCGGTTTGATGACGGCCATGGATCAAATCGGTAAACTCCGTTTTCTGTTCTTCAATTTTAAAGCGTACGGAAAACGGCATTTTTCGCTCAAGAAACTCTGAAATTTGTTCCCGGCTTAACTTCCTGCACGTTCCGTCATAGCGTTTATTGATTTTATGCTGTTCCGCATATAATCGTTTTGACTCCAGCTCTTCGGGTGTACAAAAGCAACGATAAGCATGATCATTTGCGAGCAGGTCTTCAACCACTTCTTTATGACGGTCATTTCTGGCGCTTTGAAAAACAATGTCGTCATCCCAGTTTAAACCCAGCCAGTTAAGCCCTTCAAGAATCTGCCGGATTGATTCTTCGGTCGAACGCTGCCGGTCGGTATCTTCGATGCGTAATAAAAATTTGCCATGAAGTTTACGGGCAATAAGCCAATTAAAAATCGCCGTCCGGGCGCCGCCAACATGCAAAAATCCTGTCGGACTCGGAGCAAAACGTACAATTGGCTTCATATTTCCCGCATTTTGTATGATTAAAATTTCTTTGCACCTAAATATAAATTTATTTTACACTTAAGGCAAATATAATAAATCAGGAAAAACATAAGTATTACATGAATTCTAATTACCATCCATAATTATAGTTGAGAAAAAGATGGCGGAGTATTAATTTTTAAAATTATGTTTAAAAAAGATATCCAGTTTTATAAGTTTAGTGCCTATGGTTTTTTTAAAAACCTGCAGCTCTTTGAGATTTTTTTTATTCTGTTTCTAAGGGAAACAGGTTTATCCTATCTGCAAATAGGAAGTCTGTATTCGATCAGGCAGATTACCACTAATCTGCTTGAAATCCCATCAGGCATTTTTGCCGATACGGTCGGCCGGAAAACAACCTTAATAGCGGGAATGTTTTTTTATCTGGTTTCATTTATTTCTTTTTATTTCTCCAACGATTTTTTGTTTTTAGGTATCGCCATGCTCTTCTTCGGCGCAGGAGAAGCCTGTCGTTCCGGAACGCATAAAGCCATGATTCTGATTTACCTGGAAAAAAACAATTATTTGCAATACAAAACGCATTACTATGGCGCCACCAGAAGCTGGTCCCAGATCGGTTCTGCCCTCAGTTCGTTATTAGCGATAACGGTATTGCTGATTGACCATAATTACAGATTGCTTTTTCTTGTATCATCGATTCCGTACGCCATTGATACCATCATCATATGGACTTACCCGGATTACCTCAACGGTGAAAAAAAACTTGAAGGGCGGAAAAAACATTTGTTTCTGGAGTTTAAAGAAACCACTATTAATTTTTTTCAGTTATTCAAAAATGCCGCAATTTTGAGGACACTTTTCAGCGCTTCTTCTTACATTGCGCTTTATAAAAGCATGAAAGATTATCTGCAGCCGATGTTAAAATCATTTGCGCTTGGCGTTCCGGTTCTAACCGCAGTGAACAAGGACCAGAGATCGGCAATTATCATAGGCATTATTTATTTCTTTATCTATTTAATGACTTCTTATACTTCGAAAAACGCCTGGAAAGTGGAGCAAAAGTTTAGACACCTTACTTCAGCAATCAATATCACTTATTTAGCGGGCATTGGCAGCGTTTTTTTTGCCGGCATTTTCATGAAATTCGATTTAATACTGATCTCGGTGATTATTTTCATCGGATTGTATCTTGTCCAGAATATACGCCGCCCTTTGACGGTGAGCTATCTGGGAGAAAGAATAAATTCAAAGGTCATGGCCTCAGGCCTTTCGGCCGAATCACAATTGGAAACGATCATCGTTGCCATAATCGCACCAGTCTTCGGCTTTTTTGTTGATGTATGGGATTTATCAACGGCGTTGATAATAATCGCCGGTATATATCTGGCCATCTTCCCCCTGATCAAACTGAAAAAGTGAAGAATTACCTGCCATTATTTCAATTCGATATTCAACTGCTGCGATATAATTTCCATCATTTGTCTGGCATTCCGAACCGCCTGCCCATTAGGATGATTATTAAAGAAGATATAAGTCTTATAAGTCTTTTTAAGAATATTGTTAATAGTGATCAGCCATTCTTTTAATTCTTCTTCGGTATATTCGTAATTATATCTCGCCGATCCTTTCCCATCCCACCAGTCCTCTTCATTCCGGCCATGGAAACGAATATACGCCACGTCGAAAGTCACCCAGTCCTGTCTGGGTAAAAGTCCGGGCAACGCCGGCTGATCGACATTCACATAACCGATCCCGCTATTTTTAAGGAATTCCATCAAAGCATCGTTAAACCAGGAATTATGCCGAAATTCAACAAATAATGGATATTTGCCAAAGTAATTTTTTGTCTCTAAAAGATATTGCCGGTTTGATTCCCTGTTCTTAAATGAATAAGGAAACTGGGCCAGAAATCCTGACAGTTTTCCTTGTTCCTCCACAGGTTTAACAGCTTCAATCAGTTGTTTCACCGCCTTGTCATTTTCTTTGCGTATATGGGTTGTTTCCTGATTTACTTTTACAATGAATTCGAATCCCGGAGGCGTTTTTTCTGCCATACGGGCAAAACTTTTTTTATCCGGAATCCTGTAATACGTGGCATTGACTTCGACGGTTTTAAAATACCGGCAATAAAACGAAAGCATTTGAGATTTAGGCAGATCGGGCGGATAAAATTGATTTAACCAATCTTCATAACTATAGCCCGATGTACCGATTTTAAGACTGATATTTATGGCATTTCTGTCAAGCATCTTATATCCTTGAATCTGTTTTGTCTGTTTGTTACTTTGCCGTAAAAGTTCGATAAAGATACAAAGCTTATGAAAATGAATAAAGAAAAAAATGTTTTTATTGTAGGCGCAACGTCGGGCATTGGTCTGGCCATAGCTGAAATTTATCTCAGGCGCGGCGCTAAGATTGCCGGTTTCGGACGAAATTCTGATAAATTAGAACAGCTTGAAGAAGCATACCCTGATAAATTTTACGGATTCAGACTGGATATTTGCGATCACAATTCAATTTTTGAAACTATCCCCAAAGCCATAGAAAAAGTGGGACCTGCTGATATTTTGATTGTATCATCCAGTATCAATAACAGGAATTCAAAATTTAGCTGGACCATAGAACGGCAAATTCTGGATACCAATGTTTTGGGCTACGCAGCTGTGCTAAATTTTGCGGTTGGTTATTTTCTGAAACAAAATAGAGGCCACCTTGTCGGCATTACTTCTATTGCAAAATATATCAGCAACAGAAATCCGTCCTACAGCGCTTCCAAAGTATTTGAGTCAAATTACCTGAACGGCATCAGATTACTTCTGGCCGATACAAAGATCAATATTACGGAAATCATACCCGGCTTTGTCGATACCCCCTTAATTGAAAACCGGGACAGGGTATTCTGGGTAACGCCGGTAGATAAAGCGGCCCGGCAGATTATCCGTGCCATTGACAAGAAAAAGAAAAAAGCCTTTATATCGAAACGCTGGATGTTAATACGTTTGATTATCCCTTTTATCCCGTTTTCTGTAATGAAGAAAATTCTTAAATAGAACCCGTTGTGCGAATTAAATAAGAACATGTTTAACCTTACATAATTCGGAATTGTCAACTTTTAATTCAAATTTATTTAAAAA
>RQOG01000150.1 GCA_003854985.1 Calditrichota bacterium
AAGGTGTTTTTTACGGACCCAAAATCGACATCAAAATAAAAGATGTACTCGGCCGTTCCTGGCAATGCTCGACCATTCAGGTTGATTTTAATCTGCCGGAGCGATTCGATCTAAATTTTGTGGATATCGACGGACAAAAATACCGGCCGATAACCATACACAGGGCGCTGTTCGGCTCAATGGAAAGGTTCTTCGGAATATTAATCGAACAATATGCCGGAAATTTTCCCTTATGGCTTTCTCCGGTTCAGGTTATTGTTTTACCGATAACTGACAGACAGATGGAGTATGCAGAATCCATAAAAAATGCATTATCGGACTATGGTTATCGTGTTGAAGTGGACCGCAGAAACGAAAAAGTAGGGTTTAAAATCCGGGAAGCGGAAGTAAACAAAATTCCGTATATGGTAATTGTTGGCGATAACGAACTTAAGAATAAAGATATATCCGTGCGCCATAAAGGCGAAGGTGATCTGGGGCAGATGCCGTTGTCCGGATTAGTTGAAAAAATTAAAAATGAGCTGTATGCTTAGCAATAATAATAAGTGTCATATTTATAAAGGAGAAAAATATCGCAGACCAAAAAACCAGAATCAATGAACAGATAACAGCCAGGGAAGTACGTCTCATTGATGCAGAAGGTCAACAGGCCGGCATAGTAGATATTGATAAAGCATTAAAAATTACGGCAGAATCGGGGCTTGATTTAGTTGAGATAGCGCCCACCGCCACGCCACCGGTATGTAAGATAATGGATTTCGGTAAGTATGCCTATGAAAAGAGTAAAAAAGAAAAATTAAGTAAAAAGAAACAACACACCATTGTTGTAAAAGAAATCCGGATGAGACCGAAAACAGATTCGCATGATCTGGAATTTAAAATCAGACATGCCCGGTCTTTTCTGGAACAAAAAAATAAGGTAAAGTTCACGGTTCAGTTCAGGGGAAGGGAACTTGCCTATAAGGAATTTGGTGAAAATCTTTTAGATAAAGTAGCGGAGATGCTGGAAGATGTGGCTAAGATTGAAAGTCCGCGAAAGTTTGAAGGAAGAAATATTACCATGATAATGACGCAAAAATAAAAATAGAAAGAGAGAAGAAAATGCCCAAGATGAAATCAAACCGGGGCGCCTCTAAACGCTTTCGTGTGACTGCAAGCGGAAAAATAAAAAGGCACTCGGCTTATCATAGTCACATTTTAACAAAAAAGAGCTCTAAAAGAAGAAGAAATCTTCGCCAGGAAAGCATGGTTTCAGAAGCAGATGCTCCAAAAGTACGTAAAATGATTTTAAAGTAACAGGAGAATAATACAATGCCCAGAGCAACGAATAATGTTGCGGCGCGACAAAGGAGAAAAAAAATCCTTAAAGCTGCAAAAGGATACCGGTTAGGAAAAAGCAGGCTTTATGCTACAGCTAAAGACCAGGTGGAAAAAAGCTGGCAATATGCATACCGGGATCGCCGCGCAAAGAAAAGATCATTCAGAAATTTATGGATTGCCAGGATTAATGCAGGCTGCCGGTTAAGCGGAGTATCCTATTCCGTATTTATCAATAGTCTGAAAAAAGCTAATATCAGTTTAAATAGAAAAGCATTAGCAGACATGGCTGTTCGGAACCCTGCCGATTTTGATCAGCTGGTTAAACAAGTTGTTAGCTAAAAAATAGTTATTTGTTTAAAGGAGAAAGGAAGTGTTCTCCACACTTCCTTTTTTTATATCTGGAATATAGCAGGATCCCTGATGATTGAGATAATTGAAAACATTAAAAAACAGTTTGAAGCGGAAACGGAAAAAGTAAAGAGCCTGAGCGAATTGGAAGAACTGAGAATAAAATATCTCGGACGTAAAGGAAATATCTCAAATGCATTTTCGCTTATTTCCGATGTCCCTGCCGAACAAAAACCTCAATTCGGTAAAGAGCTTAATCAGCTTAAACAGCAGGCAGAAGCTGTCTATAACAAAATTGAAGAATCGTTTAAAACAAAATCAAAATCCTTAATGCTGGATTTAACTTTACCAGGACGCAGATCATTCACAGGCAGTAAACATCCGCTTATTCAGACTGCAGAGGAAATTAAAGGCATTTTTTCTAATTTAGGCTTTGTGATTGAAGATGGCCCGGAAATAGAAACCGATTATTACAATTTTGGCGCGTTGAATTTTCCGGAAAACCATCCATCGCGGGATATGCAGGATACTTTATTTATTTCTAAAGATGTTGTGCTTCGAACCCATACATCGCCGGTTCAAATTCGTGTCATGGAGAAACAAAAGCCGCCCATCCGTATGATCGCGCCAGGCCGGGTTTATCGCCGGGATACTCCTGATGCCAGCCATTCTCCTTTTTTTCATCAGATAGAAGGTCTTGTCGTTTCCGAGGGAGTAACGTTTGCGGATTTAAAAGGCGTAATTGAATCTTTCGCTCATATCATGTTTGGGAAAGACATCAATGTGCGTTTTAGACCCAGTTTTTTCCCGTTTACCGAACCCAGCGTGGAATATGACTTTAGCTGCGTATTTTGCAGGGGAAAAGGCTGTAAAGTGTGTAAGGGAACAGGGTGGGTAGAAATTTCCGGCGCCGGTATGGTGCATCCGAATGTATTTAAATCCGTGGGCTATGATCCTAAAAAATATACTGGTTATGCATTTGGAATGGGCGTTGACCGGATTGCTATGTTAAAATATAATATTAATGATATTCGCATTTTCTTTGAAAATGATGTGCGATTTTTAAACCAGTTTTAAAGAGTTGATATGAAGGCTACTTATCAATGGCTCAAGGAGTATGCTGATATTCCGGATTCTGCCGAAAAGCTTGCGGATAAGCTCACAGATATAGGTTTTGAAGTCGAAGAAATCCGTCCATTAATAAAAGAATTTTCCGGTGTAGTCGTAGCAAAAGTCGAATCCGTTGAAAAACATCCTGATGCTGACAAATTATCCATATGTGAAGTAAATAATGGTAAACAAGTATTTCAGGTAATTTGCGGAGCGCCAAATGTAAAAAAGGATCAATTTGTGCCTTTTGCTCAGGTCGGCGCGACTTTGCCTAATGGCTTTGCTATAAAAAAAGCAAAAATAAGGGGCGTTGATTCTTTCGGAATGATTTGTTCCAAAGAGGAGCTGGGTGTAGAAGAAAAATCAGATGGCATCTGGGAACTGGAAAGCCGCTATCAATTAGGCGATGATTTTTCAAAGATTCTAATGAAAAATAATGATTATTTATACGATTTCTTTATTACGCCAAATCGCCCCGATTGTTTGAGTATCGTGGGTATTGGCCGGGAAATAGCTGCCATTTATGATAAACCTTTGCGATATCCATCTTTTGATGTTGAGGAAGATAAATCGCTTAGAATTGAAGATTTTATCCGGATAGAAATTGAAGATAAGGAAGGTTGCCCAAGGTATGCGGGCCGGGTTATCAAAGACGTGAAAATTGGTCCCAGTCCGGAATGGATGCAGAAAAAACTGGAAGCTGTTGGAATGCGTTCCATCAATAATATTGTGGATATAACCAATTTTGCTTTAATGGAATTAGGTCACCCTTTACATGCGTTTGATTTAAGAAACCTGACCGGTAACAGAATAATTGTACGGAAAAGCGCTAAAAACGAAAAGTTTATAACACTGGATGAAAAAGAACGAATTCTACCGGAAAATACCGTGATGATTTGTGATAGTGAAAGATCCGTGGCTATTGGCGGTATTATGGGCGGATTAAACTCGGAAGTTAAAGAGGATACGGTGGATATTTTTCTGGAAAGCGCCTATTTTAAACCTGAGCGAATACGGGTTTCAAGTAAAGAGCTAGGGCTAAAAACAGAAGCCTCACAGCGATTTGAACGAGGTACCGATCCAAATGGTGTACTAAAAGCTTTGAACCGGGCGGCTTCGTTGATGGCAAGCCTTGCCGGTGGAACAGTAGTATCGGGGATTTGTGATGTATATCCTGCTGAAATTACCCCGGACAAAATTCCATTGGATTGTACTTATGTAAATAAAATACTCGGATCAGATTTATCCGAAAAGGTTATCCGTCAGAAACTGTCAGGATTGGAACTCGATGTCCGGAAAGATGAAATAATTGTTCCGACTTTCAGAGTAGACCTGAAGACAGAAATTGATTTAGTGGAAGAAGTTGCCCGGTTGATTAACTATAGCAATCTGCCTTCCAAAAGAGTAACAAATATTCCCTATGAAATCGAACAAAGGCCATTGGAAAAACAAATTAATCTTGTCAGACAAACAATGATAAACCTTGGCTTGCAGGAAGCTTTAACAACCAGCATGATCAGAAAAGAGGAAGCGCAATTCTTTTCTGATAAAGAACCGGTTAGCATTCTTAACCCGGTCAGCGACGATATGAGTGTAATGCGTAATTCATTATTTCCAGGGTTATTACACGCCGTGTCTTACAACCGAAACCGGCACAATAAGAATTTACGTTTTTTTGAAATCGGCAGAGTATTTGATCAAATCAAGGGACAGGATAATCTCCCCGATCAACCCTATAAAGCGGCCGTAGTCATTTGTGGAAAAAGATATTCGGAAGGCTGGAATACCTCTGCCGAACCGGTGGATTTTTATGATATTAAAGGATTTTTAGAATCATTTTTAGACAAATTATTTCTTGACAACTCAGATATAATTTTATATGATACATCAAGTTATTTTGATAATAATCTGTCCATGAACCTGATCGTATCGCAGCAGATAACAGGAGCATGCGGACGGTTTTCGGATAAGATTATAAAGTTCTTTGATATCGATGAAGAGGTTTATGGATTTGAAATTAATCTTGATGCGCTATTCAGACATCTGGATTTAAGCCGGCAGTATACACCGATTCCCAAATTTCCATTTGTTGAAAGAGATCTGGCCTTTGTTCTGGAAGATTCAATTACGGCAAAATCAGTAGCCGATTGCATCAGGAAAAGAGGTGGGGAATTATTAAAAAATCTTCAGATTTTTGATGTTTTCAGGGGAGGAAAGCTTGGAAATGATAAAAAAAGTCTGGCGATCCGAATGAGATTTCAATCCGCAGAACGAACCTTAACAGATAAAGAGGTGGATGGAATTTTCAATCGTATCATTGTAAAAGTAAATAAGGAATTTAATGCCAGTTTACGGAATTAAATTATGCGTTTAAGTCAATTTGATAAGTTAAAAGCCACAAGTGAAGAACTTATTCAAAAGTACAGAAAATTAAAATATCAAATTGTCAAACTGGAAAAAGAGAATAACGATCTGAGGGAAAAAGTAGAGCTTATTTGCAATGGTGATCACGAGATCAATTTTGAGAAAGTTGCCAGTTTGAAACATGAAAATGAAAGGCTATTTGAAAAGAACCAAAAGGCAAAAAAACAGTTGGAAAATCTGATTAGCAGATTAGAACAACAATAATTACAAGTATTAAGTGTTGTGTCTTAAAAAAGGATGAATTATAATGGCTCCTGGCCAGATTCGGGTTAACATTTTTGGAACTGAATATACACTTCTTTCCGATGGAAATGAAACATTTGTCAATGAAATTGCCCAATATGTCGATAAAAAAATGAGAGAAATTGATAAATCTTCAGCAATAAAATCAGTTAATAAAATCGCTATATTAGCGGCGTTAAATATTGCAGAAGAATTATACCAGGAGCGGGATTATAGAAATAAACTATTAGATCAGTTAAACGAGGAAGCAAAAAACTTGAATGAATCTATTCAGGATGTTTTAAGCGAATAGATTCATTTATCAGGGCGTTTACCCTGTATCTACATAGGTCTAATTATAGGACCAACACTTTAAAACGAGGGAACTGATCTCTGGGTGGCAATGACAGGCCTTTAAACGGAGGAAGCCAGAACCATGCAGGAGGTGCCCACTGTATTGAATAAAGGTTCTATAATAGATCATGTAATACAGGGTTTTTTATTTATAAAAGATAAGACCTGATAGATAAGAGGAGCATCAATGTCAAGTATGATGATTATAATTGTGATTTCGGCTTTCGGATTAGGTGCCGTTCTTAGTTGGCTGATAAATACATTCATAGGCAGGAATAGCCTGAATTCAGCGAAAATCAAGAGTGAACAATTGCTGCAGGATGCTAAAGATGAAGCAGAAAACCTGAAACGCGATAAGTTAATCGAAGCAGAAGAATTAATCTATGAAAACCGGCAAAAGTTAGAAGAAGAATTTCAGTCCAAAAAGAAATCATTACAAAAGTTAGAAAGTGAATTATTAGTAAAGGAAAACAATATTGATCGTAAAGCGGATCTGATTTCAAAGAAAGAAAAGCAGATCAATATGCAGGAAAAGGATGTCAAGAATAAAGAACAACAATTAAATATCAGAAACGAGAAACTCAACCAGCTTATCGACGAACAGAATAAAAAACTGGAAGCGATTTCAGGCTTAACCCGCGAAGAAGCTAAAAATATCTTGATGGATAATTTAATTGATTCTGCAAAAAAGGAAGCGGCCGGCCAGGTATATAAGATTCTTGATGATGCAAAAAGAGACGCACAGGTTAAGGCAAAGGAAGTTGTAATTACGGCCATTCAGCAAACAGCCACTGATCACGCCGTTGAATCAACGGTATCGATTGTATCGCTCCCGAACGACGATATGAAAGGAAGAATTATCGGACGGGAAGGAAGAAACATCAGGGCCTTCGAAACAGTAACTGGTATTGATGTAATTGTAGATGATACGCCTGAAGCGGTAATATTAAGCGGCTATGATCCCTATCGAAGAGAATTGGCCAGAATTACAATGGAAAAATTAGTAAGTGATGGCCGGATACATCCAGGACGTATAGAAGAAACCTATGAAAAAACGACCAAAGAAATGGATGAATACTTTTCTGAATTGGGCAATCAGGCGATTCTTGAGACCGGCATACATAGTTTACATCCTGAATTAATTAAGGTTTTAGGTAAACTTCGCTATCGTACAAGTTACGGACAAAATGTATTACAACATAGTAAAGAAGTAGCGATTATCAGCGGAATAATGGCGGCGGAGATGGGACTGGACGAGTCACTTGCCAAACGCGCCGGTTTATTACATGATATCGGGCGTGGAATCGAAAGCAGGGGAGAAGGAAGTCATACCCAGATCGGATATGATTTTGCAAAACGATACGGCGAACATCCCATTGTCCTGAATGCCATTCAGGGGCATCATGGCGAAGTGGAAGCCATTTCACCTATATCCGTACTGGTGCAGGTAGCCAATGACATAAGTAAATCCAGACCAGGCGCAAGAAGGGAAGTGATTGAAAAATATATCAGCAGAATGACCAGAATGGAAAATATTGCCAAAGAATTTGAAGGCGTTTATAATGCCTATGCAATTCAGGCTGGCAAAGAAGTCAGAGTAATAATCGATCATGAGAAAGTAGATGATGCTTCGAGCCACCAATTAGCGTCGGATATAGCTCTGAGAATTCAAAAAGAATTGGATTATCCGGGTCAGGTAAAAATAGTGGTTATCAGAGAGTTCAGATCCATAGATTTTGCATAGCGAGGATAAAAATGGAAGAAAAGAAACTTTTAGGTAAACCCGTTGCCGAAAAAATAAATAGTATGGTAGGCGAAAAGGTTAATTTTCTGAAAAGCAAAGGCATAGAACCAAAATTATCCGTCGTATTGGTAGGAAATGATCCCGCTTCATCCGTATATGTCGGTATGAAAGAAAAAGCCTGCATTCAACTTGGCATTCATTCGAAAACGTACCGTTTACCGGAAAATACAAGCGAAAAAGACTTGTTAGACCTTGTTCAGCAATTAAACCAGGATGCAAAGAATCATGGTATTCTGGTCCAACTACCCTTACCGAAACATATTAATGAAGATAAGATAATTAATACGATTAACGTTAAAAAGGATGTGGATTGTTTTCACCCTGAAAACGTAGGAAGAATTGTTGCCGGAAATCCTTATGTTCTGCCATGCACACCTGCCGGTATTGTAGAAATATTAAAATATTATAAAATAGAAACCTCCGGTTCTCATACCGTAATCATAGGGCGCTCAAATATTGTCGGTAAACCTATGGCCAATATATTAATGCAAAAAGCGGAGTACGCTAACGCCACCGTGACAGTAACGCACAGCCGTACAAAAAATATTTCATCTTATACAAAACAGGCGGATATATTGATTGCCGCAATGGGTAAAGCAAAATTTGTAACAAGCGATATGGTAAAAGAAGGCGTTGTGGTTATAGACGTCGGTATTAATCGGATTGATGCGGATAATGAAAAAGGTTATGCGCTTGTTGGCGATGTGGATTATGAAAACGTTGCCCCAAAAGCTTCCTTTATTACGCCCGTACCCGGTGGAGTTGGTCCAATGACAATTGCAATGCTCATGAGTAATACGGCGCTGGCCGCCGCCACTCAAAATGGTATTAAGCTTGAATAGTATTAAAGAAATACCTATTGGAATAGCTAATTCAATTGCCAGGGAAGACAATTTTTCATGGTATACAACTTTAAATTTTGCCCGAAATTTTGGTTTAAACCTTATACAGCTTTATATAAATCCGGATAGCTTAAAGAAAGAAATAAATGAAATAAAAAATATTGATAAAGAAAATTTTAATATTTTTCTTCATCTGCCACCTAAAATAATTTCAATTAAAACTTTAGAAACTGTTATTACCGTTTTCCCTGATACTTACCTGTTGATTCAGCATGAAAAATTAGTTTCAAAGTTTTTATTTAAAACCGCGGATACTCTCGGCTGTCTGATAGGTTACGAAAATGATAATCCGGATGCCCTGACTTCTTATACAGATAGTTTAAAAAAACTAATGGCTGGCAATCACAAATTTGTACCGGTTCTGGATATTCCCCGGTTTTATCATCAACATAGTAATCAGTACGGTCAGGAACCATTAACTGATTTTATATATAAGATTATTAATATATTAGAAGATTATAATCTGCCGATAGTTTTACATCTTTTGGATTCAAAGGATATAAATGGCCATCGGGAAAACTGGTGTCCTTTGTTTGAAGGAAATTTGCCTCTCAGGGAAATACTAGTTAAAATACTTGAGAATCTAAGGATATTGGGAATTATTTTAGAATATGAATCGATTGATTTAACTGAAAAGTCTTTGGAAAATCTGAGAAATTTTCTGAAGACAGGTTAGTTTTTCAGATGATTCTTTAGCATTAAAGATACGACCATGGATTTATTAATTATATTAAGCGTTTTGGTGTGTGTTTTATTGATTGTTCAGATAACTGTGTTAATCCGGATGCATACCATCATTAAAACGCTCAAGCGCCTTTTGTATGAAATAAAAGGCCGATATGATAATCCTTCAAAAACTAGACAGCAAAAGACGCCAAAGCCTTCCTGCAGATACTGTAAAAACCGGCAGACTTTTATTAATGCCGGCGCCGCTCATACCATATCCGATGATTTTTATTATCGTTGTAAGCTGCATAACCGGGAAGTTCGCTTAAATGATTATTGCGATAGCTTTGAACCTGAAAATCAACGAAATATTTAGAATAAAACCTAAAAGAATTTGAAAAAAGCCGGGTAAATCAAAAAAATAAATAGCGCTTAATTATGAATGAAAATCTTGTAAAAGAATACTTATCTCCTGATTTTGTATCGCAATATAATAATCTGGAATTGATTGCCAGAATGGTGGTGGAGGGTTATCTTACAGGTTTACATTCTAGTCCGTTTCATGGCTTTAGCGCCGAATTTTCACAACACCGGCCGTATATGGATGGCGATAATTTAAGATTTATTGACTGGAAGGTTTTTGGACGCACCGGCCGATATTATATTAAGCAATTTAAAGAAGAAACCAATCTACGGTGTTATATCCTGCTTGATATTTCGCAATCGATGCAATATGGAAGCGGAAAAATAACCAAATCCAAATATGCTTCCTACCTGGCCGCCGCATTAACCTATCTGATGATAAAACAAAGGGATGCAACGGGACTCATTCTTTTTGACGATCAAATTCGCACTTTTATGCCGCCAAGACCGGTTTCATCTTATATTACTCCTATCCTGGAAACAATTGATAACGCACGGTACGGAAGTGATACTTCGGTAGGAAAAGTTCTGCATGATATGGCGGATAGAATTCATAAAAGAAGCCTGTTGATCATTATTTCCGATTTACTCGATAATCCTGAGGAAATAATTGCCGGCGTTAATCATATGCGATATAATAAACACGAAGCGCTTGTATTTCATATTATGGATCAGACGGAACTTAATTTTGATTTCTCGGGAGATATAATATTTGAAGATCTCGAATCCGGCGAAACCATTAAAACGCAGCCGCAATATATTCACAGCCAATATCAGAAGCACATCGAAACTTATCTTAATTATCTTAAAGTAAATTTTAGTAATAACAAAATAGACTACCAGCTGCTAAACACCGAAACGCCCTTTTATGTGGCTTTAAATGAGTTTCTTCTTAAAAGAATGAGATTGTATTAACCATACTTATCAGTTAGGGGATAATATGAAATTAATGATCGTATTATTACTATCAATTACATTCCTTTTTGGCAATGAACTTAATTTAGTGTCGCCTGATGGAAAACTGACATTAACATTTAGTTTATCATCAGCCGGAGAGCCCTATTATGCTTTGAATTATAATAATACACAGGTTCTTAAGGCAGGCAGATTGGGCATAAAAATAAAAGACGATCCTGGTTTCTTTGATAATTTTGACATATCGGAAATTGATTCAACTATAATTGATGAATCCTGGAATCCGGTTTGGGGGGAAGAAAAAACAATCCGCAACCATTATAAAGAATTGGTTATAACCCTTGTTCAGGAAAAAATAAAACAACGTCATATAAAAATTCGATTTCGTCTTTTTAACGATGGTCTTGGTTTCAGATATGAATTTCCAAAACAAGAAGCCCTGAGTTATTTTATTGTCTCAGATGAAATTACCGAATTTTGTTTAACCGGCGATCATACGGTATTTTGGATGCCTGGGGATTATGATTCAAATGAATATCCTTACTTCACAACGAAAATAAGTGAAATAAATGCTTTAATCGGTCAAAAGCACACAGAAATAAGCACCCGTTCCATAATCGCCGAGAATGCCGTTCAGACGCCTTTGATGATAAAATCCACCGAGGGATTGTATATCAATATTCATGAAGCTGCATTAGTCAATTATCCGGTGATGCATTTATTGGCTGATAAACAACGATTTATACTGAAATCTGAATTAACGCCTGACGCTGTTGGTCATAAAGCCTATATGCAAACTCCGGAGAAAACTCCATGGCGAACAATAATTGTCAGCGATAGAGCGGAAGAAATTCTGGCATCCCGATTAATATTGAATTTAAACGAACCGCTTGTTTTGGAAAACACTGAATGGATAAAACCTCAAAAATATATTGGAATATGGTGGGGAATGCATGCAGGAACAAATACGTGGAATTACGCAGATGTCGGCAATATTAAGCTGGCAGATACCAATTGGGAAAAGTTACAGCCCAATGGACGTCATGGCGCTACGAATGAGGAGACAAAACGATATATAGATTTTGCTTCCGAACACGGTTTTGACGGAGTTTTGGTCGAAGGCTGGAATGTGGGATGGGAAGACTGGTTTGGCAACTGGAAAGAAGAGGTTTTTGATTTTATTACCCCATATCCCGATTTTAATATTGAGGAATTAACCAGGTATGCTGCGGAAAAGGGGGTACGCCTGATAATGCATCATGAAACTTCTTCTTCGGTAACCAATTACGTACGAAGGATGCAAAGCGCTTATGAAATGATGAATATCTACGGATATGAAACCGTCAAAACCGGATATGTCGGCCGAATTATTCCCAGGGGAGAATTTCATGACAGTCAGTGGATGGTAAATCATTATCTGCGAGCTGTGAGATTAACTGCCCGTTATCATATTATGATTAATTCCCATGAATCATGCAGACCAACCGGCTTGCACAGAACCTATCCCAACTGGCTGGCCTGTGAAGCGGCCAGAGGCAATGAATTTAATGCCTGGAGCGAGGGGAACCCCCCGGAGCATGAAACGATTCTTCCTTTTACACGATTAATTGGTGGACCTATGGATTACACGCCTGGTATATTTCAAATCAAAATGGATTATTATGATAAGAATAAAAAAGAACAGGTTCACACAACGCTGGCAAAACAATTAGCGCTTTATGTTACTATTTACAGTCCGTTACAGATGGCGGCTGATTTACCTGAGAATTATATAAGATTCCCCGATGCATTTCAGTTTATCAAGGATGTACCTGTGGATTGGGATGAGACGCGAATATTAGCCGCTGAACCAGGGGATTATATCATGATTGCCCGCAAGGGTAAAAACACTAAAAACTGGTTTATAGGGGCAATTTCCGACGAAAATAAACGGGAATTCAAAATTACTCTGGATTATCTTGATCAGGATAAAACCTATTTGGCATCGATTTATATGGATGCCAAAAACGCTCATTGGGAAAAAAATCCAATGGCCTATAAAATTTCTAAATATTTGGTGAATTATAACGATTCTCTTTATATAAAACTGGCGGAAGGAGGAGGGGCCGCAATCAGTTTAACCCCGGCATCGGAAGAGGATAAGTTAAACTATCAGAATTATCAAAAAAAATAAATGGATAATTCCATGAAAAACAAAAAACACCATCGAAAAGAGCATGAATCACCTTATGTGATCAGTGAATTAGGCTGGAAATATCACCATCTTGGAATTCCTACAGAAACATCCATCCCGGGCGAGCGCTATCTTGAAGAATATGGTATGTATGTTTCCGGTTTTGAATCCAGCCCGTACGGTATAGAATGGATGCGGTTTGAAGAAGGAAGTCCGTTATCTGAAATTATTCAGACATTACCGCATATCGCCTTTGAGGTTGACGATCTTGACAGGGAAATAAAAGGAAAAGAGTTAATCGGCGAAATAACTTCTCCAATGGAGGGCGTTCGATCGGCAATGATTAAAGAAAACGGTGCTCCGATCGAACTAATCGAATTTAAAAGAAAATGATTTTAATTTTGGAGCGTTTAAAGTTTCTTCTGTAAAAGAATTACAAATTTTTCGCGATGAAGTTGCAAGATGAATTTCTTTAGTCGCTCATCAATTTTCTCAATATCCTGATTAAATGTTTTTTGAGTGACAGCTTTAATACCTTCCACAGAATTCTTACCATCACAATTTTTCCAGACGATACTGCCTAATTCATCTAATTTTATTTTGAAGAACTTGTTTTTAAAAAAAGGCAGCAAATACTTCTTACAAAATGCGGATTCAAATTTTGGCCGCAGAATTGTTATTCTGCCTGTCTTTTTATCTTCTTCCCATTCAAATCTTCTAATGGGAACTATTTCTTTGAAGTTAAATTCTGAGTTTTTCATAAAAAAGAATTTGGGATAAGTCCCGGATGCCTGACTTATCCCGTTTAGTATATTATTTATTTTTTGAAGATTTTAAAGGTAAATAAACCAACATATATATCAACACAATAAATACCAACAGTCCTATAATGGCGCTCGGATTCTCAACGCCTAAGACGGACATAGCAAAGTATTTAAAATAACTCACTTTTACACCATTAAAGATATTTGTAATATCATAAAGCTTTTCTCCAAGGAATACAAAAGCCAGTATAACAGCCATCAGTGCTTCCCCGGCAATTAAACCGGAAGAAATTAAAACGCCTTTATTTTCTGCTTTAACGATTTGTTCTTCAGAGGATTTGTTTTTCTTCAATACGATTTCCAGGAACCAGCGCAGAATGCCGCCTATAAAAATAGCAAAAGTAGAATGGAAAGGGAGATACATTCCGACCGCGATGAGCATGGGCGAAGGAGATTTGATCATAATAAGACCTATGGCAAAAAAGATACCGGCAATAACCAACGGCCAGGACATATCACCACCGACAATGCCCTGAGACATCAAAGCCATTAATCCGGCCTGTGGCGCAGGAAGTTCCGGGCTGCCAATGTGATACACCTCATCCATGGCCATCATGGGAAACACAAGAATTAAAGCGGCAAAAATGACGCCGATAATTTCCGCGATTTCCATTTTCCAGGGCGTACCGCCTAAAATATGACCAACCTTAAGATCCTGAGTCATGTCTCCGGCTATACCCGCAGAAGTGCAGACAACGCCGGCAACGCCTAAAACGGCCATAACGCCGTTATTTCCGGTTACGCCAATAATAACAAGTAATATGGCTGCAATGAGTAAAGAACTTAAAGTAAGACCGCTGATTGGATTATTAGAACTACCTACAAGACCTACCAGGTATCCGGCCACAGCGGCAAAGAGAAAACCTAAAACTATCATGATTATGGTTAAGAGAAATGCTCCCGGTATTGATTGTGCAAAATAATTATAAAGAATAAAAAGGGGAATAGCGGTAATTAATATAGTAATCGCCACCTTTTTAAAATCAAGATCGATTTCCAAACGGGTTACTTTTTTCTCATTATCCTTTTTTGCCTGTAAATCTTTTACAGCTTTGGTTATGCCGGCAAAAAGGGAGTCCTTTAAATTATAAAGCGTATAAAATGCGGCTACAATCATCGTACCCACTGCAAAAGGACGGATTTGTTTGTACCAAACTTCATTGGCAATATCTTTCCAACTGTTACCGTCCAAAAACTGACTCAACGAAGGATTCATAAAAATACCCAGCGGAACCATTACCAGCCAACCGATGACCGCACCTGAAAAAAGAATAGACGCTACCCGTATGCCAACGATAAATCCAACGCCGGTGAGAGCCGGAGAGGCAGCAGGAGTTTCTGCAAGAAAACCTCCGCCAAAGGCAAGCTTGGTTTTTAAAAACTCAATTTTAGATTCCCATAGACTAATAAAGGTATTTGAATAGTCCTTTATCAGATGTATACCATTGGAATTTTTAAATAATTCCCACAAAGCCGCAATTCCCATGCTTCCAAATACGGCCGATGCGCCGGATTGTCCGCCTTGTCCGGCTTTAACGATTTCTGCCGCAGCAACGCTTTCGGGAAATGGAAGATCGGCCTCCTCAACCATACTTCTTCTCAGAATGGTAACAAACAAAACGCCAAGTAAACCGCCGATTAACATGATCAGCGTACTTTCCCAGTAATGCAGAGTATCCCACACACCGCTTATAACAAAAGCCGGAATTGTAAAAATAGCGCCGGCTACAAGCGCTTCACCAACCGAAGCTGTTGTACGGGCAATATTTTCTTCGAGTATATTACCTCTAAGCGCCCTGAGCGCTGCCATAGCAACTACCGCTGCCGGAAAAGTTGCAGCTACCGTAAGACCGGCTTTCATTCCCAGATAGGCATTGGCTGCGCCAAGCACCACAGCCATCAAAACACCGAGAGATACCGCCTTAAAAGATAATTCTTTTAAATCAGATACTGCAGGTACATAAGGTTTAAATTCTTTTTTATCCATATTTAATTCCCCGAAATTAAAAAGGGAAAATAGAGGTTTAAAATATATAAATCAAGGAAGGTTTTAACATAAAAAAGGACATATAATTGGCCAAATTATTCATTTAATGTTGAATAAATTTTACTCAATAAATATTTTTAATAATACTTTAAATGCGTTATATTTAACATTAAACTTTAAATAATATGAACTATTAATTTATAATCCGGTGAATTTATGACGCTCAGGATATCATATTTAACCATTGGGCAAATGGCCGAATTGGTTGATTTACCACAATCGGTTTTGAGATATTGGGAATCCGTTTTTGATCAATTAAATCCCGCAAAATCTCCCGGAGGAAATCGCAGATATGCCGAAAAAGATATTGAAATAGTTCAAAGAATAAAAAAATTGCTTTATGACCAGGGATTTACAATCAAAGGCGCAAATAAAATTATAAATGATGAATACGGAAATAAAGAAGAGTTGTCTGGAATAACTTCGGAAGTAAATAAGATCATTGCAGGCGATGAAAAGCAGCCTACAAAAAATTATAAAAACACAGATAAGATATTTATCTCTGGTGAAATAATTACAGAACTTAAAAAGATCATTACAATTCTCAGTTAGAAACCGCCTTTATTGATTTTAAATCATTTATAAAGTAAATTCAAACCAAGCGGAGCGTAGCGCAGTCTGGAAGCGCACTTGAATGGGGTTCAAGGGGTCGCTGGTTCAAATCCAGTCGCTCCGACAAAATTTCCGGGGATTGTTTTCAATCCCCATTTTTATTTAACGGCGGTATTAAATTAGTTTAAGTAAAATGCCAAATATTAATTATGAAATTATTATTCCTGCATATAATGCAGGGAAATTTCTTCAGCAATTGTTAGATCAGATTAAGAATTTACCTCTGTCCTATAAACCGAAAAGAATACGGGTAATTGATGACGGATCTAAGGATAACACACCGAATATTGCGTTGAACAATGAGGTGCAGTTATTATCGATACCGGAAAATAAAGGAAAAGGCTTTGCGCTTAAAGCAGGTTTTAAAGAATTTTTAGAGACCGTAGATTGTGATTATGTTCTATGTATGGATGCGGATTTGCAGCATCCGGTTTCTTCTGCTATAGATTTTATGCATGAAATAGAAAAAAATAGCCCTATGATAGTGATAGGAGCGCGGGAACGAAAAACAGAAAATATGCCTTTTTTACGAATACTTTCAAACGGATTATCATCCTGGATTCTCACAAAATGTACACAAAAAAATATAAAAGACGGACAATGCGGTTTTAGGGCGATTCATAAAAATGTTCTTAACAAGGTTAATCTGAAGGAAGATGGATTTCAGCTTGAAACAGAATTCATCTTAAAAGCAGCACGGGCAGGATTTGATTTTAATTTTATTAAAATACCCACAATTTATAACAAATCTTTATCAAATATTAAACATATAGGCGATACCTATAAATTTATTAAGCTTGTATTAAATGACATAAGGCTTCGTTATGATCGTAAACGCCAGAATTGAAAAACTTATTGAAATACTAACCAATAAGGGTATTTCTGATTCACGTGTTTTGCAGGCTATCAGAGTTGTGCCAAGAGATAAATTTGTAGCGCCGGGCATGGAACATAAAGCCTGGGAAGATCAGGCGCTACCCATAGGCTATGGACAGACTATTTCACGCCCTTCCTCGGTGGCCCTGATGACACAACATCTTAATATAAATAGAAATGATCGTATTCTTGAAATTGGAACCGGCTCTGGTTATCAGGCGGCGTTATTATGCGAGTTAGGTGCCCAGGTCTTTTCCATAGAGCGCATTAAAGAATTAAGCCTTAAAGCTCAAAAAACGCTTAATGCTTTAAGATACCATTGTATTTTTAAAATCGGTGACGGCACGTTGGGCTGGCAGCAATATGCACCATTTGACGGTATTATTGTAACGGCAGGTGCCCCGGTTACTCCTGATACTTTAATGGGACAGCTCAAAAATGGAGGCAGATTGATAATTCCGGTAGGTAATAAGCGCAATGAACAGATTCTAACACTTTATGTTAAAAAGGATGATGGATTCGAATCTCAGGAAATCGACACACTTTCGTTCGTTCCTTTAATAGGTAGAAAAGGATGGTAAAAATGAAAATAAACGGTGATAAACAGATAACAAGAAACTGGTTAAGGAATATTTTGGTTGGCGGAATTATGGGCATTGCCAATATAATTCCCGGTGTTAGCGGTGGGACAATTGCAGTTGTTTTTGGAATATATGAAGATTTGATGGAAGCGCTGGGGAATTTCATAACGGATAAAGAAAACAGATGGAAATATATCAGATTTCTGGTAACGGTATTTGGCGGCGCAATAATCACTATTATAATTTTTGCCAGAATTCTTACCTGGGCCTTCGAAAACTATACTTTAATGACAGTGTATTTTTTTCTGGGTTTGATTTTAGGCAGCATACCAATCGTAGTAAAATCACATAAAGATATGAGTATATCGATCCCGCGAATTATTTCATTTAGTATTAGTTTTATCGTTGTTATTATTCTGGCTTTGTTACAAACCGGTGATAAACAAGCGGTGAGCAATGAGCTTTCATTTTCCACGATCGGAATTTTTGATTATTTATATTACACTTTTTGTGGGGCTGTATCAGCGTCTGCGATGATTATTCCCGGTATCAGCGGGTCTTTTATCCTTATACTTTTAGGTATTTATTGGGAAATTCTGGCCTCTCTGAATGGGTTGACCTCAAAATTATTAGATAGTGGACTGACAACCGACATGACGGTCCGTTTAGCTTTATTGGGATCATTGGGGATTGGAATAGTAATCGGAATATTGGTTTTTTCCAGATTCATGAGTTGGGCTTTAAAGCATTATCCTTCGATTACGCTTTATGCTATTATTGGATTAATTATCGGGTCGGTATACCAGATATTTCCCGGATTTGAATTTAATATGAATGGAATAGGCGCTGTTTTTACATTTATTGTCGGTGTGGTAATATCCCTTAAATTTGGAGAAGGGGAAAAATAGATACGATACAAATTTGATTTAATATTGATGTTTATTTATATTTAGCGCGTTTTCATCAGATATATCGGGGCGTAGCGCAGTCTGGCAGCGCGTACCGTTCGGGACGGTAAGGTCGGAGGTTCAAATCCTCTCGCCCCGACGAATTTTTTTAATACAATTCTTATATTAGCCGCTATATATTTATATTAAATATCAATATTGAAAGAATTTATAGATTTTAATAATTTAAAATTTATATTTATAGTATTATACATATTCAAATAGCTAAAACTAGGAGTTCTTAAATGGCTTATCCTTTTCAGGAAATTGAAACCAGATGGCAACGTTATTGGGAAGAAAATAAAGTTTACAAGACCGATGATAATATCGATTTGAATAAACCTAAATTCTATGTTCTGGATATGTTTCCGTATCCAAGCGGTGCGGGTCTCCATGTCGGTCATCCCGAAGGATACACGGCAACTGATATTATGGCGCGTTATAAAAGAATGAATGGATTTAATGTTTTACATCCGATGGGTTGGGATGCTTTTGGCTTGCCAGCGGAACAATATGCTATTGAAACGGGAACTCATCCGAGGATCACCACAGAAAAAAATATTAATCGATTCAGAACGCAATTAAAATCCTTGGGTTTTTCATATGATTGGGACAGACAGGTTGACACCACTGATCCGAATTATTATAAGTGGACACAATGGATTTTTATTCAATTATTCAAAAGAGGTTTGGCCTACCTGGCGGAGGTTCCCGTAAATTGGTGTCCTGCTTTGGGCACGGTTTTAGCTAATGAAGAAGTGATTGATGGAAAAAGTGAACGCGGAGGACACCCGGTATATAAAAGACCTATGCGGCAGTGGATGTTAAAAATTACCGCCTATGCAGAAAGATTATTGGAAGATTTGGAGGGTTTAGACTGGCCGGAAAGTACAAAGGAAATGCAGAGAAACTGGATAGGGAAGTCGGAAGGAGCAGAAGTAGATTTTCCGGTTTCCGGACACGAAAATGAGAAAATACGCGTTTTTACAACGCGTCCCGATACTTTATTTGGCGCCACTTACATGGTTTTAGCCCCTGAACATTCCTTAATCAATAAAATCGTTACCAATGAATATACAGAAAAAGTAAAAAAATACCGGGATTCTGCATTACAAAAAAGCGATCTTGAAAGAACGGAATTACAAAAGGAAAAAACAGGTGTATTTACAGGAAGTTATGCTATCAATCCTACCAATAATGAATTGATTCCGATCTGGGTTGCAGATTATGTCTTAATCTCTTATGGTACCGGAGCAATAATGGCTGTGCCGGCACACGATCAGAGAGATTATGAATTTGCCACGAAATTTAATTTGCCAATCAGGCAAGTAATTTCGGGTGGAGATATTACAAAAGAAGCTTTTACCGGTGACGGTCTGGTGATTAATTCATCGAATGAAGCATTTACCATTAATGGATTATCAGTAGACAAGGCGAAAGTAAAAATAACCGCCTGGTTGCAAAAAAAAGGAATAGGGGAGTATAAGGTAAACTACAAATTAAGGGATTGGTTATTCAGCCGTCAACGATATTGGGGCGAACCTTTCCCCGTATTGCACTCAGAAAAAGGCGATATTATCTGTATAGAAGGGAAAGATCTTCCCGTAAAATTGCCCGAGATAAAAGATTTTAAGCCACGTACTGCAGAAGAATCTGAAACCGACCCCTTGCCTCCTTTGTCGCGTGCTCCGAAATCTTGGAAATATGTTGAAAAAGATGGCGTCATTTATCACCGGGAGTATAATACAATGCCTCAATGGGCCGGTTACTGCTGGTATTATTTGCGTTTTATTGATCCTCAGAACGCACATTCTCTTGTTGATAAACATAAAGAGAAATACTGGATGCCTGTCGATTTGTATGTTGGAGGTGCCGAACACTCTGTGCTTCATCTTTTATATGCCAGATTCTGGCATAAAGTATTATATGATATCGGAGTCGTTTCAACAAAAGAACCTTTTTCAAAATTAGTACACCAGGGCATGATACTTGGTGAAACAGAGTTTTCTGTCTATTATACAAAGGATGGTAACGCCATCAGCTCGTCATTTGTCACATCAGATGGATGCTATAACAAAACAGGTGAAAAGCTTAATAAGAAGAAGATATCTGAAGAAGATACGATTAAAATTGGTGACAAAATTGTACTTCAAAACAATCAGAAGATTGAGGTTGAATCCAGAGCCTACAAGATGAGTAAAAGTCGGGGCAATGTGGTCAATCCTGATCATATTGTTACAGGGTATGGGGCCGATTCTCTACGTTTATATGAAATGTTTATGGGGCCTTTGAAAGATATGAAATCATGGAGTATGAAAGGTGTCGAAGGCGTTCATCGATTTCTAAACAGAGTATGGAGATTATTCATTGATGAAAATGAAAACAAAATTTTAGGTAATATTACGACCGCTGAGCCCGATACATTGCAACTTAAAACACTACATCAGGTTATAAAAAAAGTAACATGTGATATAGAAAATATGCAGTTTAACACGGCTATAGCGGCATTAATGATTTTTGTTAATGAAGCTAATAAATGGGAAAAGAAATCAAGAGACGTTCTGGAATCTTTTCTTCTGATTTTAAATCCTTTTGCACCTCATATCACAGAAGAACTTTGGCAGAGGATAGGTAATAAGGATACCATTGCTGCACATAGATGGCCGAAGTATAATGAAAATTACTTGAAAGAAGATACAAAAGAAATTGTCATACAAATAAACGGAAAACTAAGAGCTACTATGCAAACACCTGCTGATGAGGCTGATAATAAAAAGTATATTGAAAATCAAGCACTTTCCATTGAAGCCATTAAAAGCAGGATTGAAGATAAAAGCATTTTGCGGGTTATTTCCGTTCCGGGAAAACTTGTTAATATCGTGGTAAAATAGTACCATGAATATTGCAGGAGTATTCAATAATCTTTTTAAAGAACCAATTCCCATCGCGGATTGGTATACTACCGGTATTGCGGTAGTTTTAATTTTTATAATCATAATAATCGCTTATTATTTAAAACAAATATTTGTCTTCTGGAAAGAGGAATGGTCCAGAAAATTTGTGCATATTTGTACAGGAATTCTTGCAGCAATTGCCCCTTATTATTTCAATTCTGCGATATTACTTTTGTCAATTAGTCTGTTGTTCCTGATTCTTGATTTCACTTTTATCAAAAAAGGAATTCTAAAGGATATATTCGGACAACGATTTTCCTATGGGACTGTGTATTTTCCATTGGCCAATATTTTGTTAATTATTTTTTGCTGGCCAGACTATAAGCATTTAATTACGCTGGGTATGTTATTGTTTGCGATTCCTGATGCATTAGCCGCAGTCGCAGGAAATTTAATTCGAAGAAATTATATTTTTGTCCCCATTAAAGATAAAAAGAGCATAGTTGGTTCTACAATAATGTTTCTTTTTTCTTTAATCATTATATATATATTTTTTTATACATTTTCTAAAGATAACTACGGCTTACTATTACATTATGCATTTATGGCGGCCTTGATCATTACTGTTGTTGAAATGATGTCTTCGTCTGGTTCGGATAATTTATATGTTCCAATTACAGGTGTATTGATTTTCTTTATTTTTCAAAATTCTTCTAATGATTTAATAATGCAAATAGGACTTGCAATCCTATTGTCTTTAATAATAGCGATTATAAGTTTTCATTTAAAATTTTTATCTTTAAGTGGAAGTCTTATGACATTCCTTTTGGCTGTTGCAATATTCGGATTAGGAGGTCTTCAATGGGCAGTCCCGATTTTAACGTTTTTTATATTATCTTCATTATTAAGTAAAGCAGGGAAGAGCAGAAAACAAAAATTTAAAAATACATTTGAAAAAACAGGAATCAGAGATCATATACAGGTTCTTGTTAATGGCGGTATAGGTGGCTTTTTTGTTATTATTTCATATTTTTATAATGGAAACAATGCAATATTTTTCTATTTATACCTTATATCACTTTCTGTTGCAGTGGCTGATACATGGGCAACTGAAATAGGAATATTATTTAAATGGAAACCGTATCTTATTACTACTTTTAAAAAAGTAAATCCAGGTTTGTCTGGAGCTGTTTCTCTTCATGGTACTATTGGTGGAATTTTGGGCAGTACAATTATTGCTTATTCCGGGATTATATTTCTAAATAAATTAAATTACGATTTATTTTTCATAATCATTTTTTTGGGAGTATTCGGTTCAATTATTGATAGTATCTTGGGAGCCACTATTCAGGGACAGTATGTATGTTCGGTATGCAAAAAATATACTGAAAAAAAAATTCATTGTAATTATGAAACAAAATTAATACGCGGCTATAAATTTATTAATAACGATACAGTTAATTTTTTATCAATACTATTCACTGTATCGATTTTTATTTTATTCAATTAGTTTTAAAAATTATCTATTTTTTTTGTAGACAATAAATAAAAATAAAATAAGAGCAAACAAATAAAAACAAATATAAAATAATAATAAATGTTATATAATATATATTATGTAAACTTATAATTTTGTTAATAACTCATAGATCATTGGTATTGTTGATGTTTTAATTGGTATTGTACAATACGCATTTATGAGACATTATGGCAATTTTTATCCTTCCCACTTTCTATATACCTATATTTTTTTATTTTTTAAATATCTTGAAGGAATGAATAATAATTAGATGTCCTGTCTTGACTTCGTGTTTACAAATTAATTAAAAGAGTACTTATGTAACAAGAATAATTTTCCGGGCACATTTCCTTTCGTTCTTTTGCCCTGATTCGGTCTTTGAAAATTATAATAATCAGTAAATTTATCCAAATCATCCTGCAATTCTTGTAAGGATTTATAGATTTTTTTTCTAAAAGCGATTTGATAAAATTCCTGATTATAAGTTTGGTTGAGTCTTTCCACAGCGCCATTAGTCCATGGATGTTTAACTTTGGTGTATTTGTGTTTGATTTTATAAAAAGCCAAAAGATCTTCAAACCTATGCTTTTTACTTTTATGATGAGTAGTAAATTCCAGTCCATTATCAGTCAGAATTCTGCTGATAATACGTCTATGTGCATAATTTCTAATATGAAGTAAGAAATCACAAGCGCTTTTAGCCGATTTGGAAGTGTAGATTTTGGCCCAGGCATAGTTAGAGAACGTATCAATGGCCGTCATCTGATAAATACGTCCAATACCTTTAAGCGTGCCGATATAGGCTGTATCCATTGCAATTAGATATCCAGGCGCCTTAGTTTTCACAGAGCGTTTCTTAGCCAACTGACGATCAAGTTGATGTTTTGAAATGATTGTTTTTTCACCATCCTGAAGTCTCTGGAAACGATCTTTACGCAGATTCAGATGATTACGTTTAAGTGCATTATAGACAGCTGTTTTACCAACCCTGAGCCCTATTAGAGATAAGTTTAAAGCAATATTCATAGGCCCATGAGAGGGATTCTGATAAGCGTAATCCAAAACAAGTTTTTCTATATTTTTTGAAATTTGATTAGGCTGACGTCCCTGGGACCTGATTTTATTATTTAAACCGGAAAGTCCATCCGATCGATAGCGATTGTACCATTTATAGAAAGTGGTTCTGCTGATATGATATTTAGAACAAATATCTTTTACAAGAATCGATTGCATAAAGAACTCATCAATCATAACTTTGCGGTGATGGATTAGTAATTGCTGATCTGTCATTGGCAACCTCCTACTTTTTCTTTGTGCAAGAAGTCAAAATAGGCAAAATGGTTGTCAATTAAAATCGCAAAGTATACTGGGGGTACCCCCAGTATACTTTGTTTATTTCAAACACCATGTGTTAACACATGGTTAAGACAATACAAATTAGATAATTGAAAATTTTTTTAAAGTTTTATATATTTTGTAAAACGAACAATAGGAGAACAAAAATATGGATAAAGATATGGTTGTTGTTGAATATTTAAAAGTATATTTTAATTCACATCCTGATAAAGTTCCGGAAGATCCGGAAAAAGCATTTGAAATGTTTCAAAAAATGCATAAAAAATATAAAGGAAAATTTTTAGAAGATTTCAAACAGAAAAGTGAAAAATTTGTTGATCAGTTTTTTGATGGCAAAGGATCAAAATATAGATAAAATATTTTTAAAAATTTTTCATACAGAATAATAAATAATATCATATTAAGAATATCTAAAGTAATAAGAATGTAATTATTCATTGTGTGAAACATTAATTTTCTTAGAAACAAAGGAAACGCCTTTAATTTTTTCAAATAATTCTTCTCTGTATATCTCAATTTCTCTGGGTGCTTCAATACCGAGTTTAACCTGATTTCCATCGATATCGACCACAATTACGCGTATTTCATCACCAATGGTAATCGATTCACCCAGTCTTCTTGTAAGTACTAACATTTTATTCTCCTAATTTATCCCCCAACATTTAGGCATATATTATGAAATAACTTATTAATAATTGATAAACATGAATAACGATAAAGTTATAATTATCTTTATGCACTGCCCTACCCTTTACAATATTTTAAAAATAAAATCTGTAGAAATCGATGATAAAAATTAAAAAATAATATTAATGTTTTACGGACAGTTATCTGTTCTTTATCAGTTTTTAATATATGTTATTCAAATCTCCTTAAATAAATAATTTTTCATAAAAACTTTTTTTATACTATAATAAATCTATTATGGTATATGAATATATGAGCTTTTCCTCCATGAATATGGTCTTGGTTTAGCTTTTCAAAAAGAAATGCATTGGTATTATATAAATATAAATAACCGATGTCAAGGATATATGTCACTAACTTATCATCTCATTGAGTAATAAAATAATACCATTCCTATATTCGATTGAGCTTGTTGAAAAGTGTAATATATGATGATTTGGGTATTCTCTCATCATTTGTTTTTGAACCTTATTAATATTATTTTTTGAAAGTTTATCGACTTTTGTTAATATAAAAATATATGGTTTATTATAATAATCCAACCATTGAACCATTTCTTTGTCATTTTTAAGCAATCCCTGTCGGCAATCGATTAACAAGCATACCAATCGTAAATTAATAGAATTTTTTAAATAGGCTTCTATCATGTTTTGCCACCTATTCTTTTCCCCTTTACTTACTTTAGAAAACCCATAGCCTGGTAAATCAACCACGAATAGCCGATTATCAATATTGAAGTAATTTATTAATCTTGTTTTACCAGGGGACGACGATACTTTTGCCAGTTTCTTTCTATTTACAATCTTATTCAGTAATGATGATTTTCCCACATTTGAACGGCCAACCAATGCAACTTCAGGATAATTTTCATCAGGCTTATCAGAATAATCAGCTACACTTTTAATAAAAGCTGCTTTATTAAAATTAATAATTGTCATCGAGTCAGGTTATTATTAGTAAATAGTGTGACAAATTGGGAAATTAAAGAACTGATTTCAGTCTCTCAACGATTGTTTTTTTAGGCACCGCGCCTATTAATTGTTCAACAGCTTTGCCGTCTTTAAAAATTAAAAGAGTCGGAATGGAGCGTATTCCATAGTTCATAGAAATATGTGGATTGTGGTCGACATTGAGTTTAGCAATTTTTAGTTTACCTTCATATTCATTTGATAATTCTTCAACGATCGGAGAAATTAAACGACATGGTGCGCACCATTCAGCCCAAAAATCAACGATAACTGGTATAGAAGATTTCAATATTTCTTTATCAAAATTACTTTCGCTAATCTCAACGTATTTACCCATCTTTCCTCCAATAAATCCTTAGCATAATCCCTTATTATTTTTTTCTCTTAAGATAAAAAGATAATTCAAAATCTTCAATACTAATTAACTATCGGTGCCAAGTTTTATTATAATTACTCGCACTCTCGTTACTCCGTCTGAAATCATATCTACTGTTTTTGCAGCATTGTATGATAAATCGAGAATTCTTCCTTTTTTAAAAGGGCCACGGTCATTAATCCGAACGCGCACCTTTTTTCCATTTTGTAAATTTTCAACCTCTAATATTGTACCAAAAGGCAGATATTTATGCGCAGCCGTTAGTTTATACATATCGTAAATTTCACCATTGGCTGTTTTTCTGCCATGAAATTTTGTACCATAATATGAACACTCACCGGTTAAAATCTGTCCTTCAGCATAGGTATTTTTTTTGTTTATGTTTTCTTCATTTTTTGATGTATCCTGTATTGATTTATTTGAAGAGAATCTGTTGCCGGCCGTGCATGAAGACATGAAAGTAAAAATAAAAAGAGCTAATATTATATTTTTTTTCATGATTTTTTCCAGGTTATCTTTCTTATCTCTCAAATCTTGTTTTTTCTAATATTTTCTTTTCGGAATCTTTAGTATTCAGACTATCTAAAATTACTCCAGAATCTAAGTTATTTTCAGGTAAAAGTGTATTTTCCTGTCCCGATTCTAAGCTATCGGATGTAGAGTCGGAGTTTTCAATTGTTGACTGCAATGAATCAGACGGTAAAACTTCTGGTGGAATTTCCTTTATTTTATTTTTAGCAATAATACTGAATTCTGATTTTGGATATTTATTAGCAATAATTGTATAATTATCGATTGCTTTAGGAATGTTATTCAAATAATTTTCATAGGTATAAGCTATGGCATATCTGGATTTAGCAGCCCAAATGCTGGCAGAATCAATTTCAGTGATGGCTTCAAATTTTTTTATTGCTGACACATAGCGGTTTGCTTCAAGTAAATTCTCTGCCTCTAAATATAAGGAATTTGCGATAGAATCGGCCATTGCCGTTTTACTTTTTTTTATTTTTTCTGGTGTAATGAATTTTGCAGCATACAATGAGTTCGGGTATGTATTAATAATAATCGATTTTATGGAATCCGCCTTAGACTGAGTGGATTCATTCCCGGAATATATATAATACAGTGCATAATAAGCTTTCGGTGATAAAAGACTATCCTGAAAATTATTAACAAAATGAAGATAAATAGTTTTTGCACTGTCAGGCAACTGATATCTTAGTAGGAAATATTCACCTAAAGAAAATGTATTTTTCATCATGCTGTTATAAACAAGATCCGGATCACGATTTACTGCCTTTTTCGCCGGTTCACTTTTCTTTGTTATATTACTGTTAATTTCATCTTCTGTGCTATCCGGTTGATCACTAAAAGGCCTTTCAGAAAACCTGTCTGATGATAAGCTTTCTATTTCAGGATTAATTTCTTCTTTAACCTCAATATCGACGCTGTCAATTAGTAACGAATCCCCTTTGGTTAGTTTTATATAATCTGAAATATCTTTATTCAGCCGATCACGAAGCTTTAAATACTCATCCAGAAGCTTTGATTTTACAGCTGCATCACCAGCTGCCTCTGATGAAGGGGAAAAAGATCTTACTTTATCATAATAAATTTTGGCAGAATCAAATCTGACAAATTCGTGCTCATATAATTGAGCAATATAAAAAGCGGAAAGTGCCGGACCTTCGCCTTTATTGTATTTTTTTATAACATCATGATACTGTTCAAGAGCAAACTGAGGCATTTCCTGATATTCTGATATATTTCCAAGCTTGGTCTCTACAATCGCGAAATAGTCAATAAATCTGTTGTCTGCTAATATTTCCTTTAATTCAATTATAGCGTCATCTAACCGTTCCAATTCGATTAATGCATTAACTTTTTTCATTAACGCTTCAAATTCCAGCAATATGGGTACATCCAGTTTATTAACTTTTTCATAGTAAGGAATGGCATTAACATAATCTTTAAGTTGAAAAAAAGATTCTCCTATGTAATAATTACCCCGCCCTGCTTTCTCTTCGTCTGATGTTAATTCGATAGATTTAAGAAAATTATCAACCGCTTCGTTATACTGTCCTCTTTTGTATTTCAAATCTCCAAGGATGTAAAATGATTCCGATGCAATTTCATTTGATATTTTGTATTGTGAAATATTATTGAGTTCATTAATGGCTTCATCATCTTTGTTTAGTTCAATATATGTTCTTGCCAGCCAGAGTTTTGCTTCGGGGATAAATTCACTGCTTTTATAATTTGATATAAATTGTTGAAGAACCCGTTCGCTTTTATCATATTCCTGCAAATGATAATGGGACTTACCAATTAAAAGAAGCGCATCATCTGCATAACTGCTGCTATCTCCGTAAGTATCTATCAATTTCCAGCATTTTGATATAGCATCTGTGTAACTTTTTTGAGCATTGGAAGGTAGTTTGCCGTCTTTTACTTGCTTTTGCGCTTCCTGGCCTTCCTTATAACGGGCTTTCGCATTAAAAAAAGTATTATAATAAGCGCATCCGGCTATCAGAATTAACGTGATAATAAAAAGAATACGTTTTATTTTAGTAATATACAAAATACATTTAACCTGAATTTTTGTGTCATTTAATCTTTTCTAAAACAATTACCATTAACGGCAATATTTTACTTGCCTTGGCTAAAATTGTTTCATTGACCTGGTTCGAGAAACTTGTATTTTGAGTGTTGATCTCAACTATATATGAACCATTTGCTTTGGCTATTAATGGCAATGAGGAGACATATTCCGATAAATCCGGAATTCCGATGCAAAAAAATACTTCGCATGTGGCTGCTGCTTCATGAGCGGTATTAAATACCTTTTTATTAATTTCTTCACCTCTAAGCCTTACATCCGGCCTTAGTAGTCCTGCACATTTCGGACAGTTGGCCAGTGTCGGTTGATTCTGCCTGGGCTCTTCCTGCCGATAATCGCAGTTAGTGCAAACGGTTCGCATGATATTTCCGTTAAGCTCTATAATACTTTTGTTTCCGGCAATATGATGAAGGCCGTCTGTATTCAGCGTAATAAGATCAAACCTGCCGAAATATTTTTCAAAATCAACAAGCGCATAATGTCCTAAATTTGGTTTTGCTGAAAAAATCATATTTCTTTTATAATTAAAATATTTCCAAAAAAGCCCTGGGTCTGATTTTAGCATTTGGAGCGTTTCAATTTTTTCTATAGGGTATCCTTCCCATTGTTCATTTTCTTTGGGAACTGATAAACCGCTTTCCTGAGATAAATCAGATCCTGTTAGGACGGTGATCTGGTGGGCATTTTTAATACGATTAAGTAGTTTATTGGAAACCATATATATAATTATTCCTTTTAATTATTTCCATTTATCGGGCGTAACCGGGCTGTAAAATGCCTTAAAAAATCTGCTTCGTATTCAATTTTATAACCACATATGTTATCCCGTTCATTATAGATTTGATGTACCGCTTCAGCCACGTATTGAATATGCATACTTGTATATACTCTCCGTGGAATGGCTAATCGCACTAACTCAAGTTCGGGATAAACTGTATGTCCGGTTTTTGCATCTTTGTATGCAAACATAAGCGAACCAATCTCAACGGCTCGTATTCCTGATCTTCTATATAATTCTACAACAATAGCCTGACCGGGAAATTCCGATTGAGGTATATGTGGTAAAAACTTTTTGGCATTGATATAAACCGCATGTCCACCGACAGGTTTTATAATGGGAATCCCGGATTGGATTAGCATTTCGCCCAAATATCTGGTCTGATTTATTCGGAAACGAAGATAATTCTCATCTAAAACTTCAATCAAGCCCCTTGAAATCGCCTCCAGATCTCTGCCGGCCAGACCTCCGTATGTTGGAAATCCTTCAATCAAAATCAACATATTTGTTATTTTCCGGGCAAGTCCGTCGTCATTTACGGCAAGAAAACCGCCGATATTTACCAGACCGTCCTTTTTTGCGCTCATCGTGCAGCCATCGCCATAACTGAACAATTCAGCAGCGATTTCTTTTACACTTTTATTTTGATATCCTTCTTCTCTTTCTTTAATAAAATAGCAATTTTCGGCAAACCGGCACGCGTCGAAAATCAATGGTATATTATACTTCCTGGCAAGTTCGCTTACCTGGCGAATATTAGCCATTGAAACAGGCTGTCCACCTCCGCTATTGTTTGTTATAGTGATCATTATAATTGGAATTTTCTCAGGGCCTTGATCAATAATAATCCTGCGCAATTTGTCAATATCGATATTACCTTTGAAAGGATGCTCAAGATCGGTATCCATCGCTTCGTCTATAACGCAATCAAGCGCTTTAGCCTTATGGTATTCAATATTAGCCCTGGTTGTATCAAAATGAATGTTATTGGGCACTACAAATTCCGGCTTAAGAATTGTGGAAAATAAAAGATTTTCAGCCACCCGACCCTGATGAGTGGGGATTATGTGTTTATATCCGAAAATTTCTTTTACAACTGATTCGAAATGATAGTAGTTTTTGCTTCCTGCATAGGATTCATCGCCAACCATTAAACCGGCCCATTGATTATCGCTCATCGCGGATGTACCGGAATCGGTCAATAAATCAATATAAATTGAATCGGCGGGAAGAAGAAATATATTATAACCAGCTTCTTTTATCAAAGATTCTCTTTGTTCAGCGGTTGTCGTTTTTATCGGTTCAACAACTTTTATTCTAAACGGTTCTGCGGGAAATTTCATAAAACACACTTCATTATTTAAACCAATACATTAAAATATCCGGCAAAAGACAAATTACAGCTAATCCATAAACCGACATTAAACTGATTCTGTTGAATTCAAGTATATAATGCATGCCGAAGTTAAAATGAAGAAATTTATGTCTTAAAACCATCATAATCACCGATACAAGATAGGCGCTAAAACCGGAAAAAACAATGAATAAAATAAGCCAACCTATGAACCAGTTATTATATTTAAACAATTCCATGGCCGAATATAATAAACTTTGTGCGCCAAAAAAATACGATAATCTATACCACAATACGGATAAAAGTATAACAAAGGTAACAATGAATAGAATATTATAACCAATTATTATATATCTTTGATAATTCTTTTTTAATAAAGTATAAAAAACGGAATATCCAATGATAAAGACGCTGATGATAGCGATAATAAGATTATTTGTTTTTAAATCAAAGCTCATGATATAATCATTTATCGTATATGTTGGAAAAAATAGGGTCATGTTTACTTTTGTATAGATCAACAGGCTTAAAAAGAAATCCGAAATGAACACAATAAACAGAATAAAAAATATAATTCGAAGATAAATTAACCTGTAATCCAGTTTTAAACTGTATCCAATTACAATAAGAAAAAATGCCGTTATAAATAGCATTGTAAAAAAAGAATATCCCAGAATGAAAAAGATTCTTGAAGAAGATAAATGATCGGAAAATCCTGCATGGCTGATCTCATGAGGAAAAGAAACTAAAAACAATAACCTCACCAAAAACATAATTCCAAGTATTATGAATATAAATTTAATTAAAAAATCAACCCGTTTTATCTTTATCTCTTTTTTTTCAAGCGGATGTGGTATGGTTGGTCCGGTCAGTTGCCTCAACTGAAAATAAATACCCAGCACTATTCCCGAGATTATTATAGAAAGTGCAAAGGAAAAAAAAATCGCATAATCGTATATCAATCAGCGTACCCCAAAGATTAGAACAATTATTAATTATATGATTAATAATTATCTTTATTCATCTGGTTAACTGCTCTTTAAAAAAACTATTCACTTTTATTTGCAAGCAGAATCAATTGTATTTTAGCATCTTCCGCTTTATCAGAATCACTATAGTCCTGAATAATTCTATTAAACAGTTCCTGTGCATATTGCTGGTCGCCTGCTTTATTGTAATTTAAACCTGCCAGATACAGGTAACCGGGCGCTTCAATAAATTCGGGCGCCTTTTGCCAGGCTGTTTCAAAATTTTCCGCCGCCTCTTCATACAAACCTTCATGCTCAAGACATGCGGCGTAACCTGCGTAACCTGAAGCCAGGATATTATTACTACCTCCGTAACTATCGATAAATTTCTTGTAGTTTTCCTTGGCCTCTTCGTATTTGCTTTCCTGGAAATCGAGATTTGCCAGCAAAAGACGCCCTTGTGCAGCCGCATCCTTACCATCATATTCTTCTATAAGACGGTCTACAAACTGCCTTGCTTTCATGTAATTGAAATTTTGAAATTCCAGCTGTGCTTGTCCTAATAAGGCATTCGCTTTTTCAGCATTTTCTTTATTGATATAGGTTAAAAACGAAATAATTGCAATAATGGCAAATATGCCTATTACAACGAACATAACTGTGGAATAATTTTCCTCAAGTATATTCTTTGCCTGCATCGCAGTTTTAACAAATTTATCCTCTTTGACTTCTTTTTTTAATAGTTTCTTTTTTGGCTTTAGCATACTTCTTCCTTTTTATTTATACGGGTAAAAATCTAAATCATAATGTATTAAATTAAATTTACTTTTATTCCCGATAAGAATCAATATAAAGTGTGTTGCCAGACATGGTTACCGATAACTTTTTAGAAGGATGGATCATAAAATCATGCAGATTTTATTTTCTGTGCATTTAACCGTCTGCGATCGTTTTCATTAAGGACTATTTTTCTGAGTCGGAGTGATTTTGGCGTTATTTCAACAAGCTCGTCATCGTCTATGAATTCCAGACATTGTTCCAGGGAAAGCTCTTTGGCAGGAGCAATTTTATAGGCTTTATCGCTTCCAGAAGCGCGCATATTCGATAATTTCTTTGCTTTCTGTACATTAACGACAATATCACTTTCTTTATTATATTCCCCTACAATTTGTCCTTCATAAATCTGCTGACCGGGAGAAACAAAAAATACGCCCCGATCCTGAAGCGCGTCCAAAGCATAACCATTAACTATTCCGGTTGTCATTGCAATCATTACACCATTCTGACGCTTTGGAATTGATCCTTTAAAATATTCATATTGATAAAATCGGTGGTACATTACTGCTTCTCCGGTTGTTGCGGTAAGAAGCCTGTTTCTTAATCCGATTAATCCGCGTGAGGGAATATGAAAAACAAGATTGCGGACACTTCCCTTCTCTTCCATTTTGTTAAGTATTCCCTTACGTTGGCTGACTAATTCAATGACTTTTCCTTCCCAGGCAGAAGGGACATCAATCACTAATTCTTCAATCGGTTCAGCTTTATGGCCGTCAATCTCTTTATAGATTACCCTGGGTTGTCCTACGGCAAATTCGTATCCTTCCCGACGCATTTTCTCCATTAAAATAGACAAATGCAATATTCCGCGTCCGTAAACCTTAAACATATCCGGAGATCCGCCATCCATTACTTTTAAAGCTACATCCGATTCCATTTCCCTTGATAAACGATCTCTTAAATGGCGGCTGGTTACATATTTTCCTTCTTTACCGTAAAATGGTGAATTGTTAATCGTAAAGGTCATGCTGATAGTTGGTTCATCTATGGTAATGATAGTCATGGGCGTGGGATTTTCATAGTCGCTTATTGTGTCGCCGATATTCACATCATCAATGCCGACTAATGCGCAAATATCGCCCGTGATAATATTTTCGGTTTCACTACGTTCCAAACCTTCAAAAGTAAAAATTTGTTTTAGTCTGGTATCATTTATATCCCCGTTACGGCGAATAATTTTATACGGCCGGTTGATATGAATTGTACCGCGGAATATGCGACCGATTGCTATTCTACCAACATAAGAGTTATAATCGATAGTCGTTACCTGCATTTGCAGCGGGCCTTCTTCCGATTTTGGCGCCGGAACACTGGTGATTATTTTTTCCATCAAAGGCTTCATATTAGTACCGGTTTTTTTCACATCCAGTGATGTCCAACCATCTTTGGCAGAAGCATATATTATGGGAAATTCAAGTTCGTCCTCCTCAATTCCCAAATCGATAAACAGATCATATACTTCATTAAGAACTTCCTTCGGTCTGGCCTGTGGACGATCCATTTTATTAATTACAACAATTGGTTTTAATTTTAATTCAAGGGCTTTTTGCAATACAAACCTGGTTTGCGGCATGGTCCCTTCAAAGGCATCAACCAAAAGCAGCACTCCGTCAGCCATTTTCAGAACGCGTTCTACTTCGCCGCTGAAATCAGAATGTCCCGGTGTATCTATCAGGTTTATTTTAAAGTCTTTATAATTTACCGATATATTTTTTGAAAGAATTGTTATGCCTCTTTCTCTTTCAAGATCATTAGAATCCAGAAATCTCTCCTGAATAACCTGGTTATCCCTGAAAATATTATTCTGTTTCAGCATTTCATCAACAAGTGTTGTTTTACCATGATCGACATG
The DNA here is from genome assembly GCA_003854985.1 of Calditrichota bacterium. Classification (GTDB taxonomy): domain Bacteria; phylum Calditrichota; class Calditrichia; order Calditrichales; family Calditrichaceae; genus Zgenome-0002. The sequence continues at coordinate 34,758 of RQOG01000150.1, forward strand.
AGCAATTATTGCCACATTTCGTATGTGATTCGTATCCATTTACCTTTTCCCGCTTTTAAACTCTTTTATATAATTTATCCGGAGTAATAAACAAACCTGTTTTTCAGGGGTATTTTACGGATAACTTCTCTTATTACAAAAATAAAAACCGGATGCGTATCAATAATCGCATCCGGATAAATTTCAATTTTTCTTGCAGGAAATTAAGTTCCCATTTCCCAGGACGCAAGATATTTTTTTTGCTCATCGGTTAATTCATCAATACATATATCCATTGAGGCTAATTTGGCGTTTGCAATCCAGTCTTCAATTTCATCGGAAACTTCGTGCACACCAATTTCGAGTTTATTTTTAACCATAAATTCTGTGGTTAAAGCCTGGGTGGCGAAACTCATATCCATTACCGAAGCCGGATGTCCTTCTGCGGCAGCTAAATTGATCAGCCTTCCTTCGGCTAACAGATATATACAGCGACCATCTTTCATCACATATTCATCAACAAAATCTCTTACCTGCAGATTTTTTTCTTTAGAAAGTGATTCCAGATCAGCAATATTGATTTCAACGTTAAAATGACCACTGTTAGCAATAATAGCGCCGTCTTTCATAACTTTAAAGTGTTCGGCTCTCAGTACGTGGATATCGCCTGTAATGGTTACAAATAAATCACCTACTTTTGCGGCTTCAAGCATGGGCATGACCATAAAACCATCCATAGCGGCTTCAAGCGCTTTAATCGGATCAACTTCCGTAACAATAACATTGGCACCCATACCTTTCATTCGCATGGCAAATCCTTTTCCGCACCAGCCATAACCCGCTAAGACAACTTTTTTACCGGCAATCAAAAAATCCGTAGCGCGTATTATCCCATCCACGGTTGACTGCCCTGTTCCATAGCGATTATCAAACAGGTATTTTGTATCGGCGTCGTTTACGGCAAATACCGGTATCTTCAATGCCCCATCATTATGCATGGCTCGCAGACGAATAATACCCGTCGTTGTTTCTTCCATTGATCCGACTACATTTTTCAATTTTTCCGGATAATCTGAATGTAAAGTGGAAACAAGATCCGCACCGTCATCAAGCGTAACATCGGGATTATGCTCAATCGCAGAGCGAATATGATCATAATAGGTCTTATTATCTTCACCGTTAATGGCAAATACCGAAATGCCGTAATCATTTACAAGAGATGCGGCCACATCATCCTGCGTGGAAAGCGGATTAGAAGCAACTAAAACAACTTCGGCTCCTCCCGCTTTTAATGTTCTTACTAAATTAGCCGTTTCAGCCGTAACATGAAGACAGGCAGACACTTTTTTACCTTTTAACGGTTTTTCTTTTTCAAAACGTTCACGAATTTGTTGCAAAACAGGCATATCGCCATCCGCCCATTCAATTCTTTTTTTGCCCCTTGCAGCTAATTCAGGGTTTTTAATATGATTTTTTACCATATTATTCCTTTCCATTATTTTAATTTTTTATATACCTGAATGAATATTTCTATATTATATCCGGAATCCCAGAAATTTTCTGTTTCTAATTTTATTTTATTTTTTTTACACCATTTTACAATTGTTCCGGTCTTAAATCCCAGCCATAAATCCTTCATTTGATCGGCAAGCTCGTGATTTCGATGCCTGTTAAAATCGATGATAACTATTTTCCCTGCCCTTCTTACCACTCTTGCTGCTTCATTTATGGCTCTCTCCGGGTCAGCGAGATGATGAAGAACCAGGGAAAAGAAAACAACATCAATTTGTTCCGAACCCAACGGAAGATAATAGGTATTTGATCTCACCGGCATAAAATTACCCGAAGTAATCGGACTATTTATAGTTTTGGCAATTCTAAGCATGCTGTCGTTTAGGTCCAGTGCGATAATATTTGCTCCGAGATTCAGGAAATGGTTGGCCCAGGTACCCGTTCCACAGCCTATGTCCAAAACTAATCTGCTTCTCAAATCTCCAAGAATATGCCTGACTTTTGTGAAATCTGTTTCCTTGATAAACAGGTTTTGCCATTTATTCCAGTCATTTCGGATGTGATGAAAAAAAATCTGGCTCTGCTGCTCAATCGCTGAAAATAAGTTTTCACTTAAATCGAACGAATTTATAAACCGGCCCAGATCATCCAGATTAAAATCTTTTGATTGTTCTGAAAACCAGTCTGGTAATAATTGTAATGTAACATGCTTTTTTAATAATGACCGGCTCCTTTTAAGCAGCGAAGTGATAGCGCTTTCGGATAGTTGGAGCATATCGCTTATTTCCTTATAGGACCGGCTTTCTATTTCCCTCAACCTGATAATTTCCCGATGCCGGTCAGGAAGCTTATCAAGCGCCCTGGTGATGATCAAATCAATATCATCAGATTTTATTTCGCTGATCAGCATGGATTCGCTCAGTTCTTCAAATTCTCTGCGTTTTCGTTCGCGAAAATAATTTATAATCCGGTTTCTTGCCACCGTTATTAACCAGTTTTTCAAAGAACGTTCGGGATCAAGTTTATCCAGATTGACTATGGCCTGAAGATAAACATCCTGAAATAAATCTTTGGCTAAATCCGCATTGCCTACGGCATTTTTTATTAAACCGTAAATCTCAGCTTCATAGTCGTGCAACCTGTTCCATAGGTTCTTTTTGTTCAAAACCTGATTCCCAATACTATATACAAATCTGTTCTTAAAATCTTTCGCCAAATTAAGAAATATAATAAAAAAAACCACATTTTGTCCCATTAAATATTCATGGTTTTGCAACACATTATTTGGAAGCGAAGACCGTCAGCGTTATATTTGATACGTCAATAAATGGTAATGTACAATGCACGAAATGTCTATTGCCGTAAATATAGTTAAGATTGCGCTTGAAGCGGCAGATAAGGAAAAAGCTAAAAAAATCAATTCTATAGAAATTGATCTTGGCAAATTAGCCGGCGTTGCGGAAGAAGCCTTGCTTTTTTGTTATGATTCAACTTGTAAAAATACAATTGCTGAAGGATCAGTACTTAAGATTAATTCTATTCCCGGCCAGGCTTTCTGTGAAGCGTGCAATTATCAGTTTGAAGCCGACCAACCATATATGATTTGCCCTCAATGCGGTGAACAAGTATGGTTAATTAACGGAGGTAAAGAATTAAAGGTAAAATCAGTTAATGTTGATTGAAATATTTTTTATATAAAAAGGTTATAAATAATAAAGCTCTTTTTTAGAAGATTATAAATAATCGGATTTGAAAATACTTTTTAGGAGATAATGCTATGTGCGATACCTGCGGATGCGGGCAAACCGATAACGATGTAACGATTTCAATGCCTGGAACACATAAACATACGCATATTCATAATGGTCATTCTCATGAACATAGTCATGACCATGATCATCATCATCATGACGAACATGATCACGAACACCATCATGATCATGGAAGAATTATCCAGGTAGAACAGGACATTCTTAAAAAAAATGACTTGATAGCTGAAAGAAACAGAGGCTATTTTCAGGCAAAAAAGATATTGACGTTTAACCTGGTCAGTTCACCAGGATCCGGTAAAACAACATTGCTTGAAAAAACAATTGATGCTTTGCAAAAGGATTTAAAAATATCCGTTATAGAAGGCGATCAGCAGACCATGCAGGATGCCGAACGCATCAAGAAAACAGGCGCCAAGGTTGTTCAAATCAATACCGGCCAGGGTTGTCATCTGGATGCTGAAATGATCAACAAAGCTTTAGATATGCTTAATCCTGATGATCAGTCGATATTAATGATCGAAAATGTAGGAAACCTGGTATGTCCGGCGCTTTTTGATCTCGGAGAAAGAAATAAAATAGTTATAATCAGTGTAACCGAAGGCGATGATAAGCCGCTTAAGTATCCGACAATGTTCAGTGTATCCGATATTTGCATCATCAATAAAACGGACCTTTTGCCTTATGTGGATTTTGATATGGAAAAATGTAGAGATTATGCATTTAAGGTAAATCATCATCTAAAGTTTTTTGAAGTTTCCGCGCGTACAGGCGATGGAATGAAGGCCTGGTATGAATGGCTGAGAAATCAGGTTAAAGGATGATATCCAATCATAAAGACCAGCGAATCGAAATGTGGATTAACGGGATTGTTCAGGGCGTTGGTTTTAGGCCGTTTGTATATAAACTTGCTCAAAAATTTAAGTTAACGGGTTTTGTATCGAATCATAGCAAAGGCGTATTGATTGAAGCACAGGGCGCTCAAAATAATTTAAAGCTATTTTTGAGATCACTTAAAGTTGAAGCGCCCCCCTTTTCACAAATTATTGATGTCAATTTTAAAAATATCTCTCTGAAAGAAGAAGAACATTTCACCATTAAAACCTCGGTAGACAATGCAGAAATTCATACCTTAATATCACCCGATCTTTGTGTATGTGACGATTGTTTGGCCGAATTGTTTAATCCTGATAACAGAAGGTATTTATATCCGTTTATAAACTGCACCAATTGTGGACCGCGTTATACAATTATAGAAGGTATTCCCTATGACAGACAGAAAACAACTATGTCAAAATTTAAGATGTGTCCGGCATGTCAGCAGGAATATGATAATCCAACTGACAGACGATTTCATGCCCAGCCAAATGCCTGCCCTGCTTGCGGACCAAGGGTTTGGTACGAAGAAGTAAAAAACAATTTAAACCGGTTCCATGATCTTGAAGCTTTTGATGAAACAATTGATGCGATACTGGAAGGTAAGATTTTAGCCATAAAAGGACTCGGAGGTTTTCATCTTGCGGTTGATGCACGAAATCATGATGCCGTTAAAAGGCTTCGTGAACGGAAAAACCGGGAAGAAAAACCATTGGCCATCATGGTTGAAAACCTGGACGATATAGATAAAATTGCCATTACAACTAAAAACGATATTAAGCTTCTCACAGGTTATACCCGGCCAATCGTTTTATTAAAAAAAAGAAATACCAGCCTACTGGCAGAAAATATAGCACCCGGTAACCCCAGATTGGGGATAATGCTGCCCTACACCCCGCTCCATTACATACTTTTCTATTTATTAAGAAAAAAGACATATGGCTCTGATTTTCCTGTTTTGGTTATGACAAGCGCAAATATATCAGAAGAACCGATCGCTATTGATAACGACGAAGCAAGGGCCCGGCTTTCCAAAATCGCCGATGCGTTTCTCATGCATAACAGAGATATTTTGATTCGTTCTGATGATTCGGTGGTTTTAACGGTCGATAAACAAACCCAATTCATTAGAAGAAGTCGCGGTTATGTGCCCGGTCCTGTCTTTATTTTAAATGACGGACCTGAAATATTAGGTACAGGCTGTGAATTAAAGAATACGCTATGTTTTTTAAAAGACAATAAAGCGTTTGTAAGCCAGCATATCGGCGATCTTGAGAACCTTGCGGCGTACAATTTTTTTAATGAATCCTTTGCACACCTGAAAAAACTATTGAAAACCGATCCGGATGTTATTATCTGCGATATGCATCCCGGCTATTTTTCTACACAATGGGCCATACAACAACAAGGAAAGACTATTATTCAGGTTCAGCATCATCATGCACATTTGGCGGCCTGTATGGCCGAACATCAAATAGATCAACAAGTGATAGGAATAATACTGGATGGCACGGGTCTTGGTACTGATAAAAAAATCTGGGGCGGCGAAGTACTTATCGGCAATTATACAGGTTTCCGTCGTTTTGCGCATCTGGAATATTTACCCTTACCCGGTGGAGATGCCGCAACCAAAGAACCCTGGAGAATTGCCACGGGCTACTTACAGTATCTTTTTGAAAAAGATTTTCCTGATCTGCCTGCTTTAGAAGGTTTTCAAACTCCTGTTATACGAAGAATGACTGAAAATAACATAAACTGTATACTCACCAGCAGCTGCGGGAGGTTGTTTGACGCGGTAGCCGCTATGTCGGGAGGCAAAGCTGTTATCAGATATGAAGCACAGGCCGCCGTCGAATTAATGCAAGTCGTAAAAACGCTCAATGTAAAGCCATTTGATTATAATATAAATATTCCGGAAATTTCTTTGAAACCTTTTTTATCTTCCGTGATAGCAGCGTTGAAAAACGGTGAAAAGTTTTCTAAAATAGCTGAAAGATTTCATCGTACCTTGATAAATATTTTTTCGGAGATTGCACAAAAAGCCCGCAAGGAATCCGGAGTTAATACGGTTGTTTTGAGCGGCGGAGTGATGCAAAATGAAATTATTTTAAGGGGTTTGATCGTTGCATTAAATAAGGAAGGTTTCAGAGTCTTATATCACCGGCAGGTGCCTGCCAACGATGGAGGAATTTCCTTAGGACAGGCAATAATAGGAAGAATGCTGGTTAAATCGGGTATGAATAAACCTGAATACTCTGAATTTAAATGAAGGAGCAATTACGGAATGTGTTTGGCAATACCTGGTAAAGTAATAGAAATATTTGAAGAAAATAACCTTAAAATGGGTAAAATCGATTATAATGGCGTGATTAATAAAGCCTGTCTGGCTTATGTCCCGGAAGTTGTAACCGGACAATACGTCATCGTTCATGCCGGTTTTGCGATATCAATGCTCGATGAGGAAGAAGCCCAACGGTCTTTTGAAGCGTGGGATGATTTTGCTGATCGCATACGGGAGGAGGGGTATGAGGTAACCAGCGCTCCGCTTTCGGATAAGAAACGTAAAGAAAGTGACAAATAGAATTGAAATATATTGATGAATATCGTGATCCTGAGAAGATTAAAAGTATTCTAAAGGAGATAGAAACAGAAGTTACCAGGCCATGGGTAATCATGGAAATCTGCGGCGGTCAGACCCATTCAATTATAAAAAATGGCATCGACCAGCTTCTTCCCAAAAACATTGAACTGGTTCATGGACCGGGTTGTCCTGTATGCGTTACGCCTTTGGAATTAATTGATCAGGCTTTGCAAATTGCCGCCAGGCCTGATGTTATCTTTACCTCATTCGGAGATATGCTGCGTGTTCCGGGCAGCAATAAGGATCTTTTTAAAGTAAAATCCGAAGGCGGCGATGTGCGTATCGTTTATTCCCCTCTTGAATCACTTAAGATTGCACGTGAAAATCCGGATAAAGAAGTTGTATTTTTTGCCGTTGGCTTCGAAACTACTGCTCCCGGAAATGCAATGGCCGTATATCAGGCTGCCAGAGAACATTTAAAAAATTTCACTGAACTGGTCAGCCATGTTCTTGTACCACCGGCGATTAAAGCGTTGCTTTCGTCCCCTAAGAACAGAGTACAGGGTTATCTTGCCGCCGGTCATGTTTGTGCGGTCATGGGCTGGAGCGAATATGAGCCAATAGCAGAACAATACAAAGTACCGGTTGTGCCAACAGGCTTTGAACCCATGGATATTTTATCAGGTATTCTGAGCGTTATCAGGCAACTGGAAAAAGGCGAATATAAAGTTGATAATCAATATGCACGCGCCGTTTCCAAGAACGGGAATGAAGCCGCACAAAAAATAATAAATGAAGTTTATGAAATATGCGATCGTAAATGGAGGGGTATCGGCGTTATTCCGGCGAGTGGCATGTGCCTAAAAGAAAAATATGCTGATTATGACGCGGGAAAAAAATTCGGGGTTTCCAATATTGAAACGCATGAACCGGAAGTCTGTATCAGCGGTATTATATTGCAGGGTTTAAAAAAACCGATTGATTGTCCGGCTTTTGGAAAAGCCTGCACACCGCAGCATCCTCTTGGAGCAACAATGGTTTCCAGCGAAGGCGCCTGTGCGGCCTATTATCGCTATCAAAGGTTTAAAACAAATATTTAAAACATTCATAATGTTATTATAAATAGTAATACATTTACGATATTGTCTAATTTTAATGAAGAACGGAACTATGGAAAATGATGATTTTGCTTTAAGTTGTCCGACGCCGATACTGAATTATGATACCATACAATTAGCGCATGGAGCGGGCGGGCGTCTATCGGCTGAACTTATAGAAAAAGTATTTTTACCCTGTTTTGAAAATGAAATTTTATTAAAACTTGAAGACCAGGCTCAACTGGAAAAACCGAACGGGCGTATTGCTTTTACAACGGATTCGTTTGTTGTCAGTCCTATATTTTTCCCGGGAGGCAATATTGGCGATCTGGCCGTGAACGGTACCGTAAATGATATCTGCATGAGCGGCGCCATTCCGCTTTACCTGAGCGTCGGGTTTATCATTGAGGAAGGATTCGAAGTCAGTGAACTTTGCAGGATCGTCGATTCGATGGGCAAAGCGGCCAAAACGGCTGGTGTCCGTATTGTTACCGGCGATACGAAAGTTGTTAACAGGGGTAGTTGTGATAAAATTTTTATCAATACAAGCGGAATAGGAGTTATTCCAAACGATATCAATTTAGGTGCCGGTTATATAAAACCGGGCGATAAGGTTATTCTTTCGGGCACCATCGCCGATCATGGTATGTCCGTCATGACAGCCCGTGATGGATTGTCATTTGAATCCAGGATCAATAGCGATACGGCAGGATTAAATTATCTTGTAAGAGATATGTTCAAAGTGAGTAAAAAAATACATGCCATGCGTGATCCTACCCGTGGTGGCGTGGCTGCCATATTGAATGAATTTGCCCGTTCATCAAATACCGGTATCCGTTTATTTGAAGAAACAATTCCCGTTTCAGATGAAGTGAAAGGAGCCTGCGAACTGTTGGGATTAGATCCGCTTTATGTTGCAAACGAAGGTAAACTAATTGCCATAACGGCCTCTGAAGACGCCGGGAAAATTGTGGAAAAAATGCAGTGCAACGATTTAGGGAAAAAGGCCTGCATTATAGGCGAAGTAACAGATGAAAATGCTGGTAAGGTAACCCTGCGAAATATTTATGGAATCGAACGTATCCTTGATATGCCTATTGGCGAACAGCTTCCGAGAATTTGTTAAACTTTAACCAGAATGTCATTCCCGTACATCAATTACGGGAGCTCAAAAAGCGAAAGCAAAGCATTTTTTGCCCGGTCAAATTCCTGGATATCAATAACACAGGATATGGTGGAAATACTGCTGGATATGCCTAAAATATTAATTCCTGCCTTACCGAGCGTAAAACAAAACTTAGCAGCAACAGCGGGTTTCTCTCTAAAGTGCGGGCCGTAAACGCCAACTATCCCGACATATTCACGCTTTTTGATCGCCCGCGATTTAAATTCAATATCTTCCTGGAGAATTTTATCAATTTCATCCTCAACATCGGTATCAACGCAAAATGCCAGTACGGCTCTGTTATCGGGGGAGCTTGTTTCCGTTATATAAGATAAATTAATTTCCTTCTTTCCAAAAATATGCAGTATCTCTGCAGCCGAACCAGGTTTATCTTCGAGAACGATTGAATAAAGCGTTAAATTTTTTTGTTCAACAAATCCCCCGATTTTCATAATCTGATCCTCTACTCTTTAAGTTAATGGTAATAAAATTTTAACTGTGGTACCTTTGTCGAGTTCAGAGTCAACGGAAATCTTACCACCGTAATTATCCACGATATTTTTTACCAGACTTAATCCAAGACCGGTGCCATAACTTACGGCTTTTTTTGCATTTTCTCCACGATAAAATTCTGAGAAAACTTTTGGCAAATCTTCTTCTTTTATTCCTATTCCGGTATCTTCGACGACGAACTCATAATAATTACTTTCTACACGGGTTTTAACTTTAACCGATCCCTGACTTCTTGTATAGTTAATGGCGTTACTGATTATATTATTGAAGACCCTTATCAAATCTGTTTTTTTATATTTTACCTTTACTTCTTCCGTTTCGGAACTTAATTCATCTATAAATTTGATATTTTTATGTTGCGCGCTTGGTAATTCTGAGGCAATTATTTCGCGGATCAGCGTATTGATGTGTAATTCCTCCACGCCTTCCGTCCGATATGAATCCGGGCTTTTGGATAACTCCAGTAATTCTTTGATTATTTCCAGCATTTGCCCTGCTCTGTTCGACGCTCTTTTTAAGGAATCCAATACCTTATTATCCATTTTATCATAATAGGATTTTAGTAAAGCGTCAATTGTTGATTTCAGAGCTACAATCGGTGATTTTAATTCATGTGAGGCAAACTGGAAAAACTGAGATTTCTGCTTGTCTGCTTCGATTAGTTTTTGATTTTGAGTATCAATAATCCTTTTACTCTCTCTGTAAATAGTCATAAAAGTCATGCAGATATAAGCGGTTACATAAACAGTAATCACAAAAACAATCACGACCAATGAAACTAAAATAGCATTGGAATGCAGGTCCTGGCTAAATACGTTGTGGTGATGAATAATGCCAAAGGCTTCGGCAAAAACCAATCCGGAAAAAAGCACAGCAACTATGGTTGCAAATACCAACGGCAGCCACCTGGGAAATAAAATACTGCTTAAGACCACATGAAACACATAAAAAAGATAAATCGGATTTTCAATACCTCCGGTCAGATGTACTAATTGCGTTAAAAAAATTAGATCGATAATGATATGAATGGAAAGCAGTATAATCTCTGTCATCAGTGAAATTTCTTTAAAGAGCCTAAGAGTAATGAAATGTATTATATTTATTCCGGCCAGTATACTTAAGGTAATCCACATTTCTTCATAATTCACCGGTATTTCGAAAAAAGCCTTGGATAACCAGGAAGCTATGAAAAAACTGAATACGGCAAGCCATCTTAACCTGATCGACCAGGTTAAACGGGAATGCAGAATAACGGTTGTTAAAAACGGCGTTCTTTCAGGATTAAATAATTCCATTCGCAAAAATTTTACCCTTTCCGGCCTAAATCGTATTCCTTAAAATCCATCTATACTGATAATAGAATATATTTATTTTTAATAACCGAAAAAAGTTAATTTTAAACTTGTTTTCATATTAATTAAAACTAATAAGAGCTTTTATGATTTCATCCTGATATTTATCGACAAGATCCATAGCCTGTTGTGTGTCTGAATAATCAAACCGATGCGTGATAAGGTGAAAAATATCAAGTTGTTTTGTTTCTACCAAATGGATTGCATTATTGAATTGTTTATTTTGCCTGCGCACATTATAAATGTTTATTTCTTTGCGTCTCAGAAGATGTATGTCGAATTCAATATGATCAACTTCCGGAATACCGACAATAACCAGGCTTCCTCCCGGTTTCAGCAAGTGCAGGGCATGATTGATGGCTTCCTGCTTTCCGCAGCATTCGAACACTGTATCTAAACCTAATGGAACTTCAGCTAATATGCTTTTTACAATATCTGTTTTACCGGGATTTCCTATCCAGTTAGCGCCATGTAGTTTGCTTACATTTAATCGGTGATCGATCAGATCGGTCACAAATATTTTACCATGTTTTTTTAGCCGGATTGCTTCCATTACGCATAAGCCGATAGGACCGGCGCCTAAAATAGCCGTATCGCCTATAAACGGCGTAAAACTCATGCTATGAAGAGCTATGGTTAATGGTTCCAGAAGTACACCATAGTCGGTGGAAATTGCATCGGGTAGCTTAAAACACACTTTTTCAGGAACAACAATAAATTCCTGCATACAGCCTTCCGCTTCACTTGGATTTCCCAAAAAGGTGAGATTCCGGCAGGTATGTTCTCTTCCTGCCAGACATTGATCACATTTACCGCATGATATAGCCGGTTCAATGGCTACCCTGTCTCCGAGAACCAGATTACGGACTTCTTTACCTGTTCCCACAACTGTGGCCGTGGCTTCGTGTCCTATCGAAAAAGGATATTTAACAACCTGATTGCCGATACGTCCGGTTCGAAAATAGTGTAAATCGGAACCGCAGATACCAACCCAATTAATCATTAGTTTTACATGATCACCGGCTGTAATAGACGGTTCTTCCGCATCAATGATTTTTATATGTCCCAATGAAGATAGTATGACTTTTTTCATTTTAATCGTCCTGATTAAATTAATGAATCGTATCCTGATCGTTTTTACTATAAAAATTCTGAAGAAAAAAACTCTCTTTAGGCGATAAATTAAACCGAAACGAGGCTTCGTTTATTAATGTTTTTTTGTCAGCAGCAGGATTTTCTTTTAAATGTTCTGATATCCAGCGTACCGCCTTTTTTATGGCTTCATTATCGGGAATTATGGTCGTCAATTCTTTATGCCTTCCTGATAAGATAAAGGGCTGTGATATCATCGCTCTGCGGTGTATCTCCGGTAAAATCCTTTATATCTATGATTAACCGGTCTATAAAATCTTTTGCAGTTATGTCCGCTTTACTTTTATCAGTTAAATACTTATCCAGGGGAAAAACATCTTCAAATTGTGTCTCCCGGGCATTCATCGCTTCTGTAACGCCATCGGTATACAACAACAGACGATCTCCGGATTCAATGAGATTCTTTTCAGTCTGGTAAGGAAATTCTATACCCATCATACCAAAAGGTACGCCGCCTGTTTTGAGTTCTATAATCTTTTTACCGGCTTTAAGCAGGTAAATCTGGTTATGCCCGGCGTTCAGGCTTTCTAATTCCCCTGTTTGCGGATTCAGCAGAGCAATAAAAAAGGTTATATACTTATCAATTGTAGAGGCATTGTAAATAATCATATTTAATTTTTTAGCCATCGATATTAAATCGATTCCTGCATCCAGGTAAGCCGACAAAGAAGCGTGGAGACTACTGACAAGCAAAGCCGCTGGTATTCCTTTTCCGGACACATCGGCTACGATTAATGCATATCTTTTGTCTTTCAAAAGTATACAATCATAATAATCGCCGCCAACAAATTTAGTCGGAATATTAACACCGGCAATATCATATCCTGAAATATCGGGTAAAGAATCCGGTATGATCTGTTTTTGGATGGCCGCCGCAACGGATATATCCTGTTCAATTTTCTGTTTTTCCAGTGTTTGTTCATGCAGAAAATGATTTTCCAGGGTAACATTGACCTGACGCGCAAAAGAATCCAGTAATAACTGATCCGTTGTATCAAAAGCAATAACGCCCTGACGGCTTTCTTTCTGGTACAGTTTAAAGTCGTATTTTTTACCGTTGAATTTAAAAACCGACGAGATGTATTCATTATTTTTTATTAACGGCTTTTCTTTAAAGCGTGAAGGGAAAAATATTTTATTGATAATCCGTTTTTTTTCTGTAACGGTTAATGATCCTTTGGAAGCGTTTGTTAAGGATACGACTCTGTTTAAGGCCAATTCCAGTATCCCATTTCCCTGCCCTAACCTGGAAATTTCAATGCCCGTATCCACCAGGCTATTAAGCTGAAGAATTTTCTGGTTCAATGAGAATACAAGTTCTTTTTCTTTTTGTTTATTGATAAATACCTGATAAGAACTGTCCAGTAATTGGGCCATTCGCTGCAGAGATATTCTGTCATAATCATCATAAGCCTTTTTGTTTAACTTATCGCCTAATAACAAGGCAAAAGCAGATCCGTCAACCATAGACACTTTTAAAGATAGTCCCGGACGGGAATCCATTGAATCGGCAGAGTCATCATGTTCTTCTATGGGCATGAGATTTTTATTCCTTACAATCAGAAGATTCCAGGTATTTGCATTTTTTTCCCGATAATAAATATTTATACCAGAGATCATTAAATTTCCACGTACTATATGAAAAAAGCTTTTTGCTAATTCATTCAGATTCCGGGCTTTACTTAATAATTGAAATCCTTCCTGATAAGAAGCGGCTTCAAACTGTAGCTTTTCTATTAAATCATTCAAAAAAAAATCCTTGATATATTTCTAGTTAAGAGATTTTATGGCTTCATCGATAGTTGACGCCTTTCCGGCGTAACTGAAAAGCCCCATAATGGTTAGTGTTTTTTCAATGGAAGAATCCATATCCGTAAAGTACAATTTTCCATTTACTTCATTTAATTGCTCAATAATCTCTATCATAAATGAAATACCGATGGAGTTAACAACTTTTGATTTAGCAAGGCTGATTACAACTTTTTTTATACCATTTTTAAAATGCTTGTTGAATTCATTGGAGATTTGCTCGCCGCCATAGTTATTGACATATCCATCGGTTTTTAATACCAGACAGTCATTATTGATTTCTGAAGTTAAGTTAAATTCAGCTTCCATTTTATCCCCTCTTTAAACCAGGTTTTTTATTAACGTTATTTTGGTTCCGTTTTCATTAGATTCGATCAGAAAATCATCGGACATGGATTTCATAATTTTAAGACCCCAGCCCCGTTTGTTTTCCGTGCCCATTTTTTTAAGGATATCCGGCTCCTCTACCGATTCGGGTTTGAAGCCCTGTCCGTAATCCCTTACGAAAATTACGAGTTTTTCCTTGGTCATTGTAAATTCAACGTCTACTTCCATTTTTTCCTTACCGGAATGCTCAATTGCGTTAATAATCGCTTCAGTGACAAGAATTCTTGCTTCGCCTATTTTTTCATCGCTTATGCCAAGATGCCTGGCCATTTTATCCAGACCCTCTACAGCAACCAATTCGATATCAGGAATATCCGGCAGAGTCATTTTCAATTTTACATTATTTTCCATTCCAACCTCGGTTTATTATTTTAAACCATTTTTATTTATACTTTTCAATTCTTCATTTTAATGGCAACAAAGGTAATATCATCCTGAGGATCGGCATTATCCATCCATTTGACACCGGCAGTTTCCAGATTACTAATAATTTCTTTTACGGATAGATGAGCGGAATTTTTGAAAATTTCCTGTATTCTTTCATAGCCAAACATTTCTTTCCGGGCATTGAATAATTCGGGAAGGCCGTCGCTCATAAGCAAAATTGTATCCCCTGGATTGATATTTGTTTCCTTTAGCTGATAATCATATTCGGTAAAGGCGCCTAAAGGCATTCCCTTTATCAGATATTCTTCTACAATACCTGTTTCTTTTCTGTATAAAAGGATTGGCGGCATCCCCGCAGACGATATCTGCATTTTATTTTTATTAATTTTCATCAATGCCATGCACATGGATAATAAACGCAGATCCATTTGTTTTAAACATCGGGTCATCTCCTTGAAGGTATACAAAATATCGGGATTCTCCGCATGGGCATTAAAGAGACTCTTGGAAGCGGTAACAACGGTGCCGGCTTTCATACCATGTCCGGTAGCGTCGCCCACAACGATAGTAAGTGTGCCGTCTTTACCTACATGAAAATCATAATAGTCTCCTCCCACTTCGGTTGCGGTCTTCATATATACGGCAATATCGAGATATGGTAATTTAGGCAGCTCTTTGGGAAGCAGGGATAATTGTAACTGACGGGCTTCTTCCAGCTCTTTGGTTTTACGCTCATGTTCTGCCTGCATAGCTCTACTCTGGGCTTCGGCGGTTTCCGCTCTTAATATAGCCTCCCTGGCTGCCGCTTTTTCCTGTTCGGATTTAAGCGTAAGTTCTGCATTCTGTTTTTGATGTTCCAGTTCTTTTCTTGATAATTCCTTTACCGTATCCAATTGTTTGATCAAATCAATATTCGTGGAAGCAATGTCGCGTGCCAGATAAATGGACATGGAGATAGGAATACAGAATAAACCCATTATAAACAGAATAAACACAATCAATGTATTTACTTTTATTAGAGTAGAACCTATTGCAAACAGCATTAATATAAAAACCACAAAAACCATAACTCCGGATCCAATAATCCAGGCGCTTTCCTTTTTCTTTCTGATGGCAATAAAAATAATTCTTAAGCTTTCCAATGCGGCCAGTATGATATACGTGTATAAATTTAATTCGATAATTTTTTCCGGTATATAGAGAAATAGCATAATGATTGTTATCAGGGAATAAGCAAGAGAAATCCAGAACATCTTAACGATTTTTTTATAAAAAATAGTATAAAGAAAACCCAGATAGGACCAAAGCGTGAGCACAAGCGCCATGCCGGATAATATACTCCAGATGATTATCCATGTGAGATTTGTGGATAACGATCGTGAAACCATTTGACAGCAAAAAATCATGGCGATAAATAAGGTAAACAGAAAATAGTATAAATTTTCCTGCTTTCTGGAATAAAAAATAAATAGAAAAAGATAGAGAATGGCTAAAGACAGAAAAATACCCGAGATTCCTATATTCACACTGTAAGTGGAAATTTCATTTAATACGCTTTGTTTTATCACGGTGTTCAGATTTGCTAATATGAAATTAAACCCGGCTCTTCCCAGCCATTTGTTAAACCATTCCGGATCTATAGCGGCTTTATAATTGGAATACCGTATAGCAATCGTATATA
Organism: Calditrichota bacterium; assembly: GCA_003854985.1. Classification (GTDB taxonomy): domain Bacteria; phylum Calditrichota; class Calditrichia; order Calditrichales; family Calditrichaceae; genus Zgenome-0002. The sequence continues at coordinate 51,018 of RQOG01000150.1, forward strand.
AAGTATCATCGGCAAGTTCCAGCGTCATTGGAATCGATATTCTAGTTTGTTGTACTTCTTCGCTGTCAGGATCGGTTGATATTCTTCCTAACTTAGCAACTACTTTTCCATTTAAATAAATTTCAGAGGCGGCGATCTGTTCTATCCGGAAACCTATAGCTTTGTTTTTTAAAGATGAATCGATTCGTATTGTTTTTCTAAACCAGCCTATTCCGGTCCAGTTTATACTATCCATTTGTTCTATGGGCATTTGAGGATCAAGTAATTCCCAGCCGGAATCATCAAAATCAGCCGCGGCCCAGGTCGAATCGTCTCCCGGATGATATCGCCATGGCTGATCCAGTCTTATATCCCCTTTTTGTAAGGAATCTGCGCTTACAAAAATAATATCTGTTGCATTAGCAAAAGAATATAGAACCGATAAAAATGAAAAGATAAGCAATACTGGTAGTTTCTTTTTAAGGTTCATCGGGCAAAAGTTTCCTTCTGTATAGTTTTTCTATAAAATACGACTATAATTTCGATTGAAACCAATTTAATGTTTAATTCCGGTAAGAATCAACAGAAGGTTAAAATATAAGAAAATTGTAAGGCAATATAATAGCGAGTTTTTGTTTATGACCAGCGGACCTGGTATTCCGTACAGTCGTCGCCATCAGCTAAAGATTTGGTCATTTCCACGCTTAATTCCTTGCTTTTACCGGTAATTTCCAGTGCTCTTTCCATCCATCCGCCAATGCGGTATTCAACTAATCTGTGAATGCCGGGGAAATGCGGAATTTGTAAAACAGCAAATCCCTTTTCATTGGTGGGGACTTCCATCGTCATAGGTGTATAATAATTGGGAATTACAACCGAAGCTCTGCGGATAAAATAGTTTACAGAACCCATTTTTACAAAAACCCGGAGAACTCCGCGTAATCCATAATCTGCACTGAATCTTCCAAACTGCCAGGCGGCTTTAAAATCCCCTTTATAAAATAAATTACATAATAATTCAGTCGGCCTGATAAATACTTTTTGAATATCAAACCATTTATTCACGGAAATTGAACTTTTATAAATCTCACGAACATCTGGCTCGAGTTTCGATAACCACTTTTCCACCCCGTCATCACCGAAATTCTCTCTAACAAACATCGGTACAGTGACAACCGCTAATCCGCTGACTTCAACCATTTTATCCTCCATGAAACTTAAAGTGGTTTTAATATTATGTTTGCAAAATACTGTATAAAAATTCTAAAAAAAATACTCGTCACCGTTTATAAAAACTTTATAATGGATCTGATGACAATTTCTTTTCTGCATTGTTTATTATAATGCAGGCATTCAACGATTTTTTATTGAGTTGAGAAATACATTTTTTTTAATTATTTTGATGAAAGCTTCAAAAGATGAAAAATTGCCTTTCAATCGATATTATTGAATAAGGATATGCCATGCTAAACATTGACAAAATCCGTTCCATTTTTCATCCTACCGATTTTAAGAAAAATAATTCCATTGCTATCGCCCATGCCATTCGTTTGTCAATTATTCTTAATTTACCTTTGACTATCCTGTATGTGGGCAAGCTTGAGAAAACAGAATGCAGAAAAATACTCTATAATTATTTAATAAAATGGGAACTATGTAAAGAAAAGGAATCAATAACAGAAGCTCTTAAAAGACTTAAAATTAAAATCCTTATTGCTGATAAAATGGAAGGCAGCCTGCCGGATATTGTGCTGAACAAGCTAAAAACCATTTCCGACGTCTTACTTGTAATGGCAACCGCCGGTCGTGAAGGACTGCCCCGATGGCTTCATCCGTCAAGAGCGGAAGAAATTGCCCGACAATCAAAGCTGCCTACCGTTTTTGTACCTGAAAAGAGTAAAAAACAATACCTGGCTTCTGAATCGGGTTATGGTTACAAAAAAATACTGGTGCCTATCGATCATAAACCAAATCCGCAAGTCGGCATCCACTTTGCGCATCAATTAGTCGGTTTAAGCGATGCGGTGGCTCAGATCATAATCTTTCATGCCGGTGAAATAATGGATATTCCGCAGGTTGAAATTCCAAAGGCGGAAAAATGTATCTGGCGAAAGCTGCACGAACCGGGCGATCCTGTTACTAATGTAATTAATACAGCGAAAGAATTTGACGTAGATCTGATAATAATGGCTACTGCCGGACATAAAGGTTTTATGGATGCGCTTCTTGGCAGTGTAACCGAAAAAGTTATCAGACACGCCCTTTGTCCGGTTATTGCAGTTCCTGTTCAAAATCCATGAAATCCTTTTATAAGCATTGCATCTTTTGTTATTTAGTTTTAATATTTGTTATTTATCGGGAGTAGTTGGGGCCCGGTGGCTCCCCCGGTCTTCAAAACCGTGTGTTCCGTCATTGGGCGGAAGGTGGGTTCGACTCCCATTTACTCCCGCAATTTTTTGTTTTCCCCCCCCATATTATTATGAAGTGTCATTCTTTCAAACAGATTAATTAAAACTCCAGGACGACTTTGGATTCCCTCCGGAGTCTTTGAATTGATATTCCAACATAGGAATCAGTGAAGTCCGTTACTGTATTTTTATAAAGAAATAATATATATTTGTTTTATTTTTAAAGCAGTTTAAAAGTCTGTATCACGTTCTCTGGAAGGACCTTTTAATGGAGAGCGTTTTTTCGGTCAGAATGCAAAAAAAGAAAAATATAGCGCTAATTGCCCATGATAATCGTAAACAGGATCTTTTAGAATGGGTTCGATTTAATAAAGATATTCTGCTAAAACATAAACTTTATGGAACCGGGACAACAGGCGGATTAATTTCCGAAAAAACCGGGCTGGATGTGTTTCGTTTTAAAAGCGGCCCATTAGGCGGCGATCAGCAGATCGGTTCTAAAATTGTTGAAGGCAAAATAGATTTTGTTATTTTTTTCTGGGATCCAATGGAAGCTCAACCGCATGATGTGGACGTTAAAGCTCTTTTGCGTATCGCCGTTGTTTACAATATTCCTATTGCATGCAACCGTTCTACGGCGGATTTTTTAATTACATCATATTTAATGGAAAAGGATTATACTCGTCAATTAATTGACTACTCAAAAAGAATAATGACCGGAAAATAATAATAGAATTTTAAATCTTTACTATCGGAATCATTTTTCAGTTTGTTTATAATAATTTCAAATACTAACTTTATTAACATTATAGATGACTTCTGAATAATGAACGAATGACTTGAAGAGGAAAATTATGCTAAAACAATGTATTGTTCCCGTAAAAAAACTTCGAAAACAGATTAATGATAATCTTATTCCTGCAGATACAACCGCCGATATTCCATCTTTAACAACAGTTATAGGTCAGGATCGTGCGGTTGATTCCATCAGTTTTGCTCTGGAAATCGTAGATTCGGGATATAATATATTCGTAACCGGACGCTATGGAACCGGGCGAACGACCATTGTAACCGACCTGCTGAATAAAGTCTCCAAAAAAATGGATGTTCCTGATGACTGGGCTTATGTATTTAATTTTAAAAATCCGGATGCACCAAGCGCTTTACATTTTGCCCCGGGAAAAGCCTCAAAATTTAAACAGCGTTACGAACGGCAGATATCTACCTTATCCATAGACCTTAAAACAGCTTTTGAATCAAAAAACTATACAGAGCAAAAAAACAGTATTATCGAGCAGGCACAGCTTCAAAAGCAAAAAATCTTTTCCAATCTGGAAAAAGAAGCTTTGGATTCAGGCGTTCAGATAAAAACATCCAATCTTGGATTCATTACCCTGCCCATGAAGAACGGCGAGCCGATGAGCGCAGAAGCTTTTCAGACTCTTTCATCTGCTGAACGTAGTGTTATAAACAATAATATTGAAGAAGTTCAGAAGAAAATTCAGGAAACCGCTCGTGTTGTTCATAATATTGACCGGACCATGGAGAACACTCTTGACGAACTGAATCAAAGTGTCGCCCGTTATGTGGTTAATACACACTTTACACCGATGATCGAAAGCTATAAAAACCAGCCCGATGTAAAGCAGTATTTAGAGGATGCCGCTGAAGATATCATAAAAAATGTTGAATTCTTTACCGGCACCGAAGAAGCCGATCAACAGCAGCTGCCTTATAAGCTCGATAAATATCAGGTAAATGTCCAAATCGATAATTCCGGTCTTAAAGGCGCGCCTGTGGTATACGAAACAAATCCCACCTATAACAATCTGTTCGGCCGTATTGAGAAAAAGGCTTATCAGGGATATGTATATGCGGATTATACCATGATCAAACCCGGTTCTCTTCTTCATGCCAACGGCGGCTACCTGATTATCGATGCTGATCAATTACTTAAACATCCATATTCCTATGAGGCTTTAAAACGCTCTTTAAGGTCCAGAAATATTTATATCGAAGACATTCAGGAGTTTTATGGCTTTACTACGGCTGCAGCCTTAAAGCCGGCTTGTATTCCGCTACATGTAAAAGTTATTATGATCGGTCGGCCGCAAATATATCAGCTTCTTCATAATTATGACGAAGAATTTCGCAAGATTTTCAAAGTACGCGCCGATTTCGATGTTGAAGTCAAAGAAAGTAAATCGACAATTAATAAATACATTCAGTTTATATCCCGGGTTGTTAATGAAGAAAATCTATTACACTTAGACCGTTCAGCGATAATTGCCGTTATAGAACACGGTTACCGATTGGCAGATCACCAGAAAAAAATGTCTATACAATTCGGTGAAATCGTAAAAATTATTCGTGAATCGTCCTTCTGGGCAAAAAAACATAATCATAAGATTGTGCGTGCCAAGGATGTTGAATATGCCATACAATCCAAAATATACAGACATAATTTAGTCGAAGAAAAGGTTCATGAAACCATCATGGATAAGTCAATAAAGGTTGATGTTAAAGGATCTGTTGTAGGACAGGTCAACGGTTTAGCCGTATATGACTTGGGTGATTATTCCTTCGGCCGTCCTTCCAGAATTACCGTAAATACCTTTATTGGCAGTCGTGGAATTATTAATATCGAACGGGAAGCCAAGATGAGTGGGAAAATTCATGATAAAGGCGTGCTTGTCTTAACAGGTTACTTTTATCAAAAATTCGGCGAATCCATGCCGCTTTCGTTTTCCGCTTCCATTACTTTTGAACAGAATTATGGCACAATAGATGGAGACAGCGCTTCTTCAACCGAACTGTATGCGTTGCTTTCTTCCCTTTCGCAAGTGCCTATCGATCAGGGAATTGCCGTAACAGGTTCGGTTAATCAAAAAGGAGAGGTGCAGGCCATCGGAGGGGTAAATGAAAAAATAGAAGGTTTCTTTAAGGTCTGTAAAGCCCGACGTTTAAACGGAAAACAGGGTGTGATCATACCGGCATCCAACGTGGAAAACCTAATGTTAAATGATGAAGTGGTTACAGCGGTAAAAAACGGGAAATTCCATATCTGGGCTGTAAACAAAATTGAAGAAGGCTTACAAATACTGACCGGCCAGAATTGCGGTCAGATCCATAAAGACGGCGCTTATACCAAGAATTCTATTTTTGAAAAAGTCCGGTTAAAATTGATAGAGTTTGCCAAAATTTCGCATCAGTTCCAGAAAAGTCTTGGCAAACCGGATGAGAAAAACGACGAAACAACGGATGAAAAGGATTAGTTATTAAATAAATAAAACGAATGTTACCCTCCGATACGGCATTAAATTGGGGGTAGAAATGAAAATTTATAAAAACAATTTTTATAGTATTATCATTACTTCCGCAATATTTTTCGTCTTCGCGTTAAATCTGTCGGCTGGATTTAACGAAAAATATGAACCTCCCGACGGACGCATTATCCATGGTTTGGGGCAGTATTTTCCTGTCTTATACACCGATGAAGAAAACTGGCAATATGTATCCGCCTACCAGTCGACATGCAACAGAATTCCTGTAATTTACAGTGCGTATAAAGCAATCGATTCCCTTTTAGATTTATCAGATAACACTGATTTGAATGACATCATTTCCAATCATGGTTATCCCTATATTTTATTGATCGGTCTTTCCTTATTTGATACTTCTTCTCTGCATCATAATTTTAATATTCCCGTTGAAAATATTTTAAATGGCGATTGTGATCCGATGATTATAAAACTTGCCCAGGAAATTAAAGCTATAAAAGGACCGGTGTTACTTCGGCCGGGTTTCGAATTCGGATCGGGAAATGATGGTGTCCACAGTGATCCGGATATGAGTGCTGCTGAATTCAAGCTGATCTGGCAGCATATTTACGGTTTGTTTAATCAGCGGGATGTCAGAAATGTAGCCTGGGTGTGGAATACCGTCAATCCGCATTTGTTCAATTATCTGGAATGGTATCCGGGCGATGAATATGTCGATTGGTGGGGTATCAACCTCTTTACGTCCGGTCAGATTTCCAATTCAGAAGGATTTATCGATAATGCAAAACTTCACTCTAAACCGGTAATCATTTGCGAATCAAATCCAATCCAAAACAACGGCACCAACAATTCACAAAACTGGACAGACTGGTTTGTTCCCTACTTCAACATAATTAAATCGCATATTAATATAAAGGCATTCGTCTATATTGATGATCCGTGGGATCGCGGATATTGGGAAAACTGGCCCGACAGCAGAATTTCTATTAACACCATAATTAGCAACAACTATAGACTGGAAATGACGGATTCTGTTTATATTCATATGTCTGAATTTCAGGAAAACCCCGAAATTATTGTTGGTATCAGTAATGAAAGCATGAAACAATTAAAATCGTCGATTCAGTTGCAAAACTATCCTAATCCATTTAACAATCAGACCAGAATTGCCTACGCGTTATTCAATCGTTGTTTAGTTTCCTGGAAAATTTATTCAGCCAATGGACAATTATTAATCGATAAAAAACCGGTATTACAATCACCGGGTAATTATTATATCGATTTAAACCTGGAAAATATAACAAACCAAAAGCTCTCATCGGGGGTATATTATTTTCATTTAATCAATGATCAGCAGACAAATATAATTCGTATGTTATTGATTAAGTAACCGGTGATAAATTTCTTCCAAATTTTTCTGCATGGAAACCGGAAAATCCTGTCCCGTCCATATTATGAAGGCTTGCCGCGCCTGTTCAGTTAGCATAGACCAGCCGTTTATGGTTTTCAAACCATGGTTCCTGGCTTTTTTCAGAAAGGCCGTTTCTGCCGGATTATAAATCAAATCATATACGATAGTACCTTGATGTGAATAAGAAACCGGATTAAGAAGAATATGCCGGTTGTCTTTACCCATTCCCACCAATGTTGTTTGAATAATTAAATCATACCGCTCACCATATGCAGCGCTATTGTTAATGTCAAAAGACAATACAGGATCGAACCCATAGCGATTGATTTCTTCTTTTAGTTTATCGGCCTTTTCAAGCGTACGGTTGACAATAGTAAGTTTCTTTAATCTGGCTTCACTGATTAAACCGAAGCAAACGGCTCTGGCAGCGCCTCCGGCGCCGATAATAAGCGCTGACCTTATTTGATACAGTTTTTTCCTGACAGGCGCCAAAAAACCAATATAATCGGTATTATAACCTTTCCAGTAATTATCTTTTACCTTTAAAACCGTATTAACCGCTCCTATCTGGCGGGCAATCTCTTCGACTTCATTCAAATAAGGAAAAATTTTCTCTTTATACGGAACGGTGATATTAAAACCCTTTAACTCCGATGATTTTAATTCATTAATCTTAGTTTCGAAATCTTTGGGATCGATTTCCAACGATTCGTAATGGGCATTAATCCCCAGGTCTTTAAAGGCAGCGTTATGAATATACGGTGACAATGTGTGACCTAGTGGATAACCTATAATACAATATTTATCAGGGCTCATCTTAATCTTCAATTATTCTTTCCAGAATGGACCAGAAACCCGGAAAGGATACATCGGCGCATTGCGGATTATCAGGAATAATTTCATGCTCCGTGATTAAATTTGCGATGCCAAATGCCATTGCGATTCTATGATCGTCTTTAGTCTCTATTTGTGCTGACTTAGCTATATTTTGCGGTCCTGTAATTTCAAAGCCATCATCATATTCCGTTATATCCATCCCCATACGTCGAAAATTGCCCGTTATCATACTGATACGATCCGATTCCTTATGCCTTAAATCGCCTGCGCCATGCAGAATCATGGTACCATCAGACTGACTGGCAAGTATCGATAAAACAGGAATCTCATCAATTATATTTGGAACAATATCCAATGGAATTTCAATGTTTTTCAAATTTTGGGCAGTGACCAAAATGTCGCCGAAAGGTTCAGGTTTTGTTTGTTTCTCATTTATTTCAAATTTTGCACCCATTTTTTCCAGTACAGTTAAAAGGCCGGTTCTTGTGGGATTAAGAGATACATCTTTAATTATGATCTCGGAACCAGGCAACAGCAATGATGCAACTATAAAAAAGGCTGCCGAAGAAAAATCTCCGGGAATTTTCATCGACAAATCAGGTATTCTAATATCAGGCGAGCTGAATACTGATAAGGTGCCGTCAGAATTATAGTTTTTATTTAGCCCGATCATTCTTTCCGTATGATCACGGGATATTTTTGATTCTATGACTTCTGTTTCCCCTTCGGCAAATAAGCCGGATAATAAAACGCATGATTTAACCTGGGCGCTTGCCACAGGCAGTTTATATTTAATCGCCTTTGTCTTTTTTACCTTTTGAAAATGAAGCGGCATTAACCCCTGGTTGGATAATATTTTTGCACCCATCAGTTCCAGAGGATCAATCACTCTTTTCATAGGCCGTTTTGAGAGGGATTCATCACCTGTTAATATGGATTCAAACGGAGCATTGCACAAAATTCCGCTGATTAAGCGGGCCGTAGTTCCTGAATTGCCCGCATAAAGCTCCTTATCGGGTTTTTTCCAATCGTTTAAATGAAAACCCTTTATTTTTATACTATCCTGCCCTGTTCGCTCCCACTCAATACCCATCTTTTCAAGACAATTCAATGTAGATGTGCAATCCTGGTTATAATTGAAATTTGTAAAGTAAGATTCTTTATCTCTCAAGGCCGAAAACAATCCTGCTCTGTGCGAAATGGATTTATCTCCGGGAAGCGTTATTTCACCGCGAACTTTTTTCATCAGATTTTTTTAGTTTGGTTCAACAGATCACTAAATATAAAAGAAAACCATATAAATAAAAAGAAAGACTGCTACAAAAAGCAATCTTTCCTTTACATATATTTAAGTAAGATAATAATTAATGACCGTTCTTGGGTTTTGGAAAATACTTATCGGCTAAGAGAGCGATTCCGAATAAAATCAAGACAACTGGCCAATACGTTTCGATGATATATTCCAATTTCCATATGGTAATATACCGATAATATGTGATAAGGATCAGACCTCCGAATGTACCGGCAAGTAAACCAAATAACAGATGAAATGCTTTTTGGGGCCTGAAAATAAAGCTTACTATCAAAGCTGCGCTCAATGCGCAAAAAAGCATTCCTATGCCTATCGCATCGTCCAGGGGAATATAATCCAGTTTAGAGGCAAATAACCATAATCCTGTAAATATTAAAAATACGCCCGGAATAATACCGTTATGCCCAGGCTGTATTAATGATTTTCTTAGAAAGATAATGCCTGCCAGCAAGCAAATGAAAATAGCTGCATCTATTCTTGCAGGATTATAAATGTTGAATTGGTTTAACAGTAAAATAAAACCTATTATTATCAGAACAATACCTGAAAAACGTGAGCCGTTCATTTTTCCTCCTTTTGCAAAGCTAAAGGTTCCTCAGGAAAAATAATTATCAGTAAGATATAAGCCAGTATTCCCAATCCTGCCGATGCAATTGTCAGCAGAATAAATGCCAGACGGATAATATTAGCATCAATCTTTAAATAATCTGCCAATCCTCCGCAGACTCCGCTTATTTTTCTATTGGCTCTGGATCGGAAAATCGATTTTCTTATTTGGGAAGTCTCAGGTTCATCGTTTTTGTTCAGGCTAAAATTAAATACAAGCAAAACGCCAAGCGCTATAAATATCAAAGCCCATATAATCTGCCAGGGGAGATTCCAGAATTGAAAATGATGCAGAATGCCAGACTGTTTTAACAGTAAAACCGCTCCGATAATAATTAACAGGGCGCCCCAGAATGTGTTCTTACCGGACGGATTTTCGGTTTTTTGCTTATTAAATATTTCTTCGGGATTTTCAGGAATGATTATAAGCGCCGCTAAATAGATTATTATACCGGCGCCTCCAAATAAAGTGATTACAACCCATAAAATCCTGAGAAGCGTTGAATCAATATTAAAATATAAAGCTAATCCGCCGCAAACGCCGCCAATTATTCTGTCATTTTTTGAACGATATAATTGTTTTGCAGTGTTTTCGTCTGTCATTGTCAACTCCTTAATTGACCTATCTGCTTTAACAGACGTTTTTTTTTAAATTTTTGTTGCAGAGATTATTCAATTGAGAGGATTTTATATTTTAATTTACCTGCCGGTACTTCAATTTCAGTAAGATCACCGACTTTTTTGCCAAGCAACCCTCTGCCTACAGGAGACGCAATTGAAATTTTATCCTGTCTAATGTCGGCCTCTTCTGCGGAAACAAGGATATATTTATATTCTTTATTATTCTTCATGTCTTGTACAAGAACGGTGTTTAATATCGAGACAACATCTTTACTTATTTCTTTTTCATCGATAACCCGGGCTCTTGCCAGGCGGTCTTGAAGTTGTTGAATTTTTGTTTCTGTTAACGACAACTCTTCCCTGGCTGCATGATATTCCGCGTTTTCTTTAAGATCGCCATGCTCTCTGGCAGCGGCTACTTTCGCAGAAATGCCAGGCCGGATATTAAATTTCAGGTCGTTTAATTCCTTTTTTAAGCTATCAAATCCTTTTTTTGTAAGATAAACATAATCCAAAACGAATCTCCTTAGGATTGAGTTGTACTTTTTAACAAACTAAGTTCTTAAGCATAAATATGCAACTATAGTTACATTTCTTCGGATATTCCGGATATATTATCTACTCTTTCCACAGAAAATACACCGGGAATTTTACGCAGTCCGTTAATTACCTTCGTTAAATGCTGAAGGTCGCTGACTTCAATATTCAAATTGCCTTTGGCATACATCTCTTCTGTTTTAAAACTTACCTGGATAATATTTATATCAAGTTTTGCAACGCTCAGGGTAATATCCTTAAGCAGATTTTTACGATCTTCCCCTAAAATCGAAAGATATACCTGGAATTTATGTTTTTCTTCCGTATCCCATTCAACCTCAATAATTCTTTCTTTTTCCTCGTAAAGTTTGATCATGTTTTTACAGTCTGTTCTGTGAATGGTAACACCTTTGCCACGCGAAAGATACCCGATAATCCGATCACCGGGAACGGGCTGGCAGCATTTTGCAAAATGTATCAGCATGTTTTCCATGCCGGCTACCCGGATTCCGCTGACGCTTCTGGCCCGTTTTAAAAATTTTACAAAGAAACTATCTCCGGTTTGTTCAGGCTCTTCTTTTTCGGGAAATATCTTCTTTGCAAGAGTCTCCACCATAAATTCACCGCGGCCGATGGCAGCTTTGAGGCTCTCTATATTTTTAAACCCGATTTTAGGAATGGTATCTTTAAATAACGGATCGTCCTCATTCAGTTTATATTTTTTAAGAAATTTGGCTAATATTTCTCCGCCAATTTGGAGCGTTTGCGTCTGTTGCTCTTCGCGGAGAATTTTTTTAATCCAGTGTCTGGCTTTACTCGTTTTAACAAACGAAAGCCAGTCCTGACCCGGCTTTTGATTCTGGGAAGTAATAATCTCGACCTGTTGGCCGCTTTTTAACTCCGTTTTCAAAGAAACAAGTTTTCCGTTTACTTTAGCCGCGATACAATGATTGCCAATATTGGTATGCACGGCATAAGCAAAATCAACAGGTGTAGCTCCAACTGCCAGCTTAATTAAATCGCCCGCGGGAGTGAAAACGAATACTTCATCCTGATATAAATTGATTTTAAGGTGTTCCATGAAGTCGCCGGGATCTTCTTCCTGCATTTGCCTTTCGAGTAACTCTTTAACCCAGCCAAGATGTTCTTCAAATTTAGTCGTACCTTTAACGCCTTCTTTGTATTTCCAATGGGCGGCAATACCATCTTCAGCCATTTGATGCATTTCCTGAGTACGAATTTGAATTTCCACCATTTTACCTTCAGGGCCGACAACGGTAGTATGTAAGGACTGATATCCGTTAATTTTTGGCATGGCAATATAATCTTTAAACCGGTCATAAACGGGCATGTATTTGCTGTGTACAATTCCAAGTGCATAATAACACTCTTCTAATTTATCAACGATAATACGAATGGCCTGCAGATCGTAGATTTCATCAAAAGGCCTGTTGCGACGCTTCATTTTCTGATAAATGCTGTAATAAGATTTTGGTCTGCCGGCAATAGTCGCTTTAATGTTATGATTTCTCAGTTCTTCTTCAATTGGTGCTTTTATTAAATTAATATATTTCTCACGCTCTTCTTCCGATTCATGCACTTTTTTAACCAGATCGGCATACACATCCAAATCCAGATGTTTTAACGCCAAATCTTCCAACTCTGTTTTTAGCCTGCTGATACCAAGCCGATGTGCTAAAGGTGCATAAACATCCCGGGTTTCCAGGGCAATTCTCGGGCGTTTCTTCACCGGCAGATGATTCAGGGTTCTCATATTATGCAGGCGGTCGGCAAACTTTATAATGATGACGCGTATATCCTGGGCCATCGAAAGCAACATTTTTCTGAAGGTCTCTGCCTGCCGGGCTTCATTGCTTTGAAACTTAAGACTGCTTATTTTTGTAACCCCGTCCACAAGGTTAGCAATTGTTTCGCCAAATTCTTTTTTTATTTCATCCAGCGTAACACCGGTATCTTCCACAGCATCATGAAGCATCCCTGCAATTATGGTAGTGGGGTCCATTTTTAGATCACTTAAAATAAGCGCAACATTAAGACAATGGACAAAATATGGCTCACCGGAATATCTTCTTTGCTTAAGATGTGCAATCATACCGAAATCATACGCTTTTTTCAGTAAAGTGGTATCAATATCGGCGTAATAGGATTTAATGTTTTTTACCAATAGTTTATATAATGGATCTATACTTTTCGTGTTTTTACGTAAAATTGTTGTATCGCTTAAAATCTGCATATGAACGTATATAAAATTTAAAACATCTTATAATTAATACTAACTATTAAATTTTTGCCCGTTAATTCAGTTCCGTATTTAAAATTCTGCCGGTGACAGCACGCCGGAATCGTAGGATAAATCCGGATCGCCGAATTTACCATATTCTTTCAGAAAAGTTAAGCGGGTGTTTCCCGTAGGTCCGTTTCTTTGTTTTCCTATCATAATTTCGCACATATTATGCGTTGACATGCCGGTATCTTCAAATTCCATAATCTGATAATACTCCGGACGGTAAACAAACATGACCACATCCGCATCCTGCTCTATAGCCCCGGATTCTCTCAGATCGGATAATTGTGGCTTTTTCGTCCGGTCACGGGATTCAACGGCTCTTGATAGCTGAGACAGCGCTAATACGGGTATGTCCAGTTCTTTGGCAATTCCCTTAATAGATCTTGAAATATGCGTTATTTCCTGTTGCCGGTTTTCTGCTTTGGTGCCTTCCATTAATTGCAGATAATCTATAATTAACATTTGTATATTATGCTCAGCTTTTAGACGTCGCGCTTTAGCGCGCAATTCCAATACGTTCAACGATGGCGAATCGTCAATATAAATGGGCGCATTCATTAATTTGGCCACATGATCGGTTAACCTGCTCATTTCTTCTTTAGATAGTTTTCCCGTTCTCACCGACATCTGATTCACTTTTGACTCCGTACATAATAAACGTAACACCAGTGCTTCACTGGACATTTCCAGACTGAATATGCCAACAGGAATTCCATAATCGATCGCCGCATTCCGGGCAATGTTTAAGGCAAAGGCTGTTTTTCCCATGCTTGGACGACCGGCAAGCACAATCAGATCGGATGGTTGAAACCCAGCCGTTAATTCATCCAGTTTTTTATAGCCTGTAGCCACACCTGTCACGCCGGACCGGCTGGAATGATAGAGTTTATCAATTCTTTCAAATGTTTGATGCAGAATAGGATTGATGGAAGCGAATCCTTTTTTCAATCGTTTCTCTGATATTTCGAAAATTTGTTGTTCTGAAAAATCGAGTAGTTCATCAATTTCTTCATTCTGGTCAAAGGCTCGCTGAATAATTACTTCGCAGTCCTTAATAAGCCGTCTTGAAAGCGCTTTCTGTTTAATGATTTCCAAATGATATTCAATATTTGCGGATGATGGAACACTGTTGGCCACTTCTGCCAGGTAGTAATTACCGCCAACATCATCCAAAGCCGAACGTTTATTTAACTCTTCGGCAAGCGTTATCAGATCTATTTCCCTGTTTTTTTCAAAAAGAGCGGTCATTGCTTCAAATATCAACTGGTGGCTTTTTCTGTAAAAAAAACCGGGCTCCAGTGATTCAACAGCTTTGGCAACCGCTTCACTATCCAGCAGTAAAGCGCCTAAAACCGCCTGCTCAACTTCAATGGCCTGGGGTGGAATTCTTAATACTTGTTGATCGGTCTCAGCCTGAGACATATTTTACTCCTGTTTTAAAACCTGATGCATAAAAAAAACCGATAATTATCGGTTAAAGCCACTCATAGGTTAAATAAAAAAAAAGTGATTATCAATAGCCGGATTCAGTCTTTATTCAGCATTTTTTTAATCTTTTTCAAATCAATCCAGGCATTGGCCTTCCAACTCGGATTTCTCAATAGTGCCGCAGGATGATAAGTGATAATTAACGGTAAATTATTGTACGTATAATCACCACTGCGCAAGATGCCCAGCGATTTGTTCTGCCCGGAAAGCATCTGACCGGACACTCTGCCCAGCGCAACCAATATTTTTGGTGAGATTATTCTGATTTGTTCGATTAAATATGGTTCGCATTGTGCGATCTCATCCGGCTGAGGATCCCGGTTATTCGGCGGTCTGCATTTAAGAACATTAGCAATATAAATCTCTTCCCTTTTCAAGCCTATGGCATAAAGCATTTTATCCAGCAGTTTTCCAGCCCTGCCGACAAATGGTATACCGGTAGCATCTTCTTCGGCACCGGGCGCTTCTCCGATAAACATAAGTTCGCTTTTGGGATTCCCAAGACCAAAAACAAAATTTTTTCTTGTACGTGAAAGATGGCATCTGGTGCAATTTTTTATTTGTTCCCGGAACGCGTCCAGTTCTGAGAAATCCTGCGATGCAACCGTGTAGGCAGGACTTTCCTGCGCTTCTGAAACGCCTGCTGAAATATTTATATGATAATCCGGATCGACTACATCGCTTGTATAAAGCGTATTGCCATAGATATCTTTATACCAATTAAAATAATCTTCCAGTTCGTTAATAAATTTATCCATTTTACCGTTTTTTGAGTTTAATGATCCGGTTTAAAATGTTTTGACTAAGCTCATATTTTGTCATTTTAGGCAAATGTTCCAAATTACCGTTTGTATCCATAATTGTCACCACATTGGTATCCTCTGCGAAGGCAGCGCCTTCAACATTTGGATTATTTATAACAATCATATCCAGATGTTTGTTAATCAATTTGTTTCTGGAATTTTCAATTTCATTTTCTGTTTCCACGGAGAATCCAATTAATAACTGCTGTTTTTTAACTGCCGCTAATGACTTTAAAATATCCGCTGTTCTTTTTAATTGCAAATGTAATTCCTGATTTTTTTTCTTTATTTTTTGATGAAGTTTTTCATTCGGTGTATAATCGGCTACCGCTGCAGCAGCGATATAAATATCGGCAGATGAAAAATTAGAAACAATTTGTTCATTCATCTCAACCGCAGACCTTACCCTGATAACTTTGATATATTCAGGCAAGGGCTGACAGGTTGGTCCGCAAACAAGCGTTACGGTGGCGCCTCTGTTAAAAGCGGCCTTTGCCAATGCAATACCCATTTTTCCAGATGAACGATTCGTTAAAAATCTTACAGGATCAATATCTTCTGCTGTCGGACCTGCGCTTACCAAAATATTTAATCCGGATAAATTATGTTTCGTTTCCAGTGCCTGCAATAATTCTATAGCAGCCTGTATATCAGCAAAAAAAAGATCATCATCATAACTACACGGTTTAACCGGAGTAATTAAAACATTATCTTTTATTTTATATAAAAACGGAAGTTCTATATCATCTTTTTGAAAATGTACCGGATAATAAAGCATTTTATGCGTGGCGCCGGAATGATTAATTTTAGAACTATTATCAATTATTTCAACCACAATATCATCTGCTTTAATTGTTACATTATTCATAACAGGCAGATCATAATGGTTTAAAAAATGGGCACAATTTTTTGTATAGGCAGATGAAAGCACACAAGCGGATTTGCCCGATCTGGTAAGGTATTCGAACAACTCCCAGGCATAATAAAGTTTACCATTACAATTGTCTTTAATGTAAATCATAAGTTTTAATCGATAATGATACGTTCTATTTCTTTTATTGCGTCTTCAAGCTTATCGTTAATAACAACATAATCGAATTTTGCTGACATCTCATATTCGTAGGAAAGCCTTTGCAATCGTTTGTCGATTGATTCCATTGTTTCACTTTTTCTGTTTTTTAAGCGGGTAATAAGTTCATCTTTATAAGGTGGTTTTAAAAAGATTAAAATAGCTGCCGGAATTTTATTTTTAATACTTAACGCACCGTTTACATCAATATCAAAAAGTACCGTTCTCCTGTCGCTAATATGCTTATCGACAGTAGCTTTCAGAGTGCCATAATAATTTCCATGAACTTTTTCGTATTCTAAAAAAGCACCTTTATTAATATATTCTTCAAATTGCCTTTCACTTAAAAAATGATAAGCGATACCATCTATTTCTCCTGGTCGCTTAGGCCTTGTAGTAGCGGAAACTGAAGTTACCAGATGCGGATATTTTTTAACCAAATACTCCACAATGGTTGTTTTACCCGTTCCTGATGGCGCGGAAAAAGCAATGTATGATGATTTGAATTTAATTTCGGATTTCATTGTTACTCTATATTTTGAATCTGTTCCCGGAGTTTTTCTATTTCTTCCTTTATCTGAATAACCAGATGCTGGATTGATATGTCTGTGGTTTTGGAATTCATGGTATTAGCTTCGCGCAGCATTTCCTGCAGGATAAATGTAATCTTTTTCCCGACGTCATTGCCTCTTTCCATGGTATCATTAAGTAGTTTTAAATGACTGTCCATTCTCACGCATTCTTCGGTAATATCCACTTTATCAGCTATCAGAGCCAGTTCCTGCTCAAGCCGTGTGCGGTCAATTTTACCTTCATCCAATAACTTTCTAATATTATCATATAACCGGTCAAATTCTTTTTGTACATTATTTTGGCTTTTATTTCTAATTTCCGAAAGAATTTCTTTTACTGACGAAGCTCTGTTCTTTATGTCTTTTTTCAGGTTTTCACCTTCCAAAGAACGCATTTCATTTAATTTTGTTAAAGCTTCCGTTATTCCTTGCTGTAACAGCATTTTTATTTCATTCTCATTCTCTTCGATACTTTCTGTTTCAAATATCTCTTTAAAACCGATCAGATGATCGAGACTAATCTCGCTCTCAAGCTGAAGAAGTTCTTTCATTTTTATTAAGGTATAATAATAATGCTTTAATTTATTTTCATTGAATAGTCTGTCGTTATGGGCATCCGGCAGATAATCGAGAGAAACAAAGAGATTGATTTTACCCCTGATTATTTCAGCGGATATGAGATCTCTTGCAAATTTTTCCAGGGCGCCTAATTCTTTTGGCATGCGTATAAAAACATCCAGAAATTTATTATTAACGGTACGAATCTCAACATTTATCGCTATAGTGCTACTATTGACTGTAGATTTACCGAAACCGGTCATACTGCGCATATATTATATTCTCCAATGTTTTTTTATTCAGGGATTTTTAATAACTTCATGATTAAAACATTACCTTAAATTATGAATTGGATTAAAAACAAGTTTAGAATTTATTAACGGACGTCATTAAAAGCAAAATACAAAACCATGTATAAAAACTATTTTCTTTTTAAAGCTCAAATAACCGAAATCCATGATCGGATAGTAAATCATGTTGTTACCGACGTGTTTTCAATTAATAAAGATGAAATTATTTTCAGGCTTGACAAACAAGAACCGATCTTATGTTGCATAGGTTTAAATTCGCAGATGCCATATATTATTCTCAGATCGGAATTTACTATTAAAAAACCAGCGGTTAAATTGCTGTCCTCATTATATGGTTCTGAGATTACCGGTATCATTATGCCGGATTATGAACGTATTATCGATATTACTTTTAATGACCACATGATGAAAATTATTTTATTCGGAGCCAGACCATTTCTGCTTTTAATGGATAAAAAGGGCCATGTAACTGATACCTTCAGGGCAAACCGGTCTTTTAAAATTCCCGAACAAAGAAATTTATCAAAAATTTCTATCCGGAATAGCGATCAGTTTGAAGCGGAATTAGCAGTTCTGCAGGATTTGAAAATACAGCCTGCATTAAAAAAGATCCTTCCTGTTTTCAACAATAATATGATTTCGGAATTGTTATTCCGAAGTCGTATTGACGATCAAAAATCAATATCCGAACTTTCCGTACAACAGATAACTGCAATATCTTCTTCTTTAAACTCTATTCTAACAGAATTAAACAATCCGAAAGCGGAAATTTCATTAAAGAATGGGATTCCCTATACGCTCTCCCTGATACATTTCACATTTCTGGAAAAAACGGCCGGGATTGATTTTAAAAACTATAACCATATAAACGATGCCTGGTCTGTATTTACCCGGGAAAAGCATGAAAATGAAAACTACAACAGATTATTTTCTATTTGTAAAAATGCGATCGAAAAAAGAATGTATTATCTTAAAAGAGGCTTAAATAAAGTAATCGAATTTGAAGATATACAATCCAGAAAAGCGCTGGCTGAGCTTAAGGGTAATCTTCTTTTAACCAATATTCATAATATCAAACCCGGCCAATCTCAGGTTATACTTAAGAATATCTTTAGCGATACCGGAGAAAATATTACAATTAAATTAAACCCGGCTAAGTCCATTGCAGAAAATGCCAACCGGTATTTTAACAAGTTTAAGAACATGGGCAAATTGAAAGAATCTTATCTAATCAGAAAAAATACCCTGCAGAATGATATTAATGAACTCGCTGCGTTGAAATCGGAATTCGAATCTGCCCGTACAATTAAATCCCTGCAAAAAATTTATAATAAATTAGAACTAAAAAACCTGATACAGGAAGATTCCGGACAATTGAATAAGGATGATTCCAAAGCAATCGTTTTCAAAAAATATTTAATTGAAGAACGTTGGCCGTTATTTATTGGTAAAAACGGTAAAAATAACGATCAGCTTACGTTTAATTTCGCCAAACCCTGGGATTTATGGTTCCATGCTCAGGGCGTTCCCGGATCGCATGTTATAATACATCTGAATAATAAAAATGATCAACCATCCAAATCGGTTATAGAGAAAGCGGCTTCAATTGCAGCATTTAACAGTAAGTATAAAAATTCCAGTCATGTACCCGTTGTTTACACACTTGTAAGATATGTAAGCCGGATAAGAAAAGCAGCTCCCGGAACAGTAAAAATTCAACATGAAAAAGTGATTTTTGTAGATCCTATGGATATCGGTTAAAAAATCTTTTTAAAATCAAGATGAAAAGAAATGCGGTGAATATCGCCCAATTCCGAAGCAAAAGAAGTGAATGTATAGTCAAAACGCACAACCGGTATCTGCAGACCAATACCCGTATTAAAGCGGTTTAAATCATCCATTCCGGCTCTGACGGCAATAATGCTCTTATACCCTACTTCAAGACCATAAAAGCTATCAAAGCTAATCGGACCAATATGTTTTTGAGCGGCATACTGGCGATTCTCAAATAAAACATTTATGTCAAAAGCCGGTTGTACGGACAAATCGATTGCTGAAATATTCCAGTTATAGGATGCTCCTAATCGCAGGGAAGGTTTTATAAGTTCTTTTTCGCCTGTGCTCCAACTGATCATAGTCGTTGTAATATCCCTTAAAATTGCACCAAGCGTCAGGTTTTCAATCAACATGTATTTAGCGCCGACATCAAAACCGATACCAAGGGCATGTTCAACTTTGTAATCTCGATATATACCTTTTGCGCTGATGCCAACGGCAATTTTATCATTTATGATTCTTCCGTAAGACGCTAAAAATGTATAATCACCGGTTGAAAACCCGGAAATTTTGGAGTAATCCAGCCGGGTGGTGCCCTGGTCTGTTATATAAGCGGCGTTACGACTGTCTTGAATATCTTTTACGGTCAGGTAAATTAAGGAAAAAGCAATGGTCGAATTTTCATCGTATTCATTGGAAAGCCCCAGATAATTTTGCTGGATACTGGAGATAAATTGTTTTGTATGCATAAACTCAATCTGAAAGCCTTTTGCCTGTGTGAGCCCGGCAGGATTCCAATAGGCCGAAGTTACATCATTCACCGTTGCCACCGCGGCGCCACCCATGGCCAGTGCTCGTCCGCCAATGCCTATATGCATATATTCCCCGGCATATTTTTTAAAAGAAACCGCTTCTGTAAGCGAATACTGAACTAAAAGTATTACGCAGAGAATAATCATTCGGTTCATATGCAAATGGTCCTTTCTACAACAATGTATATAAACTGCCTCCTGCCACAACAGGCAGAGTAAGATTATCATTCAATTTAACAGGCAGTAACTCCATTAGTGTAACTATCAATGCGACAATAAAAATTTCCCATGTTAAACCATAAAAACTAAAAACAATCATCAGGGAAACTATAAAAAATGTTATACTGCCTTCCAGTGTTTTATTCCACAAGTTTATTTTACCCTTATATTTTCCAATCACGGCAGCTAAGGGATCTGCTATAGTTACAATTAAAGCAGCACACACTGCCATCTTTTTATCAAAAATAAAAAAGACGGTCGCTATTCCCAAAAATAAATAAGTTGCGCCTGTTAATTCATACTTCTTTTCATTTTCTTTCAAGAGTTTTAAAAATATACGCTGAAAATAATGTTTGGCAATGGAAAAATGCATACGCATAAAATCCGCTATTAAAAATCCAACAGCCAAAAAAACTGCGATGAGCTTTATTAGTTCCCCATTATGCGAGAAATAATAAAATATCGGCAAAATACAAGATGAAATGTGAATTAACTTACGGATAAGAATATTTCTATTGCTGGAAATTTCTGCCACTAAATAACCTTATTCATCTTATTAATAATTGATTTAAATTCTCTGCATGATTTGGCGATGTCTTTTTGATTGAAAATAGAATTTCCTGAAACCAGAATATTAACGCCGGCATTTAACAAAAGCGGTGCGTTTTTCAGGTTGACTCCCCCATCTACTTCAATTTAATATGAATAGCCATTTTGTTTTTTAAGAATATCCAAAGCTTTTATTTTATCAAGAGAATAATTGATAAATTTCTGACCGCCGAATCCGGGATTAACAGACATTATAAGGATCAAATCCACCCGGTCGAACAAAAGCGTGAGGGTTTCAACCGGTGTGGCAGGATTGAGAGATATACCCGCTTTACATCCATATTCTTTAATCATCGAAAGTATCCGATCCAGATGAACACATGCTTCCTGATGAATAGTGATGGTGTCGGCTCCCGCTTCGGCAAATTCTTTAACCATATCTTTCGGATTGGTAACCATTAAGTGGACGTCTAAAGGCAAATTTGTAATTTTTTTCAGAGTTTTGATTATTGTCGGTCCGAAGGTCATATTTGGCACAAAATGCCCGTCCATAACATCAACATGTATTAAGTCCGCTCCATTCTCTTCAACAATTTTTATTTGTTTTTCCAGTTGAAGCAAATCTGCAGACAAAATTGAAGGCGCTAATAATCTCATTGATCTATTCCAATTATAGTTTACTGATTTTAAGGGTGATTTCCATATCTTCGGATACTTTTGTCCCGCTTTTTAAACTCTGACTTAATACCGTTTCAGGCAGCATATTCTCTCTTACTTCGTATTCCACTTTGATATTTTTTATCCCAATAGCCTGTAATTGTTTTTTGGCAGACACGAGACTACTACCCACTAAATCAGGAATTGTTTTTTCAACCGGAAAAGGTCCTAAGCTTATGGTAATTGTGATTCCTGTCCCCTTTTTAATTTGCTGACCCTGCGGATAAGACTGTCCGATAACCACGCCATCTACCGCAATATCATTGTATTCATAATATTTTGATCGCAATTCGAGTCCATATGATTTGATAATCTCCTCCGCTTCCCTGGTAGATTTGTAAAATAAATTTGGCATGAGAATGGGTTTTTTGCCCAGACAAACCGTAAGATAGACTTTTCTTCCTTTTTTCACTCTGGTAAAAGGATAAGGCGATTGTTCCACAACAAAACCGGCAGAAAGATTTTCATCATAAGTAGAATCTACCACGATTGGAACAAATTTTTGTTTTTCGAGCGTTGCTTTAGCCTCTTCAAGCGACATTTCAACAACATCGGGTAATTCCGCTTCATCGCCCAAATGGACGTATGCAGGCATAACAAATTTATCAATAATTAGTATTATCAGATAAATGATAACGATGGCAATTGAGATTTTAAAATAAACGGAATTTCTAAATTTGAACCAGAGATTCGACTTTTCAAACATATAATTTCCTGCGTTTTTTAATGACAATCATTTCTCTTCCAGTATGATAGTTACCGGACCATAATTTGTTAATTGAACGTCCATCATCGCTCCGAAGCGTCCGGATTCCACATGAATGCCATGTGATCGAATCCGGTCCATAAAATAATTATAGAAATCATTTCCTTTCCGGGGATTAGCGGCATTGATAAAACTTGGCCTTCTTCCTTTTCTTGAATCTGCTAATAAGGTGAACTGTGATATTGCCAATACTTCACCGCCAACCTCGAGCAGGGACCGATTCATTTTACCCTGATCGTCTTCAAAAATGCGTAAATTTACACATTTATCCGCAACAATTTCAACATCTTCCGGTTGATCGGATTCGGCAATGCCAATCAGAAGACAAATTCCTCTACCAATCTTGCCGACTATTTCTCCGTCTATGGTAACGCTGGCGTTTAAAACGCGTTGTAATACGACTTTCATTTTTCTTTCATCACTATTTGTATGTTATTTTCGCCAAGAATTTTATTGAGTTGAATCAGGGTCCGATACGAAAGATTAACCTGATGCTTATCGGAAATCATTTTCAAGCCGCCATTGCCATTCATTTTAAGGGTAATATAAAGTTTTACATTTCCCGGGCTGGCGGTAATTGTATTTTTAAGTTGATGTAAAAGATTATCGTCTAATTCATTTTTATCAATTGATAATATCAATGAATCCGTAAATTCAGTCGGAGCATCGTCAAGGGCTATAATTTTTTCACCGATTACTTTGATAGGATTATCCGTGAATGCTGAGTTTAATTTTCCCTGAATCATAACCATTTTATTATTTTGCAGCAAATGTTCGAATTGAGGAAAAACAGAGCTGAAAACGACAATCTCGAATGCATGTTCAAAATCTTCGACTTTAATGAATGCCATTCGTTGCTGTTTTTTATCATAGATTATCCGTAAATCGGTGATTTGGCCCCCAATAATTATCGAATTTGGTATTATAGGGTATTTCTCTTCTTCATCATTATTCAAATAATCACTTATTCTCGTGGAAAACATATTTAAAACGATTTTATAAGGATTCAAAGGATGACCGGATACATAATATCCTAAAAGTTCTTTTTCATTCTTTAATTTCTCAGCGGCGCCCCAGTCGGGAATATCCGGTAATTCCGGATATGTAATATAATTTGATTGTTGATCCGTATCCACAAGATCAAACAGACTACGTTGATTTACATTGCTGTTGTTGATCCCCTGTACGCTTTGTGCAAATTCGATTGCCGTTTCAACGGAATTATATAATTGGGCCCGATTTCCTTCCAGCGAATCACAAGCGCCGGCAAGTATAAGGCTTTCCAATACTTTTTTATTAACCAGCCGCAAATCGACATCTTCCAACAACTCAAAAATTGTTTTGAAAGAACTTCCTTTCTTTTTCCGCGCTTCCACTATGGATTCGATTGCACTGGCGCCAACATTTTTTATGGCCTGCATACCAAAAGCAATAGTATGATTTTCAATTGGTAAAAAATGAGCTTCACTGTAATTAACATCGGGTGGTTTTATCTCCAGGCCTAATTTTTTACACTCATCCATCAGAATCATTACGCGGTCTCCGTTGCTGACCTCGCTGGTGAGGTTAGCGGACATAAATTCAGCCGGATAATGCGTTTTAAGATATGCCGTCTGATAGGCAATTATCGCATAGGCGGCAGAATGGGATTTATTGAATCCATATTCGGCAAATCTTTCCATTAAGTCTGCAATATCTTTCGCGATTTTACGCTTAATACCTTTTGCGATGCATCCTTCCACAAACCTGTCTTTCTGCTCTGCCATCACCTCCTTTTTTTTCTTTCCCATGGCCCGGCGCATCAAATCTGCTTCAGCCAGAGTAAAACCGCCAAGTTCGGAAGCAATACGCATAACCTGTTCCTGGTAAACAATTATACCGTATGTTTCTTTCAATATTGGTTCCAGGTCAGAATGCAGGTATTCAATTTTTTTGCGGCCATATTTACGGTCTATAAAGTCATTAATCATACTCATTGGACCCGGACGGTACAAAGCATTCATGGCAATTAAATCTTCAATCCGGCTTGGTTTCAATTTTTTCAGATATTCCTGCATTCCCGAGCTTTCAAACTGAAATACACCGACAGTCATACCATCGCCGAATAACTTAAACGTTGCCTCATCATTCATGGGAATATCGGAGACATTAAAAGGCCTGCCGATTCTGGCCGATATCATTTCCTCAGCTTTCTTTATCACGGTTAAATTACGCAAACCGAGAAAATCCATTTTTAACAATCCAATTGCCTCACTCCAGCCCATTGTCCATTGCGTGGTAATTTCACCTTCGGATGTTTTATAAAGCGGTACGTAATTAGTAATATCATCGGGGGTAATGATTATACCCGCTGCATGCACGGAAGCATGTCTGGCAATTCCCTCCAGCGTTTGAGAATATTTGATGAGTTCTTTTATCCGGATATCATCGCTGTTGGTCAGCTCAATTAATTCCGGAATTTCAGCAAATGCCTGTTTTAAATGCATCGGCTTTGCGCCGGAAAAAGGGATTAGCTTGGCAATCCTGTCGGCCGTCGAAATAGGAATCTTAAGCACGCGCGATACATCGCGAATTACCCCGCGGGAAGCCATTGTACCAAATGTAATAATCTGGGCAACGTTTTTCCTGCCGTATTTTTCCTTCACGTATTCAATTACTTCATCCCTTCTTTCAACACAAAAATCGATATCAATATCGGGCATGGTTATTCTTTCAGGATTTAAAAATCGCTCAAAAAGAAGATCATATTTTAAAGGATCTACCTGGGTAATGCCGAGCGTATAGGCTACAATACTTCCCGCTGCCGATCCCCTTCCCAAACCCACCGGAATGTCTTTTTTCCTGGCGGCAGAAATAAAGTCCTGCACAATCAGAAAATAGCCTGCAAATCCCATTTTTTTAATCACGCTTAATTCGTAGTCAATCCGCTTAACTACCTCTTCTTCCATTGAAGGATAAAACTTTTTTGCATTTCGGTATGATAATCGGCGCAGGTATTCGTCGGCGTCAATGCTTCCTTCTTCTTCGGGAATGGGAAAACTTGGCAGAAGAAGCTGATTAAAATCAATTTTAAGATCAATCTGTTCTGCTATTCGTACCGTGTTTTCGTAGGCGTCGATTTTATCTTTAAAAAGCTGATACATTTCATCCGGTGATTTCAAATATAATTCGGATGTTCCATAGCGCATTCTGTTGGGGTCATCGCGGTCTTTTCCCGTTTGTAAACATAACAGTATATCATGCGCTTCATGATCGCCTTTTTTCAAATAATGATTATCGTTAGTACATACAACCGGTATGCCCATTTCTTTAGCTATCTCATAAATTTGCGGATAAACAATTTGTTCTTCGGGAATATTATGATCCTGTATTTCAAGATAAAAATCACCACCGAAGATATCCAGATATTCTTCTATCGATTTAATAGCCTGTTCGCGCATTCCCATACGAAGTTTATAAGCGATTTCACCTTTCATGCAGGCGGAAGTGGCAATCAATCCTTCTGAATATTCCGCTAAAACTTTTTTATCAATTCTGGGCCGGTAATACATGCCTTCCAGAAATGCGATCGAAGATAATTTAATAAGGTTTTGAAAACCTTTACGATTCTTTGCCAATAAAACCAGATGATAAGAATGGGATTCACCTTCTACGGCTTTCCTTAGTTTTCTATCCCTGGGAGCGATATAGGCTTCCATTCCCAGAATTGGTTTTATACCAGCGTCTATTGCTTTTGTATAGAACTCAAGAGCGCCAAAAAGATTACCATGATCCGTAATAGCCAAAGCGTTCATTCCCAATTCAGATGTCTTTTTTACCATTTCATCAATTTTACTTGCGCCATCAAGCAATGAGTAATGCGTATGATTATGAAGATGTACAAATGACATAAAACTCTGCTTCTATTTCATTTATCAGGCTATAAACTAATAGGTGTGTTAATTCTGATAAATGAAATCTCCTAAATATATTAAAATTAAAAACTTAAATTACAATATTCATTTAATTAAAATTTTAATTTAAACGGCTTATATAAGAATTGCAAAAGTAATTTGCGGTTAAATTTCACCAGTAAAACAGAACCATAAAAATCATTTATACTGATCATGAGAATAACACTATCCTCTTATGAATTTTATTTGTGTGATAAAACATTTTGTTTGAAGTTAGGTGGACATTTGATAAATTAAAACATCTGTAAACAAATCATATCGGAGAAAGAATATGTCTTCTATTAAACCTTTCAAAGGATTAAGACCAGTAAAACAATTGGCTCATAAAGTGGCTTCACCGCCTTACGATGTGCTCAATAGTGAGGAAGCGAGAAAAATGGCCGAAGGCAATCCATATTCGTTTTTACATATCAATAAACCCGAAATTGACCTGCCGCCAGATATAGATATTCATAGTGAAAAGGTTTATCAGAAAGGGGCTGAAAATTTAAAGAGATTTATTGATCAAAAAATATTAATAAAGGATGATCGGGAGAACTTTTATGTTTACCGGCAGATTATGGGCGATCATTCGCAGATTGGAATTGTGGCCTGTGCATCGGTAAAGGAATACCAGCAAAACCTGATAAAAAAACATGAACTGACCAGGGCCGACAAAGAAGACGACAGGATGAACCATATATTACATCTAAACGCCCAGACCGGTCCTGTTTTTTTAACCTATAAAGCCGATAAAAATGTAGATGCATTAATAGCCGATATTTCAAGACGTACCCCTGAATATGATTTTACCGCTGAAGACGGTATTTCGCATACTTTCTGGATGGTTGATAATACCGATGAAATAAAAAAACTACAGCAGTATTTTGAACAGATTGACTGTTTGTATGTGGCCGATGGTCATCACCGTTCGGCTGCCGCATCAAGAGTATGTGATGAGATGTCTCAAAAAAACAAAGCGCACACGGGAAATGAAGCGTATAATTCTTTCCTTACGGTCATTTTTCCCGATGACCAGATGTATATCATGGACTATAATCGCGTGGTTAAAGATTTGAACGGTTTATCCAAAAATGATTTTATTAAGGGAATTGAGAGAAATTTTACTGTTAATAAAATTACCGTAATGCCGGAAAAGCCTGCGGCAAAACATCACTTTCTGATGTATCTGGACAAAGAATGGTATCAGCTTGTTTCTAAGACAGGTACTATTAATGAGCAAGATCCCGTTGAAAGACTTGATGTATCTGTCCTGATGAATAAAATATTAAGCCCTCTGCTTGGAATTGGAGATCCCAGAACAGATAAAAGAATTGATTTTATCGGTGGAATCAGGGGACTGAACGAACTTAAACGACGCGTCGACTCCGGTGAAATGGCCGTGGCTTTTGCTTTGTTCGCAACCTCCATTCAGGATTTGATGGCGATTGCTGATGCAGGTAAAATAATGCCGCCAAAATCAACTTGGTTTGAACCAAAATTAAGAAGCGGTCTGGTTATTCATCTACTTGATTAATGTAATCGTTATAAAATTGAAGGCTGTTAATAAAGTTTATTTTAACCAGTTATAGGATTTATTGGAGTCTGTCCGGGCCATTGGTTTTTATTTTAGGATAGCGCGTAATAGTATTAAAAACCCTCTTTTACCATGCCGGGTAATATCCAATGAATTTTTTGCCGCCGTATAGGTGGGATTAATTTTTATGGCATTTTCAAATTCGGACATAGCTTTTAAAAAATAATCCCTGCATTGAATCAAATGTATTACGCCAAGTTCATTCCAATAATCCGCATATTTGTCCTGATCTTTTTTGCCCTCTTCCAGGATTAAACGTTCATAATAATCCATTTCGCTCCTGGAAAGCTCTTTGCCGCCGTACATGAATTTCAGAAAGAAAAAATCCATTATAACATTGAAATCATCATGAACGGTTAATCTTAGTTGCAAATCCGTGAGCATTTCAATGATTTTCTTGCGATCCCCGGTTTTAAGTATTTCATCAGTGCGGTCAAAAATATCCGTCCAGGCAGCGCTTTGATACTGATCATGGTTTCTAATTATCTTGAGAAAACGAATGATTCGCGATGGAATAACAATACCATGTTCACCCTGGTTATCGTTCAACGCAGATAGAAACAATAACAATCCCATATTAAAGTTTGCATGTAAAAAATCAGGTTTAAGATCAAGCGCTTTATGAATGACTTCTCTTGCTCTTTCGTATTTGCCAAAATGAATATAGGTAACGCCCAAAATATTAAGGATATCAGGAAAATTATTACCTATATCGAGAATACTTTCGAGTACCTTTAAAGCATTCTGGTAATTCTTTTGTTTTAGATAGGCCAGTCCCAGAAGTTTATGAGCTTTAATAAAATCCGGTTTAAGCTGAATAGCCCTTTTAAAATTATCGATGGCTTCATCCAGAAAGTTACGGACATAAAAGACTTTTCCGAGCCGGAAATGAGGTATGGGCTGCCTTATCAGTTTGAGTTTTTCATTAACCTGAAACAAAACAACGATTTCATCTATGGTATCCAGATGTATCTTTTTGGTTACATTTTTCAGGTAGCTTTCATCTAAAGGCTTTTTATCGGATTTCCTGACGTAAAATTTCTCGTGGGCCTGGAATAAAAAGTTACCGTATTCGAATACTTCGCTTATCGCAATATTACGATCTGGATGGTAACCGGTATGTATTTTAAAGGTTCGACCTTCAATTTCGACATTTTCCTGGAAACCAAAACCTTCCAATTGTCTCTCCGCCTCCTTAAGTAACCGCAATATAATTCTGAAATCAATTTAATTCAATTTTTTACTATAGCTTACATTATATTGTGGAAATGAATTGAATAATAAATCCAGTTTAATTTTTTTGATTATTGAATGAATAACTTACAATTTTAAGCATTTTTAATAGGCGTAAGAAGTTTATCAACTTTCTTTTTAAGCAAATAAACATCAAACGGTTTAGCGATCATATCATCGACGCCCTTGCCTATCTGCCTTTCTATTTCATGATCCGATGGGAAATAAGTATACATGATCAGGATTTTTAAATTACCGTGATTTTCTTTCAGTCTTTTCAGCAAATCAACCAGATTCTTATCTGCGAAGTCTGCTTCGATTATTAGTAAGTCGATTTTTTTCAGGATAATAGTATGATCTATATAATCCAGCCCTTTTCTTATGTCAACGGAATAATTCTCTTCCAAAAAAAGGCTGACGCTTTTACAAAAGTCGTGATCGGGATCGATGACCAGTATTCGTTTCTTTTTCAATAATGGCTGATTCATGGACGCATGTATTTGCAAAACCAGTGCCATCCGGCATCACGGCATCCAAACAGGCCTTTATAGTAATAAGCGGGAATTATATGTAATCCCTATTATGTTATTTATTTTATATTTATAGGAATATTTCTGCTTCATCATTATTATTCATCCAGATTAAAACTAAATAACATCAATACGGATTTATTAATTAAAGTTGTAAGATTAAAAATCACGGTGATGATGATTCCAACTTTTAAGAAAAACAATAAAAACAAAAAAGCTGAATCCATATCGAATTCAGCTTATAATCAACTTTTAAAAAATCTTCTAATTTTCCAGAGATATAATAATTTCAATTCTCCTGTTCTGCGCCCTGCCTTCCGCGGTTTTATTTGAAGCAATAGGTTTCTGGTCTCCAAGTCCGTAATGACTCACTCTGGCTGCATCCAAATCCATATTAGCCATAAGGTATTCCTTAACAGCTCTGGCTCTGTCTTCAGATAATAATTTGTTTTTCAGAGCATTTCCCATGCCATCTGTATGTCCTTCTATGATAATATAATTCTCCGGAAATTCATAGATAGCTCTCTGCAGCTTTGTTAAAAGTGAAAAATACTCCGGTTGAATCAAGGCATCGCCGCTTTGAAAGGTAAGCCCAATTAGCCTGATGATAAGTCTTTTGCCTTCATAAATAACTTCCGCTTCTGCCGGTGTAAATAATTCAGAAATTTTATTTATTTTTTTCTCGCGCAATTTCTTCGCATTTAATTCCGCCGAAGCGTTCGCCTCTTTTTCTCTTAATAAATTTACCTCTTCTTCCAAGGCCGAATTTTCCTTGAGAAGACGATCTTTTTCCTCTTTCATATTCTTAATGTATGCGGCAATCGTCTTTTGGCCGGCTTCAAAACCTTCATCGAAAGGCGGATCGTAAGAAAATTGGGTGCCCAGGGTTCTCAGAATATCTTCAAATTTTAATATTAACAGCTCCCAGTTTTGATCGTCTTTTGATAATTCTTTTATGGTTTTTGCCAGGTACTGGGCGTGCCTGCCTTCATACGAAGCCTGTCCGGCTCTTTCTTTGGCTTCATCACGGGCATACCGGTCAGAATTAAGTAGCGTTTCAGTTTCAATCAGCAGTTTTTGAGCATTCCTGAATGTGTGATAACTGTATTTGTTTGCTTCAGCTTCTTCCGCTAACTGAATATTGGTTCTGGCATCGCCAAGAATGCCGTTTTTAATCGCTATTAATTCGGAATCCCTGAATAACTCCTCGGCCTCTTTCCCATATTCTCTGGCATCCTGTACATCATCGCTTTCTAATTCCCGCGTGGCTTCCAGGAAACGTTTTTCAGCCCGTTCCCATTCTTTTTCCGCGTAAAGCGGCGCATTGGCATCCATTGCATCATTTCTGGCGTCAATTGCAGTCTTTAGCGTAACCTGCGCCATTTTGATTATTTGATCGGCACGCTGAGCCAGGCGAGACGATTCATTAAGTTTTTCTCTTATTTTAATTACGCTTTCCTGTTTATCATAATATTCATTCGCCTCTTTATACAACTCAACTGCTTTTTTATATAATTCAGGCGATAATACCTCTGCATCATTTTTCGCTAAATCGTCTATCATTTTTTCGTAGTCGGCAAAAAAACTTTTTTTAGGATCCGTTTGACCATATGAAACAGTATTAATGGCTAAAATCAGGATCATGATTAAAATGTGATTAAATATTCTCATAGCTTATTTCACCCTCAGTTTATTCATATTCTAAGTATTTTTCTCTTTTAAAAATTTCATAATTCGATGTATGGCAACCGAACCCAATCCTTTAACAGATATTGCCGCTCTTTTGCCAGCGACTCTATCAAGAATCGATAGAATTTCATCAATATTTTGAACTGAGTCAACAGTTTTATCTTTCGATTTTATCAGCGATGCGCCCTTGGCCAGGTACCGGCCATATTCTCCAACAGCGATAAGATGATTGATTGGAAGCGCAGACAGAAAATATCCCATGTTCAGGTGCTGGTCTTCCACATTGCCGCCTGCATTCATCATATCTCCCACAATGAAGATCAGCCGGTCGGTGTAAGATTGGAATGATATTAAAGCCCTGGCGGCCTTACTTAACGATCGTGGATTAGCCTGATAACTTTCATCCAAAACAAAATATCCATCAATAATCTGTAATTGACCTCGACCACTTGCTAAAACAAATTTCTCACTCAGAATATCAATAATCTCACTTAATGTAAATTTAAGATTCACCACAGCCGCAATTGCAGCAAGCATGTTGTAAACATCCATCGGACTATAAATAGGCAATGTTACATTGTATTTTCCGTTCAGTTTAAATTTTATTCCATGCGGGCCGAGTTGCTCAATATCGGATGCATAATAATCACAATGATGGCTCATGCCGTATTTGATAATATTTTTTGTGGAAATGTGATCTGCGAGCGCCGAGCTCAGTTCGTCATCTTTATTCAGAATGGCTACGCCGTCTCTGGCCAGATATTTAACCACTTCCGATTTTTCAATAGCCACTCTCATCATACCGCCCAGATAATTCAGATGCGCATCCCCGATATTTGTGACGATACCGATTGTTGGTTTTATCAGCCGCAATATCTCTGCAAAATTATTACCTCTCTGATAATCAAATTCAAATAAAGCGTAATCATAGCCCTTATCCAGATCTTCCATGGTTTTAATATTATTTCCCCAACTGCCGTAGCCATAAGAATTTTTCAGCACTTTACCCTTTGTTTCCAGTATATTCCTGATCATCTCCAGAGTGGTTGTTTTACCGAGAAAACCTGTAATACCAATAACAGGATTATTAAATCCACGACGCAGACTGATATAGTGTCTCTTCTCATTTGTTGTTAATTTTCGTCTATCGGGCAATTATCCTCCGGCTTTTATAAGCGCTGTATTAATTTTTTTTCCATTCTGTTCCGGAAGCCGTATCCCTCAGCTCGAAACCGATTTCCAACAAACGCTTTCTGATTTCATCTGCAAGATTAAAGTTTTTTTCTGATCTGAGTTTGTTTCTCAGTTCTATCAGTAAATTAACCATCGATTGAATATCTTTTTGATCAGCCTGGCCAAATACATCGGTTGTGCCGGGTTTAATCAGTCCTAATACATTTCCTGCGGTTTCATCGATTATTTTTAGGGCACTGCTCTGCATTTCCTGGTCCATTTCATTCTTATCGAGAGCGGAATTGGTTTCTTTAAGAAAATCAAATAAAGCGGCAATTGCTTTCGGTGAATTAAAATCATCGTTCATTTCTTCTTCAAAACGCTGCTTATAGTTGTTTATGGCTTGTGAATAAATACCATTTGGTTTCAGGTTTACACAAGATGCTTTTCTTAAACGATGGTAACCTTCTATGAATCTTTCCAGCCCTTTTTGACCAGCCTCCCGAGCAGACTCACTGAAATCAAGAGGTGAACGATAATGACTGCTAAGCACAAAGAACCGGATAGCCATAGGATCATATTTCTTTAAAGCATCCTTGATAGTTATAAAATTGGAAAGCGATTTGCCCATTTTCTGTCCATCCACGGTGATCATATTGTTATGAATCCAATAATGCGCAAATTCTTTTCCCGTTGCCGCTTCACTCTGGGCAATCTCACATTCATGATGCGGAAATATATTTTCAATACCACCGCCATGAATATCAAAAGGTTGACCTAAATACTTCGTTGACATCACGGAACATTCAGCATGCCAACCGGGGTATCCTTTACCCCAGGGACTGTTCCATTGCATCAGGTGTTCCGGCTCTGCTTTTTTCCATAAGGCGAAATCTGCAGGATGTCTTTTATCGGAATGTACATTAATCCTCACGCCGCTCTTTAATTCATTTACATCCCGCCCGGATAGCTTTCCGTAGTCTTTGAATTTTTCCACACTAAAGTAGACCGTCCCGTTGACTTCATAAGCATATCCCTTATCAAGAAGTGTCTGAACCAGTTCGATTTGTTCCGGTATGTGGGCGCTTGCTCTGGGTGAAATATCAGGACGCAGTACATTTAAAGCGTCCATATCTTCAAAATAACTGCGCATATACCTTTCTACAACTTCCATTGGCTCAATTTTTTCTATTCTGGCCTGTTTTAATATTCTGTCTTCACCTTCGTTTGCATCGCCTAACAAATGTCCCACATCGGTGATATTCTGAACATATCTGACTTTATAATTTAAATAGCGTAAAAAACGGACTATAACATCATAACTGGTGTAGCTTTTGGCATGCCCGAGATGTGCATGCCCGTAAACGGTAGGTCCGCAAACATAAATTCCCACAAAACCGGGATGTATTGGTTTGAATATTTCTTTTTTTCTGCTGAGCGAATTGTATATTTTTAAATCCGGCATATGCTATCGACCCTGTTTATCCAACGCTTCTTCAATAATCATTT
This sequence comes from Calditrichota bacterium, assembly GCA_003854985.1. GTDB lineage: Bacteria > Calditrichota > Calditrichia > Calditrichales > Calditrichaceae > Zgenome-0002. The sequence goes on from RQOG01000150.1 coordinate 85,621, forward strand.
CGATGAGTGTGTTAAAATTGATACCGGCGGCTTTGGCCGCTTTTGGCACGAGGCTTGTCGGTGTCATTCCCGGCAATGTATTAATTTCCAGAATAAATGGTTCTCCGGCTTCATTCACCCGAAAGTCTACTCTGGAATACCCGCTGCACCCAAGAGCGGTATGCGCTTTAAAGGCAAGATTATGCAAATTTTGAGTCAATTCATCATCCAATTTTGCAGGTACTTCATATTCACTCATTCCTGTTTTATACTTACATTCATAATCATAAAAGTTATGTTTAGGCTTAATTTCAATAGCAGGCAAAGTTCTTGATTTTACAATGCCTACGGTAATTTCTCTACCGGGAATGTATTCTTCTATGATAACTTTTGAGCTATATTTAAAAGCTGTATCAATGGCTTTTTCCAGATCATCATAATTATTTACAATACTTAAACCTACAGTTGATCCCTGATCATTCGGTTTAACGACCTGGGGAAATGTAAGCCGTTTCATTTTTTTCCGTGATGCATCCGGACGGTCTAAAATATAGGCCTTGGGAGTAGGCAGATTATTGAGTTTGAAAAATATTTTACTCAGGTCTTTCTGCATGGCCAGCATACTGCTGACACTGTTTGAACCAGTATAAGGTATTTCCGCGGCTTCGAGCATGCTCTGTACAATACCATCTTCACCTTTTGTACCGTGAAGCGCAATAAAAACAATATCAGGTTTTAAATACTTTGTAATCAGAATATTTTTAAGATAAAGCGTACCTCGATGAAGCGGCTGAATATCATATTCAGGATAATCTATTCCCAGCCAGTGATGATCAGTGCCGTTCAATTCGGTCTGTTCATTCTTTGTTGCAGACGGATCAATTTTAATTACATCATGCCCGTTTTCCTTTAATATTTCAGCTACCTGTGTTCCGGTTACAAGAGAAACCTCTCTCTCCGAAGAATCGCCCCCAACAAAACAACAACCCGCATAATTATCCTCTATATTCAATTGCCTGCTTTAATAATTTTTCAACCTTATTTTTACCAAAAATATCTATAACCATGGGCAGTTCAGGACCGGCCAATTCTCCGGTTAAGGCAGCCCGGACCGGCATCCAAAGGTTTTTACCTTTTACCTGGGTAGTCTTCTGTACATCCTGCATCAATTGCTTAAATATTTCAAGCGTTAGTTGAGAATAATGCCCCATTTCTTTAAGCATAACTTTAAATACAACTTTGCTTTCACTTTTCAGAATCCATTCTTTAGCCTCATTGGAATAATCTGCCATTTCTCTGAAAAAAATAGTTGTTTCTTTTCTGAGGTCTTTAAAGGTTGTCAAGCGGTCTTTTACGGCTATAAGAATATCCGCTTCATTTTCATCCTGGATTTCAAGTTTTTTAAGCCATTCCCTCGCGACTGATAAATAGGAATCATTATCCATCGATTTGATATACTGGCTGTTCATCCATTGCAATTTTTCAATATTAAAAACAGCGCCTGCTTTATTTATCCGTTCCAATGTAAAATCATTGATCAGTTCTTCTATGGTAAATAGCTCCTGATCATCTCCCCTGTTCCAGCCTAACAATGCAATAAAATTGATCATAGCTTCCGGAAGATACCCTTTTTCAATATAATCTTCCACGGCTACATCGCCTTGTCTTTTGCTTAATTTACTGCGGTCAGGGTTTAATAATAATGGTAAATGAGCATATTGCGGAATCTGCCATCCAAAAAAATCATACAAAATGATATGCTTCGACGTACTGGGCAGCCATTCCTCACCGCGTATTACATGCGATATTTTCATCAGATGATCATCGACGACATTGGCAAAGTGATAGGTAGGAAATCCATCGCTTTTTATAAGAACCTGATCATCGATTAATTCATTACGAAATTCAACTTCTCCCCGAATGATATCGTTTACTTTCGTTATACCGTTTTTAGGTGTTTTCATGCGAATTACATGTTTGTCACCCTGCTCAATTCTCTTTCTGGCTTCATTAACCGGTATATTTCTGCAAAAGCCGTCATACATAACCGGCATATTGGCGGCTGTCTGTTCTTCACGCATTTTTTTTAACCGGTCTTCCGAACAAAAACATGGATAAGCTTTTTGTTCATCGATTATTTTTTTAATATAACTATTATAAATATCAAGTCTCTGTGACTGATAAAAAGGTCCGTCATCACTATCTTTACCCGGTCCTTCGTCATAATCCATATTTGCCCATTTTAAGGCATTAAGAAGATTTTCAACAGCGCCTTCCACATATCTGGTTTGATCGGTATCTTCTATCCGTAAAATAAATTTACCATGATTATGCCTGGCAAAGAGATAGTTATAAAGCGCAGTCCTCAGGCTACCCACATGAACATACCCTGTGGGGCTTGGGGCAAATCGAACGCGTATTTCACTCATTTATTTCTTTCTGTTTAAGCCGTCGTTTTTTATATCTTTTGTATAGATAAAATCCTGCCGCTATAAATAAAAGAATCATAAAAATGCGATTATACTGGGTAATTACAGTTAAAATACTCTCCCAGTTAACTCCTAAAATATACCCCAGATAAATCAATAACCCGTTCCAAACAAAAACACTGATAGTTGATAAAATTAAAACATATATCCAGTTCAGATGGAACAAACCGGCGAAAATCGATATAACACTGCGCGTTCCGGCTAAAAAACGATTACCTGCGATAATCCAGTATCCGTACTTTGCAAACCAGTATTCTACTTTTTTTAGACGGCGTTCATTGAAAAGTTTCGAAAAAAGCTTCGATTTTATAAAAGGTCTGCCTATTTTTACTGCAAGTATATACATTGTAAAAAAACCAAGTATACTTCCTATGGATGTTGAAATATAAACGCCCCAAAAATCCAATAAGTCATGAGATATTAAATAAGCGCCGAATACCGTTACCGTATCGCCTGGAATAGGCGGAAACACATTTTCGATATAAGCGCTGATGCCTAAGATCAGGTATGCTGTCCAATTATCAGTGCCGTCAAATAGTGTTTTAATATATTCTACCATACTAAATCCGCATCAGCTCCAGATCAACATATTGAAAATCGTCTGTTTATAATGATTTCAATGTGAAAAATTCAACTTTTACGTTGCAATCTTCATAAAAAAGATTACATCCCCCCGATTAAAACTATCTGTGTTCTAATTCTGCATTATCATTTCAAACGATTATTTCCATCAGATAATCATCATCGAGTCGCCATAACTATAAAACCTGTATTGCATCTCAATCGCTTCTTTATATGTCTTCAGCATACGATCTTTTCCCGCCATGGCGCAGGTAAGCAGAAACAAGGTAGAACCTGACAAATGGAAATTGGTAATAAGAGAATCTATAATTTTAAAATGATAAGGAGGATAAATAAATTTATCTGTCCATCCTGAACTTGGCTTAACAAGATTGTCTGCATTGGCCGCTGTTTCAAGAACCCGTACCGATGTGGTTCCCACGGCTATAATTCTGCCGCCATTCAGTTTTACCTCATTGATTTTAGCAGCGGATTCTTCGCTGATCTCATAATATTCGGAATCCATCTGATGGCGGGAGAGATCTTCGACTTTTATAGGCCTGAAAGTGCCTAATCCCACATGCAGAACAACAGGAATAATTTTTATGCCCTTTGATTTTAATTTTTCAATTAACTCATCGGTAAAATGCAGACCGGCGGTTGGCGCGGCCACAGCCCCAACCTTTTTTGCATATACCGTCTGATATTTTATTCTGTCAACTTCATCCGGATCGCGATGGATGTATGGCGGTAATGGAGACATTCCGACTTCATCTATAATTTTGAAGAAATCATTGCCGTTATAATCGAACTTAACAACCCTGCCGCCTGACGTTGTATTATCAATAACATCACAACCGAATTCATCGGTGATTTGTATCCGGTTTCCAACCCGGACTTTACGTGCAGGTTTTACTAATACTTCCCACATGGTGTGTTCAAGCTGGCGCAGTAAAAGAATTTCAACACGCGCATCGGTTTTTTCTTTTACCCCGAATAATCTGGCCGGAAATACCTTTGTCTCATTTACAACCAGCGCATCGCCTTCATTCAGATATTCTATGACGTCTTTAAAAACTTTGTGCTGGCTGGCCTCCTTCGAACGATCGATAATCATAAGACGGGATTCGTCTCTCTTATCCACCGGATATTGTGCAATTAAATTTTCCGGAACATCAAATTTAAAATCTGATAACTTCATTTTTAGCTCCTTCTTAGAAATCCTTATTAAAACAAGGAAGACTGCTCTTTATCTGTCCGCGCTTTTAGCCCGAAATGATCGTATGCGGAAATTGTTGCCGTTCTTCCCCGCGGGGTTCTTTTCAGAAAACCCTGCTGTATCAGAAATGGTTCATATACTTCTTCGATTGTATCGCTCTCTTCACCGACTGCAACGGCAATGGTACTTAATCCTACTGGTCCCCCCTGATATTTCTCAATTATAGCCAGAAGAATCCGTTTATCCATCTCATCCAGTCCTTTTTTGTCAACATCAAGACGATCCAATGCGTGATCTACAATTTCTTTGGTTATTTTATTATTGGACATAATCTGGGCAAAATCCCGTGTTCTTCTCAGGAGGCGGTTCGCAATTCTTGGCGTACCACGGGAACGCAGCGCTAACTCTCTGGCGCCTTCATCCTCGATTTCTGCACCTAAAATCAATGCCGATCTTTTTATAATACGATACAATTCCTCAGGTTTATAATAATCCATTCTGAAAACCACGCCAAACCTGGCCCGCATTGGTGAAGTTAATAGGCCTGCTCTGGTTGTGGCTCCGACCAGAGTAAAAGGCGCTAAATTCAACTGGACGGAACGGGCGTTTGGACCTTTATCAATAATAATTGCTATATTATAATCCTCCATTGCCGAATATAGATACTCTTCCACCACATTGTTTATTCTATGGATTTCATCTATAAACAGAACGTCTTTTTCATGTAAATTTGTAAGCAAACCTGCCAGGTCTCCTGCTTTTTCCAGAACAGGTCCTGATGTTGTTTTAAGATCAACATTCAACTCTTTGCTTAATATCATCGCTAATGTCGTCTTGCCGAGACCGGGAGGCCCATAAAGTAAAACATGATCCAAAGCCTCGCCTCTTTGCAAAGCGGCTTCTATAAAAACCTTAAGATTCTCTTTTACTTTATCCTGGCCGATAAAATCATCTAATTTATTCGGACGCAGACTACGTTCAATCTCAAGATCTTCTTCTAATCTTAACGGACGGCCAATTTCACTCATAGTCTTACTATTAAATCGATTTTAATGCCTGTCGAATCATATCCTCAACTGTTTTTAAAGAATCGATATCCGGAATTTTCTCAAAAGCTTTCTCTGCCTGATTTTTAGAATAACCTAAAGAAATTAATGCCATAATGGTTTCAGATTTCAGCGTATCATCTTTAAATTCAGGCGTCTTTTTTGCCCCGGTATCAGTTATTGAGGCCACCGCGCTTAACTTGTCTTTTAATTCTACAATTAATCGTTGAGCAGTCTTTTTTCCGATACCGGAAATTGAAGAAATTGTCTTTTCATCTTCCAGACAAACCGCTCTGGCAAATTTTTCAGGCGATAATCCGGATAAGACTGTCTGCGCTAATTTAGGACCAATACCGGAAACCGATATCAATCCGCGGAACATTTCTCTTTCCCCTACTGTGCTGAATCCATATAACTGCAGAAGGTCTTCTCTTACGTGCAAATGGGTAAAAAGTTTAATCGGATTACCTTCTTCCGGCAACGCCTGGGAAGTTGACAAACTTATTTTAAGTAAATATCCAACGCCATTTACTTCAAGAACCGCTTCAGTGGGTTGTTTGCGTGTCAAAATTCCAAATAAATAATCATACATGTAATGTTATTTAACCATTTTATTAAATCTGCTTCGATGCCAATGACACAATGCGGTCGCCAGGGCATCGGAAGCATCGTCGGGTTTAATATTTTCTTTTAAACATAAAATTTGTTTAACCATATAATTAACCTGTTCTTTCGATGCGGCGCCATTTCCGACTACGGACATTTTTATTTCGCGGGGTGAATATTCAAATAAGTCAAGATGATGACTCATCGCCGCAACCATGGCGGCGCCCCTGGCATGTCCCATTATAATGGCGGTCTTAACATTTTCCGCATAGAAAACACTTTCGAATGCCGCAGTATCAGGTTTATATTCATCGACTATCTGCGTAATTTTTTCAAAGATCTGGTATAATCGTAAGGCCAATGAATCACGGGCATTGGTTTTAATTGAACCATAACTAAATAGCTGAGGATTTAACCCCTCAGCTACCCGAATTATGCCGTATCCGGTACAATTCAAACCTGGATCTATACCTAAAATTCTCACAATTTTTATTCTGCGAAAATCCTTTCCATTTCACTGTCATCAATATCAAAATTAGAATGAACATTCTGGATATCATCATGATCATCCAAAACATCCATTAATTTCAGCAGTTGTTCCGCATTTTTCCCTTCAAGTTTAATTTTGTTTTTAGGAAGCATGGTAATTTCAGCAGAATCTAAAGTGATTCCCTTATTTTCCAATTCCGTCTTTACCGCGTTGAAATCTTCGTATGCCGTGTATATTTCATAGAACTCAGATTCCGTCTGCATATCCTCAGCGCCGGCTTCCAATATGATTTCCATAAGGGTATCTTCATTATAATTTTTAACAGGAACAGTTATTAAACCTTTTTTTTCAAACATCCAGGCTACGCTGCCGGATTCTCCCAAATTGCCGCCATACTTGCTTAATAAATGACGAACTTCCGCCACCGTTCTGTTTTTATTATCGGTTACAGCTTCAATATACATGGCTACGCCGCCAGGGCCATAGCCTTCGTATATAACATCGTCATAAACAACGCCGGGAAGTTCTCCTGTTCCTTTTTGAATTGCATTTTCAATATTTTTTGCAGGCATATTAGCCGCTTTAGCCGCAGAAACCGCTACCCGTAGACGCGGATTCATTTCAGGATCGCCGCCGCCAATCCGTGCTGCAACCGTAAGCTCTTTAATTATTTTAGTAAATACTCTGCCCCGGGCGGCGTCAACTTTTGCTTTCTTGTGTTTTATTGAGTGCCATTTAGAATGACCGGACATATAGATCTCCTGTTAATAAAGATTTGGAAGTTAACAAAATTGCCATGGTTTTTCAATAGCGTTTTGGTTCTTAAAATATTTTGAAAATTTAAATAAAAGAAATTCTGAAAAGGTATGAAAACCGCAAATTATAAGTTACACATAATCCTTTATGTTCGAATTTTTTAGAAGCATTTCGAAATAATCAATTGTTTTTTCCAGGCCGTCTTTCAGCTTGATTACCGGGGTCCATTTTAATTTCTTCCCGGCTAAAGAAATATCCGGCTGTCGCTGGACCGGATCATCCTGCGGCAGGGGCAAATATTTGATACTTGAAGCCGATCCGGTCAGATCAACTACCATTTCGGCTAATTCTTTTATTGTAAATTCATCAGGATTTCCGAGATTAACCGGACCGACGAAATTATTGATATTCATCATTTTAACGGATCCTTCCACCAGATCCGTAACATATTGAAAGGATCTTGTTTGCTGACCGTCTCCATAAATGGTTATAGGCTTATTTTTCAGTGCCTGAACGATAAAATTGCTGACTACCCTGCCGTCATTCAAAGCCATACGCGGTCCATAGGTATTGAAGATTCTGATAATTTTTACATCAACCTTGTTTTGCCGGTGATAATCCATCATCAGCGTTTCCGCTACGCGTTTACCTTCATCATAACAACTTCGGGAGCCGATCGGATTCACGTGCCCCCAATAAGCTTCTGTTTGCGGATGAACTTTGGGATCGCCATAAACCTCAGACGTGCTGGCCAGCATTACCCGCGCATTTACTCTTTTAGCCAGACCCAGCATATTGATGGTACCCATGACGCTTGTTTTGGTCGTCTTCACCGGGTTATACTGATAATGGACAGGAGAAGCCGGGCAGGCAAAATGATAGATCTGATCAATCTCCAGAAGAATGGGTTGAATGATATCATGCCGGATAAGCTCAAAGCGGGAATTCCCTATATGATGTGTAATATTATTTTTTGATCCGGTAAAGAAATTATCCAGACAAATAACTTCATGCCCGTCCGATAATAATCGGTCGCATAGATGTGAACCGATAAATCCTGCGCCGCCCGTAATTAATATTCTCATCCGTTTATTCCTGGTTTAGTGTAAATTAATTTTGTGTAAAGACTGAGAAAGATCGTCAATTAAGTCCTTCGGGTCTTCAATGCCAATTGAAACCCGGACGAGTCCTTCCGAAATACCTGCTGATTTTAATTCTTCTTTATTGTAGGTCGAATGGGTCATGGATGCGGGATGTTCAATCAATGAATCCACATCTCCAAGGCTGACGGCAAGCGTAAAAATCTTGACATTATTCATCAGCTTCTCCCCCGCTTTACGCCCTCCTTTCACTTCAAAACTAACCATACCGCCATATCCAAGCATTTGTTTTTTTGCCGTTTCATGTTGCGGATGTGTTGTTAATCCTGGATACCACACTTTTGATATTTTAGGATGAAATTGTAAAAATTTGGCAATTCGCAGGGCATTCAGCTGATGACGCTCCATTCTGACGGCCAGCGTTTTTAATCCCCTTACCAACAGCCATGCGTTCAACGGACTGATTATTCCGCCTAAATCCCGTAAAAAATTTGATCTGAGTTTATCAATGAAATCCTTTTTCCCGATGACTACGCCGGCCACGGTATCGCCATGCCCACCGATATACTTGGTCGCAGAATGAATTACAATATCCGCTCCCAGCTTCAATGGCCGTTGAAAATATGGTGTGGCAAAGGTATTATCAATGACTAATGGAATTTGATTTTTCTTTGCTATTTTGGAGCACTCCGCTATATCTGTTATGGCGAGTGTCGGATTTGCCGGTGTTTCAATATAAATAAGCCTGGTTTTTTCATCGATGGCATCAATAACATTCTGCAGATCGGTTGAATCGACTTCCTTTACTTTAATATTATAATTGGGGAGCGTTTCACTGAAAAGGCTGTGAGTTCCGCCGTATAGGGTGTTATTTGAAATAAAATTATCACCGGCTTTGCAACAGGCCAATACAACCGTAGAAATGGCAGCCATGCCCGAACCAAAGGCCAGGGCTGCTTCTCCCGCCTCCAAAAAGGCCATTTCTTTTTCGAAAGCTTCCTGAGTCGGATTTCCTATCCGTGTATAAACATATCCCTGCTGTACGCCGGAAAAAATATCTGCGCCGTGCTTGGCGCTTTTGAAGGCAAAGGTAGAACTTTGATAAATCGGAATACCCAACGCGCCGGTTGCTTCATCTACCCCTCCTGATCCATGTACACAAAGTGTTGAAAAATGGGCTTTTTTCAAATCAATCTTACTCATAAACACTCCTTGCTGCCTTACAAGGCAATATTAATCAAAATCAATTTAGAAGCTGTAAACTTTAAAATCAAGCAATCAAATGAATACTTTTCTTAATAAATAAAATTGATCTTTAGAATCAAAAAGTTTCTTTGAATTGTTTATTTTCATATTTTATGAATAATTATTCTGTTAATCAGGAAAGTATAAATGTCTGATTTTAGAGTTAGTGTGATATTACACCAAACCGGTAGTGAAGATAATCCTGTTAAAAATACATTAAAATCTATATATAACCAGACCTGCCGGCAGACTGAAATTATCATAATAGACCATTCCGATAAAAATAAAAATCCCGGTTTTTATAATAGTCCGATCCCCTTGACAATACTAAACGCCGATAATGAATCATTAGGCAGTCAATTAAAACGCGCTATAACTAAAATATCAGCGCCATATATCCTGTATATCGATAATCGTAATCATCAGGTAGAATTAAAGTCTGCCGCCCTTGATTTGCTGCTTCAGCATATGAACACTCATTCTCAAACCGGAATGCTGTATAGCGATTATGAAATCTATGACGGTCAATCGGTTTCTTCAAAAAAACTGCTTAAACATCATCCGGGAAGATTGCGCGACAACCAGGATTATGGAAAAGTCTTTATGTTCCGGGCCAGCGCCTTAGCGGAATCCGGTGGATTTGATGATACTTTAAAATTCAATACGCTTTATGATATACGTCTGAAGATTTCAGAAAAATATAAATTATCTCACATTGCCGATAAGTATAACGGCGCTCTGTATAAAGTATGGGCAAAAGCGAAGGGGCAAAATGTTTTTGATTATCTGATGGCCGGCAAAGAAAGCCAGTTAGAAGCTGAGGCCGTTTTAAAACGGCATTTGGAAAAATCAGGAACTTTTCTTGCCGCCGGTCAGCATTATATGTCCAGGCCGCCCTATCCAAATGACCTGGTTTTGGACGCTACGGTTATAATCCCGGTCAATAATCGTCCTGAATTTATTGGCACTGCTATTGAAAGCGTATTGATACAGACAATCAACACCATTGAAGTAATTGTCGTTGTTAATGGCGGTGAAAATGATCCGACGGTTGCAGAAGTAAAGCGGTATATGAAGGATGGTGATCTGTATAGAGAATCGAAGCCGCAAGTGCGTCTCCTTGTATACGATATCAATAATATTGGATTCTGCCTGAATATGGGCGCTAAATTTGCCAAAGGTAAATATTATATCCAGTTGGATTCCGATGACCGGTTAAAACCGGATGCGGTCGAAAAAATATTGCAGGTGTTTCATTCCGATCCGAAAATCGGCATGGTTATCGGTTCCTATGAAGTATGGGAGAAAAAACCGGACGGATCTCTTGTACGTGACGAAACAATACCGGTGGTGACGCACGATGAATGGACTGATGAAAACGGCCGAAACAATCTGCTGCGCATAAACGGCGCCGGTGCTCCCCGCTCTATCCCAATCAACCTGATCCGTCAATTTGGATTCGGCATGAACGAGGAGCCTTATTCCCGCAACTATGGCGAAGATTATGATATGGTGCTTCGTCTTAGCGAAAAATACAAAATGGGCCGGATATGGGAACCAATTTATGAAGTGGTAAGGCATAGCGGAGGAACGGATCACAGTATCGATCAATTTACCGTGGATCAAAATGACGAGGCTAAGGACTGGATGCGTCTGCAGGCTATTAACAGGCGCAGGAATATGAATCTAACCATGGAACCAAAGGCCGATGGAAAATGATTTTCTTTTAATTGGAATTGACGGCGGTGCAACAAAGGTCAATGCATGTCATGTGTTATATAAAGACTCCGGAAAATCGTTTTCTTTGTCCGAAACATGTTCCGAACTTTTCTATCTGGATTTACCGGGTTATTTGACCAAATTTAAACCTGTAGATATAAAGAAACAGCTCGAGGAATTAAAAAATAACGAGATATGCCCCTCTCTGAATGAAAAACACCAGGAAGCCGTGATTGTCGAGGCCTGCTGTAAAACTGTCCTGAACATTTGTAAAAAGTTAAAGAAATATAAAGCGCTTCTTGGCATAGGTTTACCTGGGTTAAAAACAAATGATAAACGCGGAATAGCGGCCATGAATAATGGTCCCAGAATGATACGGTTTTCTCAGCTGCTGGAAGAACGTCTGGCCATGGAATCCATTGAACTTGTCCAGTCGGTTAAAGAATTGGGCAGCGATGCTGACTATTGTGGTATTGGTGAAAACTACGCAGAAAACGGTCTGTTAAAAGACACACAGAATGTATACTATCTGGGCGGCGGAACGGGCGTGGCCGACGCCATAAAGTTAGATGGTCAACTTGTTCCCTTTGATAAAATAAAATCCTGGATGGCTAAAAGCTGGGAAATGCAATGGAGCGATGGTATTTCTATGGAAAAATATGTCTCGGCACAGGGAATTCTGGGACAATTTGCCAGGCTTAACGGTCTGGCCATCGATGAACTAAAAGAACAGGGACTCCATGCCTCTCATTTGGTTGACCTGGCCAGACGTGGAGACCGCGATGCAAAGACTACCTTTAAGAAAGTGAGTGAACCACTGGCCGCTTTAATATTTGAGCGCATTCAAACATTATATGCCGGATGGCAGGATACTTTTAAGCTGTCCAATCCTCAACGTAAGATTACAGATTCAGATCATCCGCACAGAAGTAAAGTTTTTGACAGAATTGTGCTAGGGCAAAGGCTTGGCCAAATTTTATCTACAGAGGGTGGTTTTTCTGTTCTGGGTAAACCCATGCTGAAAATCCTTTCTGAAAAAATACAAAACTGTATACACTTCCCTGATAAAGTTAAACACCATTATAGGGATTTGGATAAAATTATCCAATTTTCCACTTTGAGAGATGCGCCGGCGCTTGGCGCAGGAATTGACGCTTATTTTTCTTATACTGGTGAAAGAGTATAAATAAATGCTTCCCGGAAAATCTAATGTTTCAAAATGATTCTATGCCCCAGACTGAACCTCTTATCAATGTTGGTATCATTCTTCCTGAAGATGAACGCAATTATCTGGAAATACATATTCAGAATAAGAAAGACTATTTTCTGATTTCGGAAAATCAAAAACGCTATACAATCCATAATTCGAAACTATCTTTTTACGGCCAATCAAACATAATTCGATGTATACTGAACGACAGCGAAATTATTGATGAATCCTTCACCCTGCAGTATGAAGGTGATGAAAATACCCGGATTCCGGAAAGAAACCTTTTAGTAAAAAATGTGCCCGCTGGCCGTGGATTTCACTGGAAAAAGGAAATTAACGTCACTTTAGCCGGAAATCTGACTATTAGAAGTTACAATAAACACCTGATACTAATTAATACCATTCCGCTGGAACAGTATATAATGTGCGTAGCTACGTCTGAAATGAGCGAATTATGTCCTATGGCCTTCCTTGAAGCCCAGACGATAGCGGCACGATCATGGCTTTTAGCCAATGTAGAAAAAAAGCATAGTCATCTGGGAATGGATGTATGTAATGATGACTGCTGTCAGCGATACCAGGGGACAACATTTATCAATCATCATGCAATTGAAAGCGCGCAAAACACACGCGGCAAAGTATTGGTTTATGATAATAAAATCTGTGATGCCCGCTATTCAAAAAGTTGTGGTGGTGTAACCGAGTCTTTCAATGCACTATGGGAAGGACCCGAACATCCTTATTTAACCGTGATACCGGATATAATTCCAAACAATAAAGTTGATGTTCCCGATTTAACCAATGAAAATAATTTTAAAACCTGGATAAATTCTGTGCCGGAAACATTTTGCAGTCCGCACTTTGTCGATCCGGCTGTTCTCAGACAGTATCTGGGCAATGTTGATCAGGCCGGCAACTACTTTCGGTGGCAAATATCCGTTGCCCACGATGAACTGGTCAAACATATCAATCGGATTCATCGAAAAGATATTGTGAATATTATTAAAATGGAAGTTGGTAATCGCGCCGCTTCCGGCAGGATCAATAATCTTAGAATCATTTATACAAATAATAAACTTAAAAAAGAGACCTTAATGCTTTCGAATGAATACAGCATCAGGCAAACGCTTCATCCTGATTTTTTGTATAGTTCTGCCATCCTGATAAAACCACATTTTGAGTTTACGGATCATCCTGCATTTTTCATCTATCAGGGTGGTGGTTGGGGCCATGGTGCCGGTATGTGCCAGATCGGCGCTCTTGGAATGGCTTTAAACGGTTATGATTCAGAGTTAATTTTAAAACACTATTACCCGGGAACCCAGCTAAAGAAACTGTTCTAAACGGAGTTTTCATGAAAAAAACATACCGTTCACCATGGGCATGGATACCATCTCTCTATTTAGCAGAGGGTCTTCCTTATGTTGTCGTGATGACGGTTTCGGTTATCATGTATAAAAGAATGGATATTTCCAATACCGATATTGCTCTTTATACAAGCTGGCTTTACCTGCCATGGGTCATAAAATTCTTATGGAGCCCGGTGGTAGATTTACTAAAAACAAAAAGAATCTGGATTATA
>RQOG01000004.1 GCA_003854985.1 Calditrichota bacterium
AGACAGAAACAATCTGAATAGCTGCATTGGTCAAGATATATTAAAATATATGAAGTTGTATTATTGTACTTTTTAAGGAAACCTTAATTAATATGGAAAATTTATGATATGGATATCCTAAAAGAATTACCATTTATTACAGTAGTAATTGCTTCGCGCAATGAATTTAATTTTATTGAAAAATGTTTAAATAGTTTTTTAAATCAAGATTATCCGAAAGATAAATACGAAATATTTATTTATGATGCAAATAGCACTGATGGAACTAAAGAATATTTACTTGAGCAATCAAAAAAACAATCTAATATATCTATTTTTAGCAATCCTAAGCTAGTCCAAGCTTATGCTTGGAATTTAGGATTCTCTATCTCAAAAGCTGACTTCGTAGTTATGATGGGGGCACATTCATTTGTTGATTCTGATTTCTTTAAAAAAAATGTAAAACTATTAGAAAACTATCCATATATCGCATGTGTTGGTGGCCTAGTAAAAGCAATTGGTGGAGATAATAAGAGTAATGCAATAGCACTCGCTTTCAATAATCCTTTTGGAGTTGGAAATGCAAAGTATCGTTATTCGGATACGGAGTGTTTGGTTGAGACTATAAATTATGGTATGTATAGAAAATCAATGATTGACCAAGTTGGTCCTATTGATGAAAAAATTTTAAGAGGCCAGGATTGGGAATTCAACTATCGTATTGTTAAAAAATTTGGGAAAATGATTTTCTCACCTTCAATCAAGGTATATTACTATGCCAGGTCAAACTTTAGAAAGTTATGGAAAAAACAATTTGATGCAGGATTTTGGAAAATTTATATCATAAAAAAACATCCTAAATCACTTTTATTTCGTCATATAATTCCTTTAGTATTTATTTTAACTTTATTCGCATTGTTCTTTATATCAATATTAACAGCTAATTATTTAGCTTTAATTATATTAATAATATTGTATATTTTGATAAATATCGTTTATTCTTTCATAATCGCTTCGTCTGAATCATATAAACTATTTTTTTACCTTGTATTTTCGTTTTTTATAATGCACTTTGCATATGGTATTGGTAGTATTAAAGGAATTTATAAATTTGTCTTTAATGCTCCACCAGTAAAATGAATAATTTGGGCTGTGTATTTCACTGAATGATATAATCATTTTGTATCCTTTTTTCCAATAACAACAATTATATCTCCTATATTCTTAAAAATAAATGATAACTGCGCATAAAATAATACAAATATATTCAGGATTATTTTCTTTATTGTACTAATTTTTTTCTTATTTCTTCTAAGTAGATAGCTCATTATAGTAACATAATTAGATTGAACGCTACAAAAGGATTTTTCAATTTTAAATCTGTGATTAGCTAAAAATGTTTTAAGTGACTCTAAGGTCAAGATTTGTATATGTCTTGGAGGTTCTAATCCCCTCCAATTTTCACGAAATATTGTATGAGTAAAGCTTTTTATATTTGGTGTATTTATAAATACTCTCCCCTGTGGTTTCATAATTCTGTATACTTCAGTAAATAAAGCATCTAGATCATAGATGTGTTCAAAAACATTATCTAGCACAATCATATCAAACGTATCATCAGGATAATTAATATCTCTCAAATTTGAATTAAAAACTTTTAAGTTATTCTTCAATGCAATTTCTATAGCTCGTTTATCAAAATCAATACCTTCTGCAATCCAACCAAATTGTTTCATCCTAAATAAAAATGATCCATTTCCACATCCGATATCCAATAGTTTTGAATCAATGTTCTCAGGCTTAAAAAACTTATATTTTTTATGAAATGCCTTTTTCAGAGGATGAATATATAAAAATAGATTAAAAAGTATGAATATTAATTTAAATTGATTAGTTTTAAAACCATATTTATATTTAATAAAATCAAAATACCTTTTTTTTAACCAATTTAAACTTTTAAATTTTGATAATCTAGGTTCAATAACCTCATGAGTATGGTAGTTTTTATATGCATATTCAATTTCACTTTCTATTATAGTTGGATTAAGCCATACTGTTCCACATTTGGAATTCGTACATATATAGAAATTCCATTTACCTGGTACTTGATACAATTTATCTGTCAAATCATTATACAGAAGTCTTCCTTTACGCTTGCAGATAGGGCAAGTACTTTGAGTTCTATAAGAAAATATTGTTTTTTTCATATTTCCCTTGGTTTATTTTTGATGGATCTTTTTATAGAATAAATTAGTTTAAAAATATCTATTCTATCTATTTTGCTAAGAATTATTTTCCAATGTATTAGCATCGTCAGTATTAAAACAATTATAAAATATACCATTCTCTCCCTCAATCCGTTTATAAAAAATGGGATTATTAAGGTAATTAATGAAAATAGATATAAATAATTTAATTTCGTTAAAATATATGCCTTATGCATAAAAAGAATTGATGTTATAATTATCAATAAAAAACAATCTACTATAACTCTGAAAGTCCATATATATGCTGCACCATTTATACCATACTCCTGAACGGCGTACCAAAGGAGGAAAAGATATATTGGTAGCTCGACCATATGAATTATAGCGGTTGTTTTTGGCTTTCCAATACCTTGGATAAAAGAAAAATATACCTGGCCAATACTATTTATAAATATTCCTATAAGAAGAATTTGCATAATTAATCGACTATTAATTAAAAAATCTTCTCCTAACCACAAATTTATTAATTCTTTTGTAAAGCTAATTAGAAAAAGAAGAATTGGGAAAACTATTATGAATAAATAATTAATAGATTTTTGGACTAAAATTAATGATTCATCCGGATTTTTTGCATAGGTATATGAGAATGCTGGAAAAATGACATTCATTATTGCACCTGGTAATACCAGAATCTTTATTACCACTTCATGTATTGAAGAATAATAGATTAGAAATTTAACAGGAATCCAAATTCCCATGATAACTCGGTCCATATAGACCATAATCGGACCAATAATGTTCGTAACAGTGAGCCAACCACCAAATTTTAATATTTCTTTAATAAGATTTGGTTTTATTTCAGCTTTTCTGTTTATACTAAATAAATTTTTGTTTGTATAATTAAGATAATTGAAGAAAACATATATACGTGTCAAAAAGAGAATTAAAATTATCGGTGTAAGACTTTTAGAAAAAAGGATAATAATTAATGGACTCAAAAACATTATAGAGCTTAAAAGCATTTGTTGAATATTTATAAATAAAAATTTTTGATAAGCTATAAGAATACCTTTAAGTGAAGAGGTTAACGCAGTAAATGGAATTGAAAATGCCAGAATGTATATTGAGTATAATGTTTCTTCTCTTAATTGCTCACTTATTTGAAATTGAATAAATACTAGCCATTTTGATAGTAATAATAAAATAATTGTTCCTACTATACTTAAACAAAATACAAACAGAAAAGCAGTGTTAGATATTATTGGAATTATTTTAGAATCACTGATGGCAAGTTTTTCAGAAATTATTTTTGTTAATGATCGACTTACACCGAAATCAATGAGGTTAAAATAACCGATTATAGCCCAAAGAATGGTTAATATTCCAAATCGTTCTTTTCCTAAATGGTGTATAATGATGGGTATAACAATAATCGCTAATGTAATAGGGATTAGATTACCTAAAATATTGATTATGCTGTTTTTTGCTAATAATTTCTTTGAATTTAAATTTTTCAATTGATTCGTTATTTCCAATGAATATTAAATATGATTTGAATATACAAATTTCCTTTTATATTTATAAATATTAATTCTATAAAATATGATTTGAATTATTCCATCAGCAATTGCTTTTTCAAAAAAATATTATAAATCAAAAATATAATAAAGAAAAATAAATAAACAATTTAAATATCTTGTTTTTTCTATTTCGGCTTGAACCATGATAATATTTATTTAACAGGACTTGGAAATTTTATTAGGAAAATGAAAAGCAGTTTGTAAATTGTATCTCTCCAGTGAAGTGCCTGTTAATTTTACAATTTTCAAGTCAGACTTTAAATTTGTAAGGAATAGTCAGGAATTATGAGTAGACTTTAAAAATAGCGTGGATATTTTTAAACTTGACTTTCAAAATATCCATGCTGTATTTTTATGCCTTCCTGAATTTACATTTCCCAATCTTATCATTGGAATTGAACCGCAAGCTTTATTTTAATAAATTCCTGCCTTTAACAAATCATATAGAATAAGGAAAATGCCGCCCATGCTGGACATAAAACTGATTCGCGAAAATCCTGAAAAAGTGAAAAAAGCCATTGAATCCAAAAATGAAAAAGGCGATGTTGATAAGTTGCTGAAACTGGATAAACAGCGCAGGGATCTTATTTATATAACCGAGGATTTAAAAAAGCAGCGCAATGAAAATTCCAGCCAGGTTGCTCTGGCTAAAAAGGAAGGCCGGGATGCGCAGGCTTTAATCGTGAAAACAAAAGAAATTTCGCAGCAAATTAAGGAACATGATGAAAAGTTGCAGCAGATCGAAAATGAAATTTATACAGAATTAAGCCGTTTGCCGAACCTGCCGCATGGCGATGTGCCGATAGGCAAAGATGCGGCGGATAATGTTGAAGTTAAACGCTGGGGCAGTATTCCGGAATTTGATTTTAAGGCGCTCGATCACTTGCAGTTAGGCGAGCGGCTGAACATACTTGATTTCAAACGGGGTGGCAAAGTTACCGGCAGCGGTTTTCCGGTATACAAAGGCTTAGGCGCCCGGCTGGAACGCGCGCTGATCAATTATATGCTCGATATCCATATTAATGAACATGGTTATACGGAAATCTTTCCTCCCTTTCTGGCCAACCGGGAAAGCATGTTCGGAACGGGTCAGCTACCCAAACTCGAAAACGATATGTACCTGGCGGATAAAGACGATTTGTTTTTAATTCCTACTTCTGAAGTTACCGTCACCAATCTGCACAGGGATGAAATTCTTCCCGGTGATAAACTGCCAATCAAGTACACGGCTTATTCGGCCTGTTTCCGCCGCGAAGCCGGTTCCTATGGAAAAGAAACCCGCGGATTCCTGCGGGTACATCAGTTTAATAAAGTGGAAATGGTTAATTTTGTGCGCCCTGAGGAATCTTATCAGTTTCATGAGCAGTTACTAAAAGAAGCCACCGATATTCTGGAACGGTTGAATATTCCATACAGAGTGCTGTTATTATGCACGGGCGATCTGAGTTTTGCCGCCGCCAAATGCTATGATATAGAAACCTGGTCTCCCGCCGAACAAAAATGGCTGGAAGCGTCCAGCGTTAGTAATTTCGAAGACTTTCAGGCCCGTCGGGCAAACATCCGCTTTAAGGATGAACAGGGCGCTAAACCGGCTTTCGTGCATACGCTTAATGGTTCCGGGCTGGCAACTTCCCGCCTGATGGTATCACTGCTTGAAAATTATCAGACCGATGAAGGCACTGTCATTATTCCGGAGCCGTTGCGGCCTTATATGGGCAATATGGATATCATCAAACGATCCTATTAAAGGATACAGATTATGATCCGTCTGGCCGGTATTATTATTTTCGTAGTTATTCATACTTTCGTAATGGCTGTTGCGGCCATAATTTCAAGTCTGTTTGGTTCCTATACCCGTTGTACAAATGGTATAATCCGTTTATGGGCCAAAGGGATTTTATGGTTCAGCGGCATAAAAATGGAAGTTGAAGGACTGGAGAATATCGAGCCTGGGAAGCCTTATATTTATATTGCCAATCACCAGTCCAATTTTGATATACTGGCCTGTGCTTATGCCATACCGGGCACCGCAAGATTTGTGGCTAAAAAGGAATTGTTTAAAATACCCCTTTTTGCTCAGAGTATGCGCATGGCGGGAATGATTCCCATCGACCGGGGTAAATCCGCGGAAGCGCGCAGAACCCTGGATATGGCCATTGATAAAGTCCGCCAGGGCGTATCGTTAATTCTTTTTCCGGAAGGGACCAGAAGTCTTGACGGGGCCATACACGATTTTAAAAAGGGCAGCTTTGTACTGGCTATAAATGGCCGGTTTGATATAATGCCCATGTGCATTTGCGGATCAAGACATATCATGCCGAAAAATTCATTGAAATTAAATAAAGGCCGGATCAAAGTGCAGTTTCTGGCGCCTGTTTCTACAAAAGATTATACAATGGATGACCGTAATGTATTAGTGGAAACGGTGCGTAATCAGATTATGGCCAGGTTTGATCCCGATTATCATTAAGGAAAAAAATGTACAGAGAAAAATTTCACGTTCTTGATCATCCTCTGATTCAACAAAAATTGTTTTATCTGAGAGACAAGAATACCACCCATCAGAATTTCAGGAACCTGCTTAATGAAATATCCGCTCTGATGGTTTATGAAATAACCCGTAATATCAGCCTGACTGCCCGACAGGTTGAAACCCCGCTGGAAACGGCCAGTGGATTTGTTCTTGAGCATTCCATTACCCTGGTTCCAATCCTGAGGGCAGGACTTGAAATGTGTGAGGGCATCCTGAACTTAATTCCAAATGCCCGCGTCGGCCATTTAGGACTTTATCGTGATAAAACATCCTTAAAACCAGTTGAGTACTACAGAAAACTGCCCAATAATTTTAACAATTCCGAAATATTTGTTCTGGATCCCATGCTGGCCACCGGTGGAAGCGCTGCAGCGGCTTTGGATATTGTTAAAGAAGCCGGTGGACAGTCAATAATATTTGTTTGTATTGTAGCTTCACCGGAAGGCGTTGTATTTCTGCAGAAAAATCATCCGGATATCCCAATCTATACGGCGGCGCTTGACAGGGAATTAAATGAACATAAATATATATTGCCTGGTTTGGGTGATGCGGGCGACAGGCTTTATGGAACGTTTTAGGCGGTCATTACGCGGTTTTTACCGGCTTGTTTAGCCCGGTACATGGCTTCATCGGCCATCAGTAAAATCTGGTTTACTTTATCGGAATCGGTCGGATAACAGGCTACGCCTACGCTTATCGTCAGGTTTTTCTTTATTTTCTTTTTGATTTCAGGGAAGGATGATTTTTCTATAATGGATCTTAATTTCTCGCCGATCTTTGCGCCGGCTTCCTTATTTAAACCCTGAAGAATAATAACAAATTCTTCGCCGCCATAACGGGCGACCGTGTCCGTTACACGCGTATTTTCCACAAATATCTGGCTGATTAATTTTAAAACCTGATTACCTTCCAGGTGGCCGTACTCATCATTAAACTGCTTAAAAAAATCCAGATCGATCATAAGTATCGAGAATGGTCTTTCAAAACGTTTAGTACGGTCAGCTTCTCTTTCAATTTCCTGGATAAAATAGCGGTAATTATACACCTGGGTTAATTCATCGCGGATAGCCTGCTGTTCCCTGATTTTGTACAGGGTTATCAGCCGATCATATAAAACCATATTTTCATGGATTATGCTTACCGTTTGCATCAATGATTTTAGAATACGCAGATCGTAGGTCTGAAAAACCTGTGGCCCCGGGTATTTATCCATATAAAACAGAAGGCGTCTCGATGGCCGTATTTTTATATCCGAATCATTGGCATTGATTTTAAGTATAATCTGCGTGGAATCATGCTGAGTGCCTAAGGAATAAAGATCGCCTAACAGAAAGGAATCGCTCTTTAATTTGTCGGAAAAAATCCGGACGGTGGGATTAGCGACGTTATTAACATCATTAATACGCACCAGTCCTCCTTCTCTGCGCAGGTAATTGATTAAACCCGGTGTGTAAGGGATGTTCAGCCGTTCGATTTCCTTTTTTCCAAAACCGGCGTGAGATAAGGGCAGAAAACGTTTTTTGTCCTTATCCAGTTCCAAAAAAATAAAACGCTTGACAGGAAATCCCCTGATAACTTCCTGTGGCAGCATATTAATCAGATTATCGGGATCCCGCTGCAGGCGGTAACGGTTAGCAAGATCATTCAGAAAAAATAAGTGATCATTATAATGGATCAACTGGTCGCTGGAATCGGCTAAGGCTTTATTAAGTCCCGACAAATCATTATTAAGGGTTTCAAGTTCGGTAATCTTTTTCTTCAGTTTTGCCACTAACTGGATGTTGTATTCCTGTAAATATTTTTTTTCATCTTCGATGGCAATCGTATCTCTTTTTCCGGCCAGATATTCATCAATTTTCTGCAAGAATTCTTCTACATTGATTGGTTTTGTTAT
>RQOG01000151.1 GCA_003854985.1 Calditrichota bacterium
GAAAAGGCAGTAAATATGCTTTCTAAAACCTATTTATTACAAGATTATATTACAAAAGTTAAAAAGGAACACGAAGAAATATTCTTTTTAGCTGGAATGAATGATAAAGGCAAGATATTAACATTTGATTTGATGAAATTGACTCATACTTTTATAGCAGGAATGCAGGGAGGCGGAAAGTCAAATTTACTCAATGTTATCATTCAATCTTTAATGTATTTCAATGATAATATATTTTACATTATGTGCGACTTCAAGGGTGGTGTGGAATTATCACAATATGAAAAATTCAAAAATACTATACTGGTTGAAGATTTAAAGGATTTAAATGAAATTATTGATAAAATTATTGAAGAAATGGATGAGAGATATAAAAAGCTTAAAGCAAGCAGAGTTAAGAAAATAAAGCAATATAATGATTTGAATAAAAAAAATCCTATGCCTTACATTGTATTTATCATTGATGAAATGAGTGATATAAAACTTAGTTTAAACAGTGAATCTATTGAAAAGAAATTAACTATAATTCTTAATAAAGGCAGGGCTTCGGGGATTCTTGGTTTATTTGCAACACAAAGACCAGGAAGTAAACAAGTGAGTACAGACATAAGGGATAGATTTGGTACTAAGATTTCAGCAAGAATAGTTGATACTAGAACCCAAGAAATGGCAGGAATAAAGGGTACTGAAAATTTAAAAGATGGTGAATTTATGATGAAATTCATTGAAACACTTTATAGGTACAAAGCATTTTTTATTGATGATATAAAATATAATAAAGTTTATGAAATTTTATCAAATAATCTGGAAGGTGATAACATTGATAACATTTTTATTAAATCGAAAAAGGAATAAAAAGAAAGATAAAAAAAACACCTGTTTGGAAATGGTAACTAGAACATATCTAGAACCAAAAATCACAGATGCAGTATTAAAGCTATCTTCAAAGTTTAAAAATACCAAAAATGATACTTTTTGTTCTAGTGTTCTAGTTAATAAGGGTGATATATATAATACGCTGGTTGATATTATAAAAAATAGTGACGAACTACCAAGAAGTGATATTATAGAAAACAAACTTGATATAGATAAAAGAGAAAGACTAAAGCATTATAAAAGACTAGTTGAGAAAGGCTATTTAATTCAAAATAATACAGTTTATAAAATAAATCCAAACTTAAAAGAGTAACCAAATGCGGTTACTCTTTTGAGCTTCTTAATCTTCTTTACAACGAACATTCATTTTAACTATTCAGCAATATAAAAATCAAACCTCTCCTAGAATATAAAATAACCTTAATTTTAGTATTCTCTTACTGATTCCTTAAAAAAATCAAAAAATTCCTTAAATATTACACCATAAATTAACAGAAAAATCAATGTGACAATAATACCTATAATAAATAAACATATGCCTATAATACCAAGTATCCTACCTGCTGTTACATAAGAATCATCTGGATACAATTTTATTTCTTTCTGTCCCATTACCCATGCAGCAAAACCTAAAGGAGCAAAACCTATAACACTTAAGATTCCAAAAACCAGAATTAATACGCCATTTGGGCTTTTTTCGTTATGTTTTTCATTCATCTCTTTTTGGTTACCTCCTAATTCAGATTTGTGAATTGTTTCAACACCATTTTCTTTTATTTCCTCTTCATTTATTCCATCCATATCTTTTTGATCAATTCCTAATTCAGATTCATGAACTGTTTTAACATCATCTTCTTTTATTTCCTCTTCATTTATTTCATTCATTTCTTTCTGGTCAATTCCTAATTCAGATACATAAATTGTTTCAACATCATCTTCTTTTATTTTCTTTTTATTTATTTTATTGACTTTATAAATCTGATATGATCTTCCAGAAAAAAATCCTAGTATTATACCACTTATTAAACCCGCAATAATTCCTATAATCAATGCTCCAATAGGTGTTGATGGATTAAGTATATCTTGCATATTACTACCTCCTTTATCATTTGAATTATATACATTTAATTTATTTATTAGTAAATTATGTAATTTATTATATCATAAATTAATTTGAGAACTTAATCCAATTTAAAAAGTAACCTATTCAATACTTCTTTGTAACAATTTTTTGAAACTTTAACCATTTTTTACTTATCCCTATACTTCCCTTTATAACTCTCCAATACACTCTTCAAAAACTCTGGTATAGGCAAATTTGTTTTTGATACATTTTCAAGTATACTTATACTCTCATTCGAAATATAAAAAAATATAACTGCTGTTCTTATAGCGCCACCATTTTCAATTAAGTACATATCAAAAATATTACCTACACCAACAAGGGCAAATATTAATAATTTTTTTACTATTCCTTTTGCATCTATACTACTCGATAATTCCTTATTGTATATTGCTAAAGCCACACCAGTCAAATAGTCTAATACAACAAGGGTTATAAGTGCATACAAGAATCCATCTAACCCACCAAAGAACCATCCTAAAAAGCCACCTAATATTGTAAACATCGCTTTTATTCTCATATTAACTCCTTCTTATTTTCCACAAATATAATACAATTCCTCTATAAGTCCCTTTAAATTAACCTGTGGATTTTCTTTTATATGCTGTAACCAAACTTTATAGTATTTACTTACCTCTTTTAAAATTTCATCATATTTTTTCCTTTGACTCTCAGGCTGCCAATTTATACCTATATACTTTAAACAACCTTTTGCTATTTCAATGCCACATTCCAGTTGAAATTTTGCATCCTGCATTAGTTCTGATTCTCTCTTATTTGTCATAAAACCACATTCAACAAGTGCGGCTGGACAATAAGTTTTTCTTAATACATAGAAATCTGAATATTTTACACCTCTATTTTTCTGTTTTGTTCCCTTAATCAATGCCTCCTGTAAGTATTTAGCAAGTAATTTACAACCGTTTGAAGGTGCTTGTGGATGGCAATGTGTTTCTATTCCTTCTACCTCGTTATATTTTTCACCATCACCATAAGCATTAAAATGTATAGAGCAATAACCTTTTGGTTTAACTCCTTTTATACCTGCGTTTACCCTTGCTACTCTAGTAGACAATGGTGTATCATCACTTTCTGGTGATGCATCAAGCATAGTTACACCATGCCTTTTCATTTCTCTAATTGTATGTATTTTTGCGGCATTATTAAAAAAGTTTTCCCTATATCCGTCTGGTGTTCTTTTCCCTGGCGTTTCCTTTCCATGTCCATCCCCTACAGCAAAAACTATCATTTATTATTCCTCCTTAACTTCAAATTCTGCACATCCTTGTTGTGTTAAATCTTCCTCTAATTGGTCACCTTTTAAAGTACACTGGTTATTTTCATTGTGTTTACAATTTGAACATGATTTATCAGACATAAAATTATTCCTCCAATTTATATTAATTCAGCAATAGCAATTAATTGACTTGATTCTTCATCATTAAATTTAACTAATAAAACTCTTGAACCCACAGAAGCACCACTTACACCAGAAGTTTTAACAGCATGTATAGGCGTATCACTACTAAACAAAGTAATTTTAAAAGGGCTTAATGAATAAACTGTACCCATTAAAAAATTTTTATTATTTTTATTGAATAGAATTTCATACAAATCATTCATGGGTTTGTAACTCTCCTAATCTTACTGTAAACACTTTGTCCAACATTCAAAGACCAGTCCTGTCTAATAATTTTGTAAGTTTCATAAATATTTAACTCGGTATTTTTAAATAAATAATGGTCTCCCTGGTATGGAAGGCCATCATTTTCCCTTGAAGTAACAAAAGCATGGGGATAATCTAAAGATTCATTTATTTCAAGCATTTTCCTTATTTCTCTTTTTGCCCTTAAATCAACATACTCCTGACTTGCCGCCTCTGAATAAAATACCTCTGTTACATACCTGCCTATATTTGTATAACTAAATGGATGGCTTTCTATTCCTTCATCCTCCATAGTCCATACTTTATATAATGGCTCAGTGTCAGCAACAAATTGATTAGCAATAATTACTACCCTGTTATATGCTTTCGAGTAATCTATATTCCTCAATACATCTGGCTCATATAAATTTAAATTATCTTCTTTAAACCCCCATGTAATATTTTTTGTAGCACTCCAGGGTATAGCACGAAATACCCCGTTACCACTTACCCAGAGGGGATAATAATTAATCATGTTCAATAGTGAGTTAATAACAAATAATTTACTTCTACCCATTATATAGCTTACTGGCATTTGTAATGTTGCTGTTGATGGCTCAATATTATACCTTACCCAAGAACCAACATTGTCAAGTATATCCTTAATTTTATCAACTATAACAACACCAGCATCATAGGTTAATGAAGTTGTTAATTTATCATCCTCCAAGGCTTTTAACTGGTCATAAGCCTGTATATTTCTATCTACACTGGCTATTTTAAAATGTTGTAAAGGAGATAATAGCATATACACGCCTAAAGGAAATTCATACCCAGATAATACATAATATATTTTTATCCTGTCGCTTAAATAATTTAAATTAACCGAATCATCAATTTTGAACCTTGCAACACCGATTATATCCCTTGTAAAATCTATACTTATATTTGCATCCTCAACATACTTTGTAATATATCCATTGTGTACCAGTTCACCATTTATAAGGCTTAATATTTCAAACTTCCATGTCTCATACCTATTACCTGTAAATATACTGTTATCCACTATTATCAACCCTCTCTACAGTAATAAATAGTTGATATGCAGTATTATTTTTATCTTTAATCTGTGGGCTGAATACGGCACATTGAAACCACCTGCCAGTATAATCCCTGTAAAAATGATTACCTATTGTTTCTATAATATTTTTTAAAGTTTCATAATCTTCTATAGGCAGGTCACAACTAAAAGTAATAACTCGCTCTAATTTTTCACTTTGATATTTAACTGGATACTTTCTACCATGATATTTTTTAGTTACTGTTTCCCTTCCAAATTTTTCAGTTAGTGAAGTATCACCCCTTAGCTTTATGTAATCGCCATAACCATTACCACCATTTAGAAAATAATACCCGGTCATATGGACATCTAAATCTGATTCACTAGAATTAGCACTTGAAGGTATTTCACTTATAGCCTGTACATAATAATTATTGTTGTTGCCTATTCCACATGTATAGTCTGTTACTGTTGTATTAAGTGAAACTTCATTTAAACCGGGAATTAATTCCCAATCTCCGCCATCAATAGACCTGTATACCTTGTTATATACTGCATCAACCTCTGGAGGTGTAGAACTTGGATTTGTAATAGTTATATTGATTCCACCAATATCTTCATCAAGTTCAAGTTCAATAGTTGGTGTTGGAGGCACATAAAAATCTGTATCAAATTCAACTTCTGTTTCATCAGACCATAACCCATCAGAACTCTTAACCCTTAACTTTATTTTATAAGTTGTAGAGTTTTCTAAAACATAATCAAATACAGCAGTATCATTATTTCCACTCGGAATAGTACTATTTACATTTTTTGTTTCAAGTAATACATCACTGGAACTATATAATTTACAGATATATTGTATCTGGTTTTTTGATTCTGGTTGGGTATATGTCCAGTCAACTTCAAGACTGCTATACCCATAATCAACAGTATTTGTTGGGTCTGTTATTGTAGCAGCTGGAACACTTGAAGCAATAAATTCTGCTGTATCTGACCAATCACTTGAACCATCACCATAAGTACCCCCTGTTGTTGCTTGCCCCCATGTCTTAACTTGCCACTCATAAGTATTTCCATTTACTAAACTATTAGCAACTAATGTTAATGCTTCTGTTACAGAACTTATTTTATTATATTGAACGAATTTTGTACCTGCATAATTTGCAAAGTCTGTTACTAATGCCAATTGTAAATATTGAAAACTTATATGTTCACCACTTGCATTATTTTCAGTAGTAACATCAAATCTAATGTAAGTAATATCAGACCATGCAGGGTAACCAGTTGTACTAAATGCACTTTTAGCAACATCAATTCTATTCCATCCATTAACTAAGTCTGTACTAGGGTTTACGCTTGTATAATAGCAATTACTTGCATCACCACCAAGTTTTATAGTTAGGTCACTATAATAGCTTACATCGGTAATATAAACAAGTAATGAAATTAAATCTGATGTTGTAGAACTTGATTCATCATCAAATTCTGTTAAATTTATGCCTGAAATTGATTTATACATGTATATTGTACTACCAGTATTATCAGTATCCCATATACCAACCGAATTGCCTAAACCAGTAACAGCATTAGTAATATCATTTGATAATGCAACTGTTCCTGATGCTGTCCATTCAGTGTAATCTGAAAAATTATCTATTTCTTTTGGATAAGTTCCACCAGATTTTTTAATTTTCAGGCTATATTTAGTTTGCCAAGTACTATCTTTAGTGTTGTGTGTCCATCCAAATGTTTTTTCGTTATTTGCATCAATTGCTGTTAAGTCATCAGGTAATAACCCTGTTGGTGGGTCTGGTGGTTGAATTATTACAACAACATTAGATGCAACATAAGAACTATGTAATGTCGGGTCTGTACAATCAGACCTTACTTGATATTGATTATAGTTAGCAGGTGAATTATCTATATAACTTTCTGAATCTGCTGGTTCTGAACTTGATAATGTACTCCAGCCTGACCAGCTTACATTATCAGAACTTGTTTTTCTCTGGATTGTATAATTTGTTTCAGCGGTTGCATTATCATTCCATGTAATTTCTACTGTTGAACCAACACGAGTTCCGACAACACTTGAAGGAGTGGCTGGTGTTGTCCTTATATAATCTGTATATGCATAACCTGAATTTCCAGATGTATTTTTTGCATATATCCTGTATTTATAACGCCTATTTGCTATTGTTGTTGTATCTGTGTAGTTATGAGTCCCATTTGTTGTATAGTCTGTTGTTATACTTGTAATCTGATACCAGCTATTAGATACATTATCCCATCTTTGAATATACTGGGTATAAACTGGCTTGTCTTCACTTGCTTTTCTCGACCATGATATTGTATGGCTTGTATCTGAGTTTCTTGACACACTTGCCGAAGTTGGATCATCTGGTTCAGTAATATAAAATAATCCAACACTTGCTTCGTTTGAGTAAGTCGAATATCCAGACATTGATTGAACACTTGGAAATGATGATGTATTAGATTTCCTATAACTATTTGCACCAGTATTTACACCAAATATATGCCCACCTGATGGATTCCTATATAAACCTACCCAATAAGTTCCTCCACTTACTTTTACAGAAGTTATACTTTTTGTTGTCCAGAATTGTCCACCTACACTCTCAGAACCAACACCCATAGATCATGTAGAGGATTGCCCTATTATACTTCCTCCAACATTCCACAGACAATGTCTTGTATTTACAGCTGAAATTCTTGCCGCTGCATATATCCTCAATTGTGTAATGGCGGCATTGGTAGGAACACCAGTTATAGCCGCACACCATTGATTATATGTATTAAGTCCAGACCATGCATAACTATCAGGATTATTACCGTACGTTACATTAGAATATAACCAGGGCATTATTTAGACCCCCTTGTTACAGCTTCAACCTTTAGCCCTTCTATAAAGTCCACAACATTATTAAAGTCCTGTACATTTTTAGCATCTAAAGTTACATAGATATTATATGTATCATTACTGCTATTATTTGATTGATTCATAATGCTCCTACTTTCAGCGGCTGTATGTATTCTTGAACCACCTGGCAATGAAACAAGTTCTGGCCCTTTTTCTCCAACTAAAGACCAACCACCAGGATAAAAATTAGTTCCACTTGCATAATTTTGTCTCAATTTTGGAGCACCTGATCCAGGCATTGCAAATATGCTTAATGGGCTTCCTTCACTTACAACTTTATCAGACCAATATGAATATCTTTGAAACAATGTTATTGCATCTTTTACCAATCCAATAATAGTTTCAAGTACACCGACTAAACCCTTTAAAGCTTCTACCCCATCATTAGCAAATTCTTTTATTGCTGGACCATTTTCATCAACAAAATCTAATAAATCAATACCAAATTGAATTATATTTTCGATAAATTGAGCTATTTCATGCCTATTTTCCCATATGTTTGTTAAAAGTTCTTCAAGTTTTTCCTTAACTTTTGTTCCAACTTTATTGGCCAACTCATCAAGTTTATCTTTAAGCTCCTGGACCTTATTCGCAAAACTATCCGCTTCTTGCCATGAAAGATTAAATTTATTTATAAGTAGATCCATCATTTTATCTTTGTCATTTGTAAATATAGCCATTATCAGTTCAGGTATTGGCTTTACAACATCTGCAAACCTTTGAAAAGAGTCCTTTAATTCATCAACTTTTCCAGATTTTAATGTAAGTGCCGCTATTCCAATAGTAAGCCCACCAATACCAGTAACTAAACCAACTATTAAACCACTTACTATAATTACAGGAGAAGTTATTGCAGTTATTCCAGATAAAAACATTCCAAGTCCTGTTACTACACCACCCAATATCATAATTAAAGGGCCAATTGCCGCAACAATTAAACCGCCAGCAAATACAAAATTTTGTATTACTGGATCAAGTCTTGTAAATCTTTCAGTCAAATCAACAATTATTTTTGTAAAATCATTCACTATAGGTAGTACTTTTTCACCAATTCTTATACTTATTTCAGTTAATCTACCTTCCAGTATTCTAAGTTGGTTTGCAAAACCATCACTGGTTCTTGCAAAATCTCCCTGTGCATCTGATGTAACACTCATTAAATATTGATACCTTAACATTATTTGCTCTGACTGGCTCATTTCTTTCCATGCCTTATTGATACCCTGTTGCAGTGCAAATGCTTCCATATTTGCAACACTCATGTTAATACCAAGTACTTTTAATGGTTCTGTTTCTCCACTAATACCAGCCCTTATTTTTTCCCATGTTTCCTCGTGTTTTAGATTATAGAATGATGACATATCACCAGTTAATTCAACTAAACTTTGACTCATTCCCTGTGCCGCTTTTGCTGATATACCACTACTTTTCATCATTGCACCCATAGAACCAACATACTGCAATGATTCAAGTTGAACCATACCAAATCTATCTAGAAGATTCCTTGACCATTCTGTAACCTCACCAGCATTCTTTTGAAATGTAACATTAACAACATTAAATGATTCATTTAAATCACTTGCCAACATTGTTGATTTACCAATTACCCCTAAAATTGGCAGGGTAACTCCAGCAGTCAAAGCACCTCCAAACTTCATCATTTTTCCGCCAATATCAGTTAATTTTTCATCTAATTTACCCAAGGCACTTTCAACCTGTGAATCCCCTTCCATTCTCATAGAACCGAAAAGGTCAAATATTTGCATTATGTTACACCCTCTATTTTTCTTATATAGATTTTACAGTGATGATTTTTATTAGCTGTATTTTTAGGCATTCCAGCTATTTCATAAGTCTCACCCTCATATACAATCAAGTCGCCATTTTTAAAATTGAATGTTGAACTAAAAAATTTATACTTTGTATCAATAGTATTTTTTCCAGCAACAACAACAGGTTTATCAATTTGTGTACCCTTATAGCCTCTAATGGGAACATCAGTATAAGTTTTTATTGACCTGCCCGAAGTACTTTGATTTTTACCAGTTTTAACCCTGTGGGTACAATCTATATAATATTTCTCAATACTCATTTATATTAATTTCCTCTAAATAAAATAATTTAAAATTCTTAAATGCTTTCATCAAGTCCTTTGGCATATATCCAAGACCCTCCACAAACTCTACCTCATAATCATCAACTTTTTCCCTTTTTAAATTTTCCTCTTTATTTTCCATGAGTATTTGAATTATTTTAGATGCTGGAATTACTAAACTCCTGTCAAATTCAGCCCTGAAAATAATAATACTTCCTAAGACTGTTTCATCAACAAGGGTTATTTCAGATACAGTTAATTTAGTTCCAACAATTGAATCAATCTTTGCATGTCCATTATTCCTTTTTGTTCCGTATATTCTTATATAATCCCCTTCGATAAATTCATTATCAAAATCAGTTATAGTAATAGAATTGTCTGTTTTAGAAAATGTAACACTTGAACTTTTTACATAGATATTTTTATCTAAAAAATGATTTTTACAATGATTGCATAATGAACTTATAACCAGAGGTATATTGTAATTTATAAAATCATCCTCAGTATCACCTAATCTATTTATTGTTTTTACATCAGTTAGAGTAATCATAATAATACTTTCCTTTTCTTCATTTTAGAAAAATCAATATTTTCAACCTTTTGAGTTATCCTTTTTTCCTCTTTGTCCTTTTCTTCATATGTCATTGTTTTTTGTTCTGCTTTACTCCTGTTTCCTTTGTAATAATCCTCAAAAGAACCATTATAACCACACAACCTATCAACTAGAAATAAATCCCAGTATCTTTTTTTCTCTTCTCTTTTTCTTTACTCCAAAAATAACCTATACCCTTTACTAAACTCAGATTCAAGGATATAGGTTACATAATTAAA
>RQOG01000152.1 GCA_003854985.1 Calditrichota bacterium
GGGATTTTCAGGAGTAAGGACAAATTTGTAAAATGAGTAAAATTCACACACCTGAGTTTTACTCATTTTATTTTTTTGCGATGGAAAATGGGAGAATGATTGCTTGTTTTTGTTAAAATAACCATTACAGGGCATAATAATCCCATTGATGCCATTGTGATTCAAGATTAAGAAGTTCTTATGAAGCCATTTTTTCAGCCCTTGAGATGGCTATCCGTTTTGCGATTCTAACAGCATTTGCAGTGTGAACTCCGAAGAAGATCCAGAGGATTTCATTCAGTTCAGTCATGGCTCTTATCCTTTTAAGTCCATAATGTTCTTTCTCTGTACCAAAGCTGCCCTCCATACGTATGGTCCTTTCTTTACGTAGTTCACGACTGATGATCAGGCGGTGCTGCTCATGTTTTCCGGCCCTCCCTTTTCGTTTGAAGTTGGTTACAATGTGTGCTGCTGTAGAGTATTTTCGATTTGCGTTGGTTGCATAAATGTCATCGGCTGATATATGTGTAATCTTCCCAAAGAGACTCCTTCCGTAACGTATTGATTTTACTAGCCTTGTCCCTTCATTAAAGGCATCAAAACTCAGGTGCTCAATAAAGTTGATCCCGTCAAACTGGATCATATTCACTTTAGCTCCAAACGCAACCGGCTTTGTCTCTTTTCCCCTGACTATGGGTCTTATGTATGTTTTCGAGATGCTTACTATACGATCGGGAACACTATTATTCCCTGTATCAAAGATCTCCTGTTGTTGCTTTAAAACTTTCCGGATGACCTTAATTCTTTCATGATACTTCCAAGGCAAATCAAGCTGATCCTGATATTGATCTTCTATCTCCCTGAGTAATCCAAGTAACTTACCCAATAAGTAAAGAAGGCTCCTGATGCGTTTGTGTGTCTCTTTGTGTATCTTCTTACGCTTGTGGCTGTAATTGTTATACTTTTCCCATTGCTCTTTATACTTGTTCCGGGGCACTCTTATTTTCAGGTATTTACAAATAAACTTCAACTGATTAAATGTCCATTCTGTGCTTTCCCACAGTAGTTTAACGTTTGTCGGATAACGTATTGATGTCTCATAACATGTTGCATCCTCCAACATAACATTTGTATCCATCATATATGGCTTCCAGTAACCAGCTAAAACACTCTGAACTTCTCTCACATCAAGATTTCTGGAAAGCCTGCACCTGATATCGCTGACTATCTTAAAATTCTTTATACGTTCACCTCCAAGTAAAATACCACAGAATATCTGGAAGTGGATATTTCCGTTAAGATGATCTATCAGCATTTCATCTGAACATTCTACATATGACTTCAAAAACATCAGGGCTACCATTCCCTGTGGACTAAAAATCATATTCGGTCCCTTTTTGTTTTCTTTGATTCTTAACTTGTTAACTATCTCATTCCACGGAATGGCCCGGTAGATACCCCCTAATTCTGATTCGTTAAATGATTTAAGATAGAGTGAAAACTCTTTTCCGGGTGAGTTAAAGTTAATTTCCTGGGTAGAATCGAAAATTCTTCGTATTTTTCTCATAGTATTTTTTTGAAAATTACCCCGGTTTTTAGCTGTAACGAGCTTTTCCGGGGTTTTTTCTTAAATATAATGAGATTTAACTATTTGTCAATCAGATGTTTTCAGTATTTATGAACATCCCTA
>RQOG01000032.1 GCA_003854985.1 Calditrichota bacterium
CACTAGTGTCCGGTTAATAATTGAATAATTTTAACTGGTTAGATGAGGGTGCAATGCATTTATTGTAATCAGAAGATGTAAGCACCTGTAATAATGATGTTTTCTCAAAAAGGGTGACGCTTAAAATTTGTAAAATTGTGTAAAGGCTCAAATCATCCAACCTAAGCCGTTTTTTCACTATGGCGACAAGTACATAAACGGAGACAGCTATCCAAATTTGAGTCTTTACCGCATTTGCACTTGTACCATAGAAGGATTTAATTCGTAGATGTTGTTTGATCCATTTGAAGAAAAGTTCTACTTGCCAACGGCATCTATAAAGTTCTGATATAACAAAAGCGGGCGCGACGAAATTATTTGTAAGGAATGAAAACCTTTTGTCTGTTCCGGCATCAAAGTATTTTATTCGACGGATTTTTTCAGGGTATCTTTTTTGGGTCTTCGTACCGGTAAGTACAATGGTCTGGTCACATCTCAAACCCGTAGATTTATCTACTATCCGAGAATAGAGCCGACGAAATTTGGTGTTCCTTTTTGATCTGATAATGAAAAACGCCATACATTGGTTCAAGACGTAGAGGCGTTCAAAATCAAGGTAACCACGGTCCATAACGTAGAATGCCCCGGGCTCAGGAATGAGATCGTCGAGAATATTTACGTCATGAACTTTGCCGTCTGTTATTGAAATAAATGTCGGAATATTTCCACGCAGATCTAATAGCGTATGTAGCTTGATGGCGCCTTTTGTTTTTCGAAATCTTGCCCATGGAAATAAAGAAAGGCATAGATCAATTGTTGATGCATCGAGGGCGTAAACAGTTTCCTCAAGTTCTACCCCGAAATCGTCGTCAACATACAAATCTCTTGCAGTGCTTATCAATACCTGAGCAAAATCGGCATAGATGCGCCAGTCTCTTTTCTCGTTTGCATCGGCCAAGGTGCTGCGTGAAATTTTGCCCCTAACACCCATGTGGTAAAGCTTCCTTTGCATTGAACGAAGGCAGCATTCAATATCTCTCAAGCTTTCTCTATAAGAAAGTTGAGCAAAGGCCATGCATAGAAATTGATCCCAGCATGAAAAGGACCTTGTATGATGGTTGCCTCTGTATCGCTCAACGCAACGCCTAAATTCCCTTATGGGCAAAAAGTCCATTAGCTGTGAAAGTACCGTCCGTCCAGTATTCATGGCCAACTCCCGCAAAATTTTCCGGGAGTATAGCCCAAAAATGGAATTTCAAATCGATTCCACTTAAAAATCCTTGTTTCGTGAATTATTTAAAATAGTTACCATTTGTTACGAAAAATTTAACCGGACAGCAATG
>RQOG01000153.1 GCA_003854985.1 Calditrichota bacterium
CCTAAAACTTTAAAACTTTCTCAACAATTAGTCAAACAGGCTGAAAAAGAGTTGAATGAGAATCGTTATGATACTGATATGGCGCGTAGTCTGGCGCAGCAGGCCAATTATCAGGCTAAGCATGCGATTTATCTCGCAAAGGCTATTAAACAGATTAAAGACAATGATCAGAGCTGGGAAGACTTGATGCTGGTTTCGGAAAGACCCTTACAGCAAATTGCATATGAGGCGAACCTGGATGTTTCGTTCGAAACCGGTCTTGGTACTGCGACCAATGAAATAATTGAATACATCGCTACAAACCAGATTAACCTTGCTGTATTAAATCAGAATATGGACTTTAATGAACATGAACTCTACCTGCAAAATAGGCGGATAGTTGAACTTGAGCAACAGCTTGGGAGTCAGGCCGAGGAAAAGTCAGAGTTAGCACAGCAGATTAGAATGCAAAAGAAAACAGTTGAGCTATTTACCAATATAGAACGCTCATTCAAAAGCACGGAAGCCAGAGTATTGCGGGAGGGTAATGACATCATAATCCGCCTGGTTGGATTAAATTTCCCCAGTGCCCAGGCGACTATAGAGCAAAAATCGTTTGGCTTATTGACCAAAGTGCGTGATGCCATAAATGACTTCCCCGGATGTACTGTTTCTGTTCTGGGCTATACGGATTCGTACGGTGGCGATGCGCAGAACTTGGAGTTATCAAAGGATCGCGCCGAAGCGGTAAAACAATATCTTCTGGCTAATTCCAAGCTCGCTGCTGCACAAATTGAGGCGATAGGGTATGGCGAAATCAAACCAATTGCCAGTAACGATAGTGAGGGAGGCCGCGCCACTAACCGCCGTGTTGAGGTTGTCATTCATCCGGCAATGACGATGCGAATGTTATCTGATGGTTCTTCATTATGATAACGAAGACAAAATTCATGAACAAACCGATGGCATTCAGGATTTTATGAACTGGATACTGTTGAGTAAAGCGCTGAGCCTATCAGCGCTTTATCTTAAAAAATATCAAAGAAAAAGTTTGGTCAAAAAACAAATGGTAAGATAAAACAGGAGTTCATGATGATTTTTATATTAGTAGTAATGATTACTATAGCTGCTTTTTTTGTGTGGTTGAACGCAGCAAAAAAGATACGCCAGAATGAAGCCAAATTTCGACAGGTTCGTAGTGTAAGTCTTTTAATAATGAGTATTTTTATAATTCTTATGTTAATCCAATTTTTCACACAGGTTCCGGCTGGACATGTTGGCGTGGTTGATTTTTTTGGAATTGTATCTAAGAATTCACTTCCTTCCGGAATAAATCTGGTGAATCCGCTGGCAAGAGTCATTAAATTTTCAATCCAGACCAAAGAACATAAAGAAACAATGCAAGTACTCTCGCGTGAAGGACTTACCATCGGGCTGGAGATAAGCGCACTCTATAGACTCGACCCTGATTCTGCAGCTCGTGTTTATAAAACCGTTGCCGGGGGCGACTATGAGACAATTATTTTGATTCCGCAATTCCGCTCTATAAGCCGTGCAGTTACGGCAAGTTTCCAAGCCAGCGCGCTCTATTCGACCGAACGGGACCGGCTGGGCATGGCAATTCAGGAAGAACTTGCCAGGACAATTGCACCTCGTGGAGTTATTATTGAAACAACGCCATTGCGTAATGTGGCGTTGCCTGTTCAACTAACAGAAGCTATTGAACAAAAACAAAAAGCTGATCAGGAAAGCCAGCGAATGGAATTTATCCTGACGAAAGAAAAACAGGAAGCAGACAGGAAACGGATCGAAGCAAAAGGTATTGCTGATTTTCAGACAATTGTAGCGGCAGGTATTAGCGAACAATTATTGCGCTGGAAGGGCATTGAAGCTACTGAAAAACTGGCAAGCTCACCCAATACAAAGGTGATTATTGTGGGAGCGGGTAAGGACGGATTGCCTATTATTCTGGATACAAAATAGGAAAAACCTGTTTCCGGTAATTCAATTATTAGGATCTTGATAAAACGATCCTATTGTTGAATGCAATTCTCCAAAGGGATTGCACAAATTTATTTGATTTGAAAGGAAGGTTAAAATGAAATCCAAAATAATTCTGAGCGTAATCCTGACAGGTCTGGCGTTAATCTTCATGATTCAAAATTTCTCTGTCATAAATATACGTCTGTTATTCTGGTCGTTCTCTATATCCGGCTCACTGCTCATGTTCTCACTATTCTTAACGGGATTTATTCTTGGATGGGTAATACATAGCTATAGCATTCATAGCAGGAGAAATGTTAAAGATTGATAGATTCTATGATAACGATTGGCACAATGTGTAAGAAATAATCAGATTTGACAAAAAAGTAAAATGTGACAGTGTGAATAATGTTATCCTTTAGTATAGAATTGAAACGAGCTTTGATCCATGCACATCCATGCAGGAGAATAGTTCATGATGGAATTCATTGAGTACATAGTAAAAAAAATTCTATAAACCACGTTAAGTTCCTATCATTTAAAATACATTGAAATGGCAGAACTATTAACTGTATGTCCCTCATAATCCAAAACTATAATCAGGTATACAAAGCGAATCAAATGCAGCAGATTAAATGGGTAACGCGGCGGCAAAGATTTTTTTCTTGATATTTGATCAGATGAAATGTATTATTTAACCCTATTTCCATATATGAGTATAAGAGACCCATTTAGCTATAGAATATGACAAGTTGGAGGTAAAAATGAGAGCGTTGTCTGTTTTAAGCCTGGCGTTTTTACTCTGCTATTGTGAAAAATCAACCACATCGGTTGAAAAATATACAATCAGCTGGCCGTTACGGGCGGACTCCATGAACTTTGCCATTTTAGGCGTTAACGGGGAAACGTATGCTCTGGAAGGCGGATATTTTGCTCATTATGAAAAATGCGCGAACTGTTCTGCCGACAGTCTGCCTTTCGATGTAACAACTATACTTGCCCATGGCTTTGATGTAATAACCTTCAGGTATTCTTATACAATGGACACATTATTCCGCGCTTTTCTTTTCCTGAGCAGCTCTCAATCCAATTCGGTTTTTTCCCCTGAATTAAATCTTTTATCAGATCAATTTAAAACAGTAAACCGAAAGGTTGAAATGCCTCAGCAGGTTGAATATTATGGTCATTATTATCTGTTTGATCAGGCGACGCTGGAGCAGAAAAGCGACAGTGCATGGAATGCCATAAGTGATCTGGATATTGTTAATGATTTCAGTCAGCAAAATTTTCAGGTTGGATTTTTTCGCTTTAACAAACAACCGGAATGGCTTGTATTTCTGGTAAGGTAAGGCTTGCTATAATAACTATCGTTAAAATAAAATATCATTAATTTTTATACTATTGATTTGGATATCAAGTCGAATGTTTTAATTACATTATAATTTT
Source organism: Calditrichota bacterium (assembly GCA_003854985.1). Classification (GTDB taxonomy): domain Bacteria; phylum Calditrichota; class Calditrichia; order Calditrichales; family Calditrichaceae; genus Zgenome-0002. The sequence goes on from RQOG01000153.1 coordinate 3,409, forward strand.
TATGAAATTTGAACTTATGCACTATAAAATAGTTTGAGGATTTAAATGTAGAAAAAAAACGACTCATCCTTATTAAAACACCCAATGTAGTTACATTTAAAATTTAGGTTTAAAGATCAAGGAGGTTGTAATGCGAAATTTACCGCTCATTATGTTTGGGATTATAACAATGTTAGTATTATCCTGCAGTAGTGTTAAATATGTTAAGTCTTCCGATGATCCTGATGAAACGCTCAGGGAATTCAATTATCTGGCGCGACATCGCACTGGTTATATCGTGCTTAATTCCGGAGAAATTATCGAAACCTACCTTATTAAATTACAGAAAGACAGTTTGGAATATATTGAACAGGATGAATCATCGTATAAAACCATCCATTCGAATGAGATTAAACTGATATATTTTAAAGACCGCTTTTCGTCCGCCATGCAGGGAGCGCTGGCAGGCGCAATAGGAACAGGACTGATTAGTCTTGCAGTGATTGACAGAGATGCGGATATGGCAGGTCTTGCAGTTGCTTATGCTATGGCTGGCGGTACTGTTGTCGGCGCGGCAACCGGAGGATTGATTGGTAATAAGGTTAAATACATCATCCTGCCCGATGAAAAATAATAGATAAACATCCTGGTTAGAGAGTTATACGATAAAAATAGTCAAAGCATGGCTGAATACATATATCGTTTTCATCGTTAACTCCTGTGATGACGGCAGAGGTAAAAATATCATTCTTAATGTATTCGAAATTGTTTTGTATTTTCTCTTTGCGTAATCTCCTTGTGAGAAATGTTTTAATAGAATTGCTGAATTATTTTGGTTTCGTTGATTATTAAAAGGGAAGCGTGCATTGAAGGAAATCGAAAATATTTTAAGCTTCATCGTGGAGCTTGATAAACTCAAGAATGTATATAGAAAATCCAGGCCGGTTGGTGTGGACCGTTATGAAAATTCCGCCGAACACAGCTGGCAAGTCTGCCTGGCTGCCCTGGCTCTGAAAGATTTTGCCAACGAAAAAACCGACATCGACCGGGTGATTAAAATGCTGTTAATCCATGATCTTGGCGAGATTGACGCCGGAGACACCATTGTTTATGCGGGTAAAAGCAGGGAACAGAAGGCGCAGGAAACAGCCGGTGTGGAGAGGCTGCTGAGCTTTCTTTCCGAAAGCAACTGTAAGGAATACCTGGCGCTGTGGTTTGAATTTGAAGAGGGTGAAACCCCGGAAGCAAAATTTGCCCGGGCGATCGACCGGGTGCCGCCGTTACTGCAAAACCTGAATGGTAAGGGATGTACCTGGCAGGAAAACAATATCGGCAAAGAGCAGGTGTTTACCGTGAACCGCCGCATCAGCGAGGGCAGCAGGGAACTTTGGAAAACCATAAAAGCCATGCTGGACAAAGCCGTAGCAGACGGCATTTTGAAATAAATAAGGATGAAAATTTATGAACCGGATATTTCCTGAACCGATTACAAATCTGCCGGAGGCGGATATTCCGCTGGATGGCGTAACCGCTTATCTTTCTCAATCGGATACGCATCAGATAATATTTATGCAGTTTGCAAAAGATGTTGATCTGCCGGAACACGCACATGCTTCGCAGGTGGGCATCGTTTTAGAGGGCAGGATCGAATTGATTATTGATGGCAAAAAACAATGTTTCACAAAAGGAGACCGTTATCATATTCCCGCAGGCGTAAAACATTCCGGTAAAATCTATGCCGGATATGCGGATATAACTTTTTTCAATGAGCCGGACCGGTATTCTGAGAAATAATAACTGGCATTAACTGTACTTACTGGGAAATCGGGACATAAATACTTGACAGTACGTACGTTTGTTTATATTTTACATACGTATTGATTGGGGTGAATAACATGAATAAAAAATTAACTTTATTACTTGATGAAACAATAATCAGCCAGGCCAAGGAATACGCAAGAAAACAAAATGAAACGCTTTCCGGAATGGTTGAAAAATATTTTTCCTATATAACAACAAAAAATCCCGGAAAAGTACATATAAGTACTTCCCGTGATATTGAAGAACTTTCGGGTATAATCAAAGTTCCGGATAATTATAATATTAAAGAAGACTATCGTCAATATCGTTCAAATCGGATTTTAAGTGAATAAACTTTTTATTGATTCTGATATTTTAATTGATTTACTGGCCAAAAGACCGCACTATGATGAAGCGCTGGGATTATTAGCACTTATTGCAGAGAATAAGGCTAAAGCCTATACTACGCCGCTTGTGTTCGCAAACGTAGATTATATTGTTACCAAATTCGGGAACAAACAAAAATCAAGAAAAGCAATAAGAACACTTCGAAAGAATATTTCTGTTTTAACCATGAATGAAAAGATCTTTGATGAAGCTCTTGAATCTTCTTTTTCTGATTTTGAAGATGCCTTACAATATTTCTCCGCGATGAATCAGGCCGTTGACTTCATAATTACGCGAAACAAAAAGGACTATGCTGCGGGAAAACTTAAAGTACTTACAGCAGGAGAATATCTGGATATTCACTATGCAGAGCAACGCTCAAAAGGCTAAATGCTTCAGGTTAAAACCGGAAGATTTTTTATTATGGTTCAATATAGATTAAATTATGGAAAAAAATCGTTAACCGGCATACGCCTTTCCGTTTGGCCGATCAGAACATCGCCGAGTGGGAAACCCGTCTTCCGGGTGGTCTGCCTGTTTCGCCTGTCCAGGCGGCTTTATGCCTGCGTGAAATTTCCCGTACAGCCATGTTTATCAAAGGATTGGCTGGTGCTATCCGGAAAGAAATGAGTAAAGTCCGCAAGCGCCTGTCTGCGTTTTATATGCGGGCTGCGGCCTTTATGCCTTGCTGCCCTGGCCGCTTCCAGCGTAACCACTTTTGTTTCGGGCAAATGATTCAAAATATAACAATGGCTTTCGATAGTTGAGTGTTAATAGTAATCGTTATCGAGAGCGGTTAAAAGTTAAAAAAAATTTTTGCTGATTGACATTCGATACTCGGTTATACATTTTATCATGCCGAGTGCTCTGTCGACGCCTTTTTGATTCAGTCTTTTAAAACGAACGCACAATCTGAGCCACCAGAAAAGTGACCATAAAAGCAATAACCAGGGGCATCAGTGCTCCGATGGTGGTCCATTTGGCGCTTTTGGTTTCTTTCCAGATGGTTAAAATAGTTGTGGAACAAGGATTATGCAGTAAGGAAAACAGCATCAGATTGACAGCGGTGAGCAATGTCCAGCCGGCTTGATCGACTAATAATGATTTTAATTGCACCAGATCGCTTATCTCAATCATCATGCCCGAATTGGTATAGCTCATGAGTATGGTGGGGACTACAATTTCATTGGCCGGAATGGCTATAATATAGGCCAGTAATATAGTGCCATCCATGCCAAGAAGATGCCCGAATGGCTGCAGGAACCGGGCAATCCACAAACTCAGGGATATGCCATCGATTGAAATATTAGCCAGCAGCCAGATGATTCTGCCGGCTGGTGCCGCCATAATGATCGCTCGCCACAGGACAAATATGGTGCGGTCAATCAGTGATGTATAAAGAATGCGCATAATGTTTGGCTTGCGGTAAGGCGGCAGTTCCAGGGTAAAACTGCTGGCTTCCCCTTTTAAAATTGTTTTCGAAAGCGCCCAGGAAACCACGAAGGTAAAAATCACACCGAATAATACAATACCGACCACCGATCCTGCGGCGATTATGGATGAAACTGCCGGGGGGAATGCGGCGGACACAAATACAATGGAAAGCATAATCAACGTGGGAAAACGTCCGTTGCAGGGAACGAAATTATTGGTTAAAATGGCGATCAGTCTTTCCCGCGGTGATTCGATAATCCGCGTGGCAATGACGCCGGCGGCATTACAGCCGAAGCCCATACTCATGGTCAGTGCCTGCTTGCCATGCGCGCCGGCCTTTTTAAATAACCAATCCAGATTAAAGGCTACCCGCGGCAGGTATCCGAAATCTTCCAGGATGGTAAAAATAGGGAAGAAGATGGCCATGGGCTGCAGCATCACCGCCACGACCCAGGCTAAACCGCGATATACGCCGTGTACAAAAAATCCGGTAAACCACCATGGTATATTCAGCCAATCCAAAACGGCCGCCATTTGATCTTCCAGCCAGAACAAAAAACCGGCGATCATCTGCGAAGGATAATTAGCCCCGACAATGGTCACCCAGAATACTCCCATTAAAAGCAAAAACATGATGGGAAGTCCCCAGATGGGAGAGGTAAGAATACGATCGATTTTTAGGTCCAAATCGTATTTGCGCTGTGAAGAGATATTCAATACTTTTGAACTGATTGTTTCCACATCTTTATAAATATCAATTACCATTATATCGCGGAAATTATCGTCCAGTCCTGAACGTACCTTGTTTGCTTTCTGGATAAGTTTCTTACCTGCCGAATTCATAATGCCGTCCCCTGATCTTTTTGAGACGGACGGTCAAATATTGATTCGCCCAGAAATACATTCCATTCACCTTTTTCTATGGCTTTTTGCACCTTGATATCCCCATCGAGTAAGCGCATGGCTACCCAGCGCGGATTGGGCATATCGGGGAAAATCGTTTTGATTTCAGGAACCAGTTCATCCAGCGATTTTTTAATTTTATCACTGACCACAATACGGTGCGGTTTGGTTTTAATAATTCCGTCAATCACATCGATTACTGCCTGAATGAGCTGACCTAAACCCTGTCCACTTCTGGCCACGGTTGGTATGACCGGCACGCCCAGTTCTTTTGAAAGCTGCGTATGAGATACATCGATCCCTTTACGTTTAGCCTCATCAACCAGGTTAAGAGCTATGACCACTTTATTGGTAATCTCCAGAATCTGCAGGGTAAGATTCAGATTACGTTCCAGAACAGAGGCATCCACCACTATAATCGTGCAGTCCGGTTGACCAAAAAGTAGAAAATCCCTGGCAATTTCTTCATCAACGGATGCGGATAATAGTGAATATGTACCCGGCAGATCGACCAGTTTAAAGGATCTGCCACCCCATTTGAATCCACCTTCGGCACGGGTCACGGTTTTGCCGGGCCAGTTGCCGGTATGCTGTTTTAAACCGGTTAAACTGTTAAAAACTGTACTTTTACCTGTATTGGGATTTCCGGCAAGCGCCACTACATGATCGATTTTATCAATTTCGATACCCAACCTTTTCAAATTGAAGCTGCAGGTATCGCAGACATTACCGGGAATAAGTCTGTTCTTTTTCTTGCGTTCCATTAAAGATCTCCATCGTAAGAATATTAATTCTTCTTTTCCTCATTTGATGTACCTGAAATGCTTTCCTTTGCGTTTCAGAATTTTTCAATAAAAATATTTCCGGCCTGTTTTTTACGTAAAGCGATTTTAGCCCCACGGATGGAATAAGCCACCGGATCACCGCCAAATGAGCTGACTATAGCTTTGGTTATTTTTGCCCCTGGTGTAATACCCAGATCCAATATTCGCCTTCTGGCCAAACCCTGTATATCCGGTGAGAGGCCGATAACAATACCTGTTTCATTGGCAGACAGGTCCAACAGGCTTTTATTTTTCCTTGTTATCCCGCCCGTATAAGCAACCACATGAATATTTAGTGCTTCAAAAGTACTCAGAATCTGTTCCTTATCTTCAAATTTTATTGTAATTTTACAATCCTGCTTATCCGTAATTTTAATAAGCTGTTGAGGACGCAATCCCAACTTAAACAGTTTTTTACTGATATTATAGGGTTCATCTTCAATGTGATGAATCAATGCCTGATCCCCGGTAGTTAATTCGGTTACTGCCCGGATCTCTGTTTTTTTAATCCTGTGATCGATCGTCGGAATGGGATCACCATGCGGATCAATGGTTGGAAATCCGAGATGGACGTTTAATGCTTCCAGTCTGTCGCCCCGCAGATCATGTTCCATGTTTTCGGCCATACGGTGTATCTGGTGTATTGGCAGGTCTGTTTCCCTCCCCAGATAGGTTTCCCATAAACGATGAGCCCGGATAATTTCAATTACAACAGGTCGTCCTTCCGCTTTAAGCTCAATCCCTGTGGAAGTCATCCGGATCAATCCTTTATTTTCCAGTTGATCCAAAATCCGGTAAATTTTATTTACCGATAATGATAGGGCACCTTTAAGACTTTCCACTGAGGCCGGTAATCCACGTTCATTCCTGTGAAAAATAAACTTTAAGGCATCCTCATAATAAATACGGGTAAGTTTATTGTTGTAAGTTTTATCACGTTTGTAATAATAAATACCCAGGCCTGTAATTATAATTCCAAAAATAATATAATAAATCATCATCTACCTGTTTAATATATGTTATTTAATAATTACTATAATTCCTTCCGCCATTTTACCTGAAAGCGACAAAAACTGTTTTCCATTAGTCAGCAGAAAGCTCGATTTACCAGGAGATAAATCGACCAACTCCCATACCGATCCTATCTTAAACTTTCTTTCAGTGAGGTAGTTCTCCGCTTTTGTATCCAGGTTTAGTTCATCTATTGTGAACATTAATCCGGTCTTCAAAGATTTAAGAACATGTTTTTTAATTTTTATGTCCAGGCAGGGAATTGATGAACCGTGCGGATCAACTGTTGGAAAATCCAGATATTTGTCGATATGATGCATCAGTTGATCGGAGACCACATGTTCCAATCGTTCAGCCTCTTCATGTAATAACTGACCGTCAAGTTTCAATACTTTTTCCAGAAAGGATTCGATCAAACGGTGTTTGCGAACCAGCCTAAGGGCAATCTGCTTCCCGGCATCTGTAAGACAGGCTCCATCCGATTTATTGTAATCAATAAGGCTTATTTTACACAATTGTTGAAACATGGATAGCACTGTAGGTGGTTTGACCTTATATAATTCCGAAACCCTTTTTGCTGTCGCTTTACTATTTTTATCATTGATATACCAGATTAATTTTAGATAATCTTCCTGGCTGGGTGTTAATTTTGTAAACGAATTCATAAAGTTAGATATACCTACTTTAAAATAAGATTGCTCTAATTTATATTGTTTTTAAGAAAATGCAATTGTTTTTTTATGACCCGGGTAAAAAAATTGTTAATTATATTTCTCCATTCTAATCTCATTTTAATATTCTCTGATTGATACGCTATTTTAGGTATAGAATTATAAAACCAACTTTTTTGTTTGAACAGAACTGTTTCCGTCCGGGAAATTCCAGATCCTGTGGTCAGATTATTAAAATACCTGGCCGGAAATTTTTTCTTACGATTATTTCGTTTACTAAGGCGTCATAAAAAATAAAAGGCGCTGATGTGAAATCCAAAAAACAGGCCATGTGCCCGCTCTTTCCGGATGTTGTCTGCCCGCAGGGGCAGGAAGCCGCCGATGCCTGCCAGGTGCGGCAGAACGGCGATTATGATCCGGTTAACGATTTCCGCGATTATCTTTATATGAACTGTGCGATTCAGATCGCTCACCGGCAGAGTGAGAGTGAACAGAAAATGACCGGGAAACAGTCCGATGAATGAAGCGCTTGCCGTCAAATCTCAGCCTAAAGTCCGGAAATCGGGATTAAATAAATCCGTGCTGATTTCCCTGTATAAAAATATGATTACTTCGCGTTTGATGGATGAGAAAATGTTGATTATGCTTAAACAGGGTAAAAGCTTTTTTCATATCGGCGCGGCCGGCCATGAGGCGGCTCAGACCGCAGCCGGATTCGTTCTGCGTCCCGGAATTGACTATGCCTATCCCTATTATCGCGACCTGGCGTTTGTGCTGCAATACGGAGTTACACCTGTGGAAATCTTTCTCAATTTTTTAGCCAAAGCGGCTGATCCCAGTTCCGGCGGCCGGCAAATGTCCAATCATTACGGTCATAGAGAAAAACGAATAGTCTCCCAGTCCAGTCCAACGGGCACGCAGTATTTACAGGCTGTCGGCACGGCCCTGGCCATCAAAAAAACAGGCGGCGATGAAGTCGTCTATGTTTCTTCGGGCGAGGGCGCTACCAGTCAGGGTGATTTTCATGAGGCGTTAAACTGGGCGTCACGGGACCGTTTGCCGGTGATTTTTTTCATAGAAAACAATAAATATGCCATATCCACGCCGGTAACCGAACAGATGAGCGGTGAATCGGTTTTTAAATTTACCGCTGGGTATGAAGGATTGAACCGTTTTCGGGCAGACGGCACCGATTTTTTTGACACATACAACATAATACATCAGGCGGTTGAACGGGCAAAATCAGGAGATGGAGCGGCGCTGATCGAAGCCGATACGGTGCGGCTGATGCCTCATTCTTCTTCCGATTCACAAAAAAAATATCGCAGCAGGGAAGACCTGGAAAATGATATCAGGCGCGATCCGGTTTTGAGATTTCAGAATTTCCTGCTTGAAAAAGAATATGCGGATGAATATGAAATTGATGAAATAAAAGCCGGATGCCGGAAGCTAGTCGATGAATCCGCTGAGGAGGCGCAGTCTTTTGCTGATCCGGATAAAAAAACACTATTCAATTTTATCCTGGCGCCGCAGGAAGAACACGCGCATTTAGCTTATGAAAAAATCGAGCCAAGCGGCAATAAAGTAGTTATGGTTGACGCTATCAATCATGCCTTAAAGGAAGAAATGGCTGCCAATGATAAAATGTATATTTTTGGCCAGGATGTGGCCGACGGCAAGGGCGGCGTATTCACGGCCACAACCGGCATCTCTACGGAATTCGGCAAAGAGCGTTGTTTTAACTCGCCTTTGGCCGAATCGAGCATCGTTGGCGTAGCCATCGGGATGGCGGTTACCGGATTAAAACCGGTGGTGGAAATCCAGTTCGGCGATTATATCTGGACGGCCATGATGCAGATTCGTAACGAGCTTTCCACGATGCGCTGGCGCTCTAATAATTTCTGGCAAGCGCCGGTGGTTATCCGCATACCGGTTGGCGGGTATATCCATGGCGGATTGTGCCATTCGCAGAATATCGAAGCGTTTTTCTCGCATATCCCGGGATTAAAAATTGCTTATCCCTCCAATGCGGCCGATGCCAAAGGACTTTTAAAAACCGCCGTCAGAGGCGGCGATCCGGTATTGTTTTTGGAGCATAAAGGATTATACCGTCAGAGTAATGCCGCTACGCCGGAACCGGACAGCAAATACTTACTGCCTTTTGGGAAGGCAGCCCTGAAAAAGGAAGGACAGGATATCACCATAATCACCTGGGGGGCGTTGGTGCAGAAATCGCTCGAAGCCGCCAAAGCGCTGGAGAAGGAAGGCGTTTCCGTTGAAATTATCGATATCAGGACCATTAATCCTTTGGATAAAGAAACGATTCTGCAATCGGTTAAAAAAACCGGAAAGGTTTTAGTGGCCCATGAAGATACCCGCTTCCAGGGTTTCGGGGCGGAAATTGCCGCACACCTTGCCGAATTTACCTTTGAATATCTGGATGCCCCGGTTATGCGCCTTGCCGGCGCGGACACGCCGGTGCCGTTTAGTCCGGTTCTGGAAGAAGAGGCGTTACCGCAGATTGATGATATAGCGGATGCGCTTAGAAAGTTATCGGAGTATTAAATATGAAACTGGAAATGGTTATGCCAAAAATGGGTGAGTCCATTACCGAAGGCGTTATTGTAAAATGGTTAAAAGCGGCAGGGGACACGGTGGAAAATGATGAGATCATTCTGGAAATAAGCACCGATAAAGTGGATTCGGAAATACCGACGCCTGCGGCGGGTAAAATCATTGAATTGCTGGCCGGAGAAGGCGAAACGGTCGAAGTAGGTAAACCTATCGCCGTAATAGAGACAGATCATGTAACCTATACAAAGAAATCTGCGGAAATAGTCGCCGGTCAAAATGAGCCGGTCAGTCAACCGGTTAAGCAGCCGACGCTGAATAAAAGCATACAATTTAAAAAATCAAACCGGTTTTATTCACCGGTGGTCATGAATATGGCTTCGCAGCATAACCTGTCCATGGAAATTCTGGAAAGCCTTCCCGGATCGGGTTCGGGCGGACGCCTGACCAAAAAGGATTTACTGGCCTATTTAAATTCCGATACTCAGTCTAAATCACAAACCTCCGTATCGGATACCGTGCAAAAGCCGGCCGGTGACATGGTGGAAATCCTGCCCATGGATCATATACGTAAACGTATCGCGGAGCATATGATCCATTCCATTAAGACTTCCGCCCAGGTGGCGCTTTATACGGAAGTGGATATGTTAAATATTCATAAAATCCGTGAGGCCAATAATGAAATCTTTAAAGCCAGGGAAGGCTTTGGCCTGACTTATCTGCCGTTTGTCGTGGAAGCGGCCGTGCAGGCGTTAAAGGAATTTCCCCTGCTTAACGCCCGGATTGACGGCGATAATATTTTAATAAATAAATTTTATAATATCGGTATTGCCGTGGCGGTAGAAAACGGATTAATTGTACCCAATATTTTTCATTGTGAAGAACTTAATCTGACAGGCATTGCCCGGGCGATTAACGATCTGGCGGTTCGGGCCAGGAATAAAAAACTGAATCCCGATGAATTAACAGGCGGCACATTTTCGGTATCCAATTTCGGCCTTTATGGCGTCACCGCGGGATTTCCTATTATAAACCAGCCGCAATCCGCCATTTTAGGCGTCGGCGCGGTGAAAAAACGCCCGGTGGTAATCGATGACGCTATTGCCATCCGGCCGGTTATGCATCTCTCGCTGACCATTGATCACCGTCTGATTGACGGGGCGATGGGATCACAGTTTTTACAGCGCATCGCTGGTCTTCTCGAAAATTATGATATAACCCAAAAACCATAATCCTTTAGTATGTTCAAATATGAAAAGCATGTGTTTGTTTGCGGGAACCGCCGTCCGCCGAAAGCGTCTAAAAGGTCATGTGGCAATCATGGCTCGGATAACCTGTTTGATGCAATGAAAATCCGGGTGGGAGAGTCAGGCCTGGCTTCAAAAGTAAGAATTAACCGGGCGGGCTGTCTTGGGCGTTGTGATTTTGGACCAACGATTGTAATTTATCCGCAGGGAATCTGGTATGGCGGCGTAAAAATGGATGATATTGAAGAAATCATTGAAAAATCGATTTTAAAAGATGAAATTATAGGCAGACTCGTCATCGGGAACAATAATGAAAAAACTGATACTCCATAAATTTCATAAATCGATGCAGGCGGCATTTGATACGCTGGATGACCGCATCATTCCTTATCACTATGGCAACCCGGTAACCGAAGTTAATGCGCTGATGAATTCGGTTGGATTAACAGACCGCAGTTATCTGGGTAAAGTAAGACTGCGCGGAAAAGATGCCCTGGATTTATTAAACAGAATCAGTACGAATGACATGTCTAAATTGATGCTGGGCCAGGTTTGTGATACTTTGTTTACAACGCCGAAAGGCAGGATTATCGATTATTGCCGCGCCTTTATTTTAAACGGCGATATCATTCTTATCAGCAGTTATTCCAACACCAACCATCTGATCAACTGGATCAACCGTTTTGTAATTACAGAAGACGCGGAAGCTATGGATATCAGCGACGACCTGGTCTGGCTGATGCTCGCCGGTCCCGACAGCTGCAGGTTTATTGAATCCTTATCTGCGGAAAAAGAAATTACCGCAGAAGACAATTTATGGCTGAACTTTGGTAATATTGCCTTTCCGGTTTTCAGTAATAAGGATTATCTGGTTCCGGCCTATGATATCTGCATTTCTCCGGATGAAGCCAGGGAAATAGTTCCGGAACTTAAAGAGCGGTTGTTATTTTCAGAAGGCAGTATGGCCGGTTATTCTGCCTATCAGACGCTTCGGGTGGAAAGCGGTATGCCGGCCTGGGGAAATGAATTATCCGAAAACTATAATCCGCATGAAGCCAGGCTGATTAACGCCGTCAGTTTTACTAAAGGCTGTTATACCGGTCAGGAGGTAATCGCCCGGCTGGATGCTTATGACAAGGTTCAAAAATACTTAATGGTGATTAATCCTGATGATACAATTGATTTTAAGCCTCCGCTTGATATTTACCTGGATGATGAAAAGATAGGCACGCTGACCAGCCTGATAACCAATCCGAAGACAAACAAACCGGTGGGATTAGGTTATGTCAGTAAAAACTATGCGCTGGAAAATATAAATTTAAAAGCGGACATTGTAGCCGGCAACAAGCGAATAAATTCCACCTTGCGCATACCGCCTAAAAATTTGACATCGTTTTAAATTCCATGTATGATTTCACCCATGATGAAGTTTAAAAAGCATTTTAGTGTAAATGAAGCCAATACATTGATTACGGAACTAAAACCGATCATGCAGAAAATCCGTAATTTTACCCTGATTTTAAAGGAACAGGGATTTGACGTTTATCGCGGCAAGTTTTTTCCCGGATTTCATCCCGATACGTTGGATGAGTTTCCTCCTGTGTACCGGGAAATGATTGAATTGATGCACACGGTTTATACAAAAGGTATAGAAATAAAAGGACTGGAACAGGGATTGTTGGATTTTCCCGCCATGAGAAATAACGGCGAAGAAGTATATCTGTGCTGGAAACTCGATGAAGAAGAAATCGGTTTCTGGCATCCGCTGGAAGGCGGTTTTGCCGGTCGCAAATCGATTGAGGATTTATAGGTAAATAAGCATAAAACATTTATGAATATCGGCAATATAAATATTGAAAATAGTTTATTCCTGGCGCCTATGGAATCGGTAACCGATTATCCGTTCCGGATGATTTGCAGGGAATTGGGCGCTGATGTCGTTTATTCGGAATTTATCAGTTCCGAAGCGCTGGTAAGGGATGCCGAAAAAGCCTTTAAAAAAATGACCATCCGGGATGAGGAACGGCCGATTGCCATACAGATTTACGGTAACCGGGTGGAAGCCATGGTAGAAGCGGCTCAGATTGCCGAAGAAAAAGGACCGGATTTTATCGATATAAATTTCGGCTGCCCGGTAAAGAAAGTTGCCTTAAAAGGCGCAGGTTCCGGCCTGCTGCGCGATGTTCCTAAAATGATTGAAATCTGCAAAGCGGTAGCCCGTTCGGTCAGTCTGCCTGTTACGGCGAAAACCCGTCTTGGCTGGGATGAACATACCATTGAGATTGTTGAGATTGCCCGGATGATGCAGGATGTGGGTATTGGAGCCGTTGCCCTACATGCCCGGACCCGGGCCCAGGGCTATAAAGGTCAGGCCGACTGGACATGGATAAAACAGGTTAAACAGGCGGTTAGTATTCCTGTTATCGGCAATGGCGATATTTTAACGCCCGCGGATGCTAAAAGGATGTTTGAAGAAACGGGTTGTGATGCCGTGATGATCGGAAGAGGCGCCATACATAATCCCTGGATTTTCAGAGATATCAAGCATTATTTAAAGACCGGCGAAATTCTGCCTCCCGTTCCGCTGGCCGATAAAATTGAGCTGCTCCAAAAACATTATCGTTTTTCTGTGGAATATAAGGGCGAGCGTAAAGGCGTCATTGAAATGCGCAAGCATCTCAGCGGATATCTGAAAGGATTGCCGCATATTGCCAGGTTTCGTCTGCATATGATGCAATTTGACAAACTGGAACCGGTACTGGAAAACCTGCAGGCGCTCAGGGAAGAAAAGGTATATAAGGATTTGATTATTCCGAAACAGGAGTCGTCCCTGGAAGATTCCTGTTTATCGTCATAAAGTATAAATTAATCCTTTATTTTAGGGAATTGTCGATCGCGAACAGCGTCAAACGATTTCTATATTTATAAAAGTAACCATAACCATTTAAAAAACTGCCTTTTTTATGCAAATTCTTTTTTTACCCAATTAAAAAAGAAAGGAATTTTTATGACCAAAAAATTCCCACAAAAGTGGTACCCTGGGCAAAATCTTTGCAAATCAAAAGTCAGTTTATATCGGATAAAATAATCATCGGCATTGATCCGGCCTGTCCGGCGTCCAGACGTCTATAGAAAAAAATGTCAAGGGTAATAGCCTTCTATTAACAAAAAATATGATTTTTGTTTTCTGATATTTGGGTCACTTTCTATACCCGGTTTCCACAATATCTCAGAATTCAATTTTATGGTTTTATTTTTATTACAGTTAATCTGTATGTTTCTTTACACGTTCTATTTATTGGTGTTTTATTTCCTACACGTCTATATGAACTCTCCTGGACACTGCATATTATAACAGAGTTTCCTGGGTTACGGTAAATTTGAGTATAAA
>RQOG01000005.1 GCA_003854985.1 Calditrichota bacterium
ATAGTTTTATGCCGCTGGATCGCAATTTCAATTATATCGGTTTTGCCATGAAGGTACCGCCCAGCGCAGGGCTGTCTCTGGGCTGGATTCATGCCGGCAACGACGATTTTGATTCTTACAGTATGATCGGCGAAAAAACAGACCCGATCGCCAATTCCATGAACGCTTTGTATTTCAATTTTGCCAGAACGTTCAAAGGACGTTTCGCCATCGGCTTGTCCTATAAATACTTCTGGGAAATGATTAATAATCAGGATTTCGATTATCTTTCCAAAGGCTGGGGATTTGATTTCGGTTTGAGATTTATGATTATGGAAAGTCTTTTTGTCGGCGCCTCTGTCCGTGATGTTGGTTCAAAATTAAAAGTTAATACTACGGAAATATTTGGAAAAGGCGGCACGACGACGGATCGTTTCCCTGTAAAATATGGCTTAGGCTGTTTTTATAAAACGCCGTTAAACTGGCTTAATGTTTTATATGATTTCGAATGGAGCGATAAAGAGGAATACCGGCATCATATCGGGCTGGAAGCCTTGTATACGATGGGGAATAATACTGAAAAAAATGTCGCTGTACGAATGGGCTGGGATGATGACAAATTTACGGCCGGGGCCGGTATGGGTTTTATTCTGTATAAATTTATCAGTCAACTTGATTATGCCTTGGTTACCGCAGATGACGGCGAAGGCGTCAGCCATGTGTTTTCGTGGCAGGTTTATTTTTGATTGGCATAGATAATGTGTAATGATTTAAATTGAAAGAGATATGAAAATGATATCCAGAAAAACAGGATTAGTAATTTTGGCGTTGAGTATAGTGTTGCAAAGCCGGTTGTTTTCAGGCGAGGCCGGTCAAAATGGAATGGCCTTTTTAAAAGTAGATGTAGACGCCCGGGCGGCAGGTATGGCCGGCGCTTACAGCGCTGTCGGTGAAAATTCATCGGCAACTTACTGGAATCCCGCCGCGCTTGCATTGGCTGACAATAAATCTCTGGTGGTGATGCATCATCAATCGATCGCAGATATTACGCAGCAGTTTGCCGCCGTTCAGATCAGAACCGGTGAGCATGCGCTGGCTTTATCCTTTAACCTGATGACGAATCCGAATATAGAAATTCGTGAAGAGGCTTCATCCGAACCAATCGGTATAACGGAAGCCATTAATTTTTCTTCAGGAATCAGCTATGCTCACAGTTTTAAGGGCGATTGGCATGTTGGTATTACCGTAAAATACCTGTTTGAGAAATACTATCTAAAATCAGCAGGCGGATGGGCTTTGGATTTAGGGACGCGGAAATCTTTGTCTGAGGCGTTAAGCTGGGGATTTGTTATCCAGAACTTAGGCGCGATGGCAAAATTAGACAAAGAATCAACCCCTTTGCCTCTTATGTTTCGAACGGGTGTGGCGTATCGGGCGCCGTTTGAAATAATTGGCAATAAACCGCTATTATCAACAGATATTCAATATATCAATAAGGAACAGTTTTTGGTTCGTGCTGGCAGTCAGGTAGATTTGGGTGAATATATTGCTGTCAGGCTTGGCGGGATATTTGGAGAATTGGAAACCCATTTTACCACGGGATTAAGCTTAAAATATAAAAGTTACAGTCTGGATTATGCCTTCGTTCCCTACGAATCGATTTTCGGTAATAGCCATCGGGTGTCTTTTGCCATGTTTTTTTAAAATTACCGTTTTTCAGCGATATAAATCTAAAGCGCAGCAGCGCTTTTATATTCTTGACAAACTACTGACACCGTATTAAATTACACGGCTTTAAAATAAGCTAATATTGTTTATTTTTGGGGTGTCGCCAAGTGGTAAGGCAGCGGGTTTTGGGTCCGCCATTCGTAGGTTCGAATCCTACCACCCCAGCAGGTAATAGTAGCTGAAAGTGTACCAGTGTGATACACTTTTTTAACACTTGATCAGGAGTAAATAAAATGACGGATTCAGTATTAATAGCTGAAAAGCGTGAAAAAAAAGGAAAAGCGGAAGCCCGCAGGTTGAGAAGACTCGGTAAAGTGCCGGTCAATCTTTATGGAGAAGGTAAAGATGCTATTTCTCTGGCCATTGACGCTCATGAGCTGGATGTTTTCCTTCGGCAGGGACATTCATTAATAAACATAAAACTTGGCGAAAAAGAGCAGCAAAGCATTATCAGGGAAATTCAACGTCATCCGGTTAATTCAAATATTCTTCATGTTGATTTTCTTGGTTTAACATCAGGCCACAAAATCACGCTTTCTGTGCCTCTTCATTTTGAAGGAACGGCAAAGGGACTTAAACAAGGTGGGAGATTCTTTTCCCTGCGTACCGAAGCGGAAATTGAAGTGCTTCCCAAAGACGTTCCGGACGTCATTACCATTAATATCGAAAATCTTGGCTTAAATGAGTCTCTGCGAATCAAGGATCTGGTTCATGAGAATGTTGTTTTTCTGGATGATCCTGAAGAGATTATCTGTAGAATTGAAATACCGAAGATCGTTGAAGAGGTTGTTCCGGAAGCAGCAGAAGAAGAAGCCGAAGAAGCCGCTGAACCTGAAGTTATCACTGCCAAAGAAAAAGAAGAGGCGGAAGAGTAAAAAATTTGTCAGTACGTCTCTTAGCCGGTTTGGGAAATCCCGGCAAAAGGTATTACTGGACACGTCACAATATTGGATTTTTAATACTGGATCATATTGCCGGTCAGCTTAGTGCTTCTTTTATGCCGGGTAAGGGCGATTATTATTTTGCCGAAAGCAAAGCGGCGGGTTATAATCTGGTTTTAATTAAACCGGCCACTTATATGAATAACAGCGGCGTGGCGCTTAAACAGGCCGGAGATTTTTTTAGTATTCCGGCTGATCATTCTCTGGTGATTTATGATGATTTTCACCTTGACTTCGGTGTTATGCGGTTTCGGAGCAAAGGCAGCGCCGGAGGACATAAAGGTATCGAATCGATTATTTATCATTGGGAGACAAAGAATATCCAACGCTTAAGGATTGGCATTGGATCTGATTTTGAAGATTCTGTACAATATGTGCTTTCGGAATTTAACGAACAGGAAAAAAAGGAACTGGAAAAGATTTATCAGACAGCCTATGAGGGCATTCTTATCTGGCTTAAAGAAGGAATAGAAAAAGCAATGACGCATTATAATCGCAATGTTTTAACAGATACCAAATAATTAACAAGAGGTGGTTATGGAATACACAACATTCTATTTTATCGTTGGAAGCGGTGTACTGGCTCTTATCTTCGCTTTATGGCGTAGTTCATGGATTGCGAAACAAGATGAGGGCACTGAAAAAATGATTGAAATCGGGCTGGCCGTTCGTGAAGGCGCAATGGCGTTTTTAGCCCGGGAGTATAAAGTATTATCGATTTTTGTGCTGGCAGTAGCCGTTTTACTATATATCGGTAATATCAGCCAGGGTACGGAACTCGTTGCGGTTTCATTCGTCGTAGGCGCTTTTTGTTCCGCATTAGCCGGCTTTTTCGGAATGCGGGTTGCCACGCTGGCAAATAACCGTACAACACAGGCGGCGCGAACCAGCCTGAACAAGGCGTTGATTGTTGCCTTTAACGGCGGTTCCGTGATGGGTCTCAGCGTTGTGGGGCTTGGCATAATCGGTCTTACCATTTTGTTTTGGGTTTACGGTGGGCTTGATTCTGCCGCAAATCTGGGCAGAGTAATGACCATTTTATCGGGATTTGCCATGGGTGCCTCTTCCATCGCCTTGTTTGCCCGTGTGGGCGGAGGTATTTTTACCAAAGCCGCCGATGTGGGCGCCGATCTTGTCGGTAAGGTTGAAGCCGGTCTTCCGGAAGATGATCCCCGTAATCCCGCTACAATCGCGGATAATGTCGGTGATAATGTCGGCGATGTTGCCGGTATGGGCGCAGATTTATTTGAATCTTATGTCGGATCAATCATCGGAGCCATGGTTCTAGCCGCTGCTGCCGGTGTATCCAATCTGGTAATGCTTCCTCTGCTTTTGGCCGGTATAGGTATTGTTGTATCAATCGTCGGTACATTTTTTGTCCGCACTTCCGAAGGCGGTAATCCCCAGACGGCTTTGAATATCGGTACCTTTGGCGCCGGCGCCTTAATGATTGTGATCAGCTATTTTGTAATTGATTATGTAATGCCCACGGCAGTTAATATGTCCGGTAAAGATGTTTCCGGCCTTGACGTTTTTCTGGCAACAATCGCCGGATTGGTTGCAGGCATCACGGTTGGATTATTAACCGAATATTATACTTCGGAATCAAGAAAACCAGCCAGAGCAATCGCTAAATCTTCGGAAACAGGTGCAGCCACAAATATTATCGCCGGTCTGGCCAATGGGATGTATTCTACGGCCTGGCCGGTAGTTACAATCGCTTTGGCCATTATCGTCGCCTATTACTTTTCTGGATTATACGGTATCGCCATCGCTGCCTTAGGTATGCTTTCCACAACCGGTATCCAGTTGGCGGTTGACGCGTATCGCCCAATTGCTGATAATGCCGGCGGTTGCGCCGAAATGTCCGGACTTCCGGCTGAAGTACGTAAACGTACCGATAAACTTGATGCGGTTGGAAATACCACAGCCGCGATTGGTAAAGGTTTTGCAATCGGTTCAGCCGCATTAACAGCGTTGGCTTTATTTGCCGCATACAGAGAAACCGTAGGACAATCGATGGCAGGTGGTTTAGTGCTTGATATTAATGATCCGTTTGTAATGGCCGGATTGTTAATCGGAGGCGTTTTACCTTTTGTGTTCTCTTCTTTTGCCATGAAGGCGGTGGGAGAGGCTGCATTCGAAATGATCGAGGAAGTGCGTCGGCAGTTCCGTGAAATTAAAGGTTTGCTTGAAGGTCAGGCTAAAGCGGATTATGCCCGTTGCGTAGATATCGCTACAGCCGCTGCAATTAAAAGAATGATTGCACCGGGATTATTAGCCATATTAACGCCTGTTCTATTCGGCCTTGTTTTTAAAAGCGCTACGATGTTGGGCGGTGTTTTAGCTGGTGTTACCGTTTCCGGCGTATTGCTGGCCATTTTTATGGCCAATGCAGGCGGTTCATGGGATAACGCAAAAAAATATATCGAATCAGGTGAATTAGGCGGAAAAGGATCTGCAACGCATAAAGCGGCGGTCGTCGGCGATACAGTGGGCGATCCTTTTAAAGATACAGCCGGTCCGTCATTAAATATCCTGATAAAGCTGATGTCGGTTGTATCGTTGGTGATTGCACCATTAATTTAATTAACTGAAGTAATATCCTGTCTCTCTTTTAGTAGAGAGATCGCTTAGACCAAAGGAGGTTTAATGGCTATCTATGAATCTATTGTCATTCTTGACAGCCTCATTCCACCAAAAGAAATCGATTCCGCTATGGATCGGTTTTCTGCGCTGATTACCGAAAACAATGGTAAGGTTCGGCAGGTTGAAAAATGGGGTAAGAAGAGACTCGCGTATGAAATCCAGAAAAAGCAGTATGGGTTTTATGCTTCCATCGAATTTGAGGGAGAAGGTAATATTCCCGTCATTCTGGAGAGCGAGTATAATTATAATGATAACGTTTTGCGTTATCTGACATACCGGTACGATAAATATAAGCTGAAAGCAATGGCATCTGAAACTCCTGCCGTTAATAAGGCGGAAAAAGTCGAGCCTAAAAAGAAACCTGTTATCGATATTGAGTCAGAGGAACCAGAAAAAACAGATTTCGAAAATAATGATATTGAAGCTGAAGCAGACTCCGATGAAACTGTGGAAGAAAACAAAGAATAATTTGAAGAAAGGAATATAAAATGATTCGGGTAAGAAGAAAAAGAGTTTGTTTTTTCTGCCAGTCCGGAATGGATTATATCGATTTTAAGGAGGAAAAATTACTTTTGAGATATGTCACCGAACAGGGTAAAATTATTCCCAGACATACATCGGGGACCTGCGCTAAACATCAACGCCAACTGGCACAAGCGATCAAGCGGGCCCGCCATCTGGCGCTCATTCCGTTTGTAACTGACTTTACCAGATAATCAATGAATTGTAAAAAAAGGTGAGTTAAATGGAAATTATTTTACGTCGGGATTATGAACAATTAGGTAAAGCCGGTCAGACTTTAAAAGTTAAAGACGGCTTTGCCAGAAATTTTTTAATTCCCAGAGGCATTGCCTATCAGGCTACGGAATCCAATAAGAAGCGTTATGAAAATGATATGCTTCAGCAAAGCAGAATAATGGCCAGAGACCGTAAAAAAGCAGAGGATCTTTCAGCCAAGCTGGAAAATGTTTCCTGTACCATAACGGTTCAGGTAGGAGAGGAAGATAAATTATTCGGCTCTGTAACCTCTCAGAATATTGCTGAAGAATTATCCAAACAGGGCTATGAGATTGATAAGCGCAAGATTCTTTTGGAAGAACCGATCAAATCACTCGGCATTTATTCGGTTCCGGTTAAACTTCATCCGGAAGTGACCGGCGCCGTTAAAGTCTGGGTCGTTAAAGAATAAATATCAGGCGGGTTATCCCGCCTTTTTTTTTAAGAATTATTTTATTAATATTTCTGCATTAAAAATCACTTGCCGGGAATCATAATGCCTTTTGTTGAAGTCGTTTTCAACCTGCCGATACATCATGCTTTTACCTACCAGGTGCCACCGGATATTCAGGATGTTATGCCCGGTATGCGCGTCTACACTCCGTTTGGAAACCGCACCATTACAGGCGTAATCGTGAGCGTTAAGGAAAAAACGGATATCAAATCGGTCCGGATGATTACCGATGTTTTGGATGAAAAACCCTTGCTCGATGAAAAAATGCTTGAATTTACTTTCTGGATTGCAGAATACTATATGTGCGGCTGGGGACAAGCTGTTCATTTAGCACTTCCCAAAGGTATTGATGAATATGAAACAACAAGAATTGAAACGGTTGAAAACCAGAATCTGGAATTGTTAACGGAACGCCAGCGCGAGCTATATCTGTTAATTGGAGCGAATCCGGGTAATACTTCCAGGTACTATAAAAAGAAATTTGGCGCAGGCAGCTTTAATTTTTTAATCGGGAAACTGGCAGAAAAAGGTTTTATACGAAAAATATATGAAAGACAAGATGCCCGGGTCGGCGATAAAATCCGCAGGTTTGTACAAGTACCATTAGAATACAAGGAAAGGAACCAGCAGCATGAAGATTATGGAAAATATCTGAAACGCCGTCCGGAAGTTGGGCAATATATGCTGGATCACTTGGGACAAATTATCCTGGTGTCCGACTTTTTAAAAGAAACCGGTATGGCGGCGGCAACCCTGCAGAAAATGTGTGCATACGATTTGTGCCGGATTATCGAGCAAAAAGTGGAACGCGAGCCGGAATTCAGTTTTCAGCAGACCTTAAATATCACCAGGCTTACCGATGAGCAGGAAAGTGTAATAAAACAATTGCGGCAGGCGCAGGATAAAAATGAATTCAGCGTACATTTATTGCATGGCGTAACCGGCAGCGGTAAGACCCAGGTTTACATAGAAATGCTGCGTAAGGTTCTGGAAAAAAACAGGACTGGCATTATTCTTATTCCTGAAATTGCCTTAACCCCACAGACTGTCAGCAGATTTCAGGCGGCGTTTTCTGAAAAAATAGCCGTATTTCATAGTAAAATGTCGGCCGGGGAAAGATACGACGCCTGGATTGCCTGCGCACAGGGGAGAATCAGAATTGCCTGCGGACCACGTTCGGCTTTGTTTGCACCTTTACGAAATATCGGGCTGATCGTTGTAGATGAAGAACATGAAAGTTCCTATAAACAATCCGAAACCGCGCCCAGGTATCATGCCAGGGATGCGGCTGTCTATCGCGCCCGTCAGCACAACGCTTTAGTCATTCTGGGATCGGCTACGCCTTCAATGGAATCCTATTTTAATGCCAGAAAAGGTAAATATAATCTGCTTGAAATCCGCAACAGAATCGATGGCATCCGATTGCCCCAGGTTACTATTGTTGATATGAAATATGAAAGACATACCGGTGTTAGCGGTGTAACTCTTTTCTCAAAATTACTGGTAGAAAAAATTGCGCAAAGACTGAGGAACAAGGAACAAATTATACTTTTGCAGAACAGGCGCGGATATTCATCATTTATGCAATGTAAAAAATGCGGCTTTATACCCATTTGTCCGAATTGCGACATCAGCCTTACCTATCATTCCTGGGACCAAAAACTGCATTGTCATTTATGCGGACATGTTCAGGAAGCTTCTTATAACTGTCCTGTATGCGGAGATAAGAATATTGTGTACAAGGGAATCGGCACCCAGCGTATCCAAAATGAATTACTGCAGATTTTCCCTGAAATAAATACTCTGCGAATGGATCAGGATACGACGAAAGGCAAGAGCCGACACGATAGCATTTTAAATGCTTTTGGCAAAGGGAAAGCGCAGGTTTTATTAGGTACACAAATGATTGCCAAAGGATTGGATTTTCCCAATGTCACCCTTGTAGGCGTTATCAGCGCCGATATCGGGCTGGCCATTCCCGATTTTCGTTCGCCTGAGAAGGTTTTTCAGTTGCTTACTCAGGTAGCCGGCAGAGCCGGCCGGGGCACCAAAACAGGAGAGGTAATCATTCAGACTATGCTGCCGCATCATTATGCGGTGCAGTTTGCCCGGGAACATGATTTTACCGGATTTTACATGGAAGAAATCAAGCATCGTGCCGATTATAACTATCCTCCCCAGACCAAACTGATTCAGATTCTGTTTTCTTCTCCGCAAAGCGGTGATGTCATAAAATATTCACGGCAGGTTGCTTCCGGATTAAGAAGGCAGGGTAAAGATTCCGGAACGATATTCGGCCCATCGCCGGCGCTTGTTTCGAGAGTTCAAAATAATTACAGATGGCAGATACTTGTTAAACTGGATAAAACTGGTATTTCTGCAATTAATAAGATGAAAAAATTAATTAACGAATGGGTTTATAAGAAAAAATCAGTCTATCCCAAAACCCTTCAAATTAATATTGATGTTGATCCTGTTGGATTGTTCTAAAAGATACCTGAGCTGTCCTAAATAATTAGATTTTAAAAAAGACTTGTTGTTTTTATTGATTTTAGTCCGCTGTTTTAGATGATCTGGAAAACAACCCCCAAAAAAAGTTATCAAAAATAACTTGCCGCTA
>RQOG01000154.1 GCA_003854985.1 Calditrichota bacterium
AAAATTTTGTTGAAATTCTCTGTGAGATTGTACATGATAATTCCTTGTTTATATATGACTTATCGCTAATTTAGCGAAAATAAGGACCGTGTACAATCTCTTTTATTAATTCGCACAACGGGTTAATTTGTATTCCGATATGAATTTGGGTAATCCAACGGTTCCTTTCCCAACAACCATATTATTTAAAAGGGCTTGCCACGATGATAAATCAAATGAGGTTATAAAATCTTTTACAGCAGTTTGTTCATTCGGAAGAATCACAGTCATATTATAAAATTCATTTCCGTAGGGTAAAGTTACGGCGCTAAAATCATCGCCAACATAATAATCCAGATCGGCCGTTACTTTCATCATCTGGCACTTTTTTGTTCCCTGGTCTTCCGTGTAAAAATTTTCTTCAGTGGTATAATCTTTATCAAATTCATAAAGCCAGGTCGCCTTGAAATATATGGCATTGATCAGGTACATGACAGCATCACGATCTATATAATCCAGCATTTTTTTTATTTTTTCATGGGTCTTATCGGAGATCCAGTCGTTGATAATATCAACCGCCGCCGGGTCCGCGAAATCGAGCGCGGCGACTTCCGCATCAAAATATTCTTTATTAACATCAATAAATGATTCCAGAACCGGAAAGGTGTCTCTGTACCAGATGGAATTGGCAATCTCAAAAATCACCTTATCGTCAAGCTGCATCAACAGAAGCATTAAACTCTTAAAAGACTGGTTGATCTGGTCTTCGGTTAATCCCTGCAGTTCAAGGACATTCCGGATGGCGTCGTAGGTGCTTCCGTTGGCGCCGTTCAAAGCCATACCGAAGGCATAGGAAACGCTTAAGGGTGAAATAAAAATATTGTCGGCGGTATCGCTTTCGACAATTTCTTTCATCAGGTTAAAACTAAACGATTGATCCGCTTCAACGATTATTTGCTCTTGGGTAGACAGGGGACGCATTTTAAGATCCGGTTCTGACTCAAGGATGGAATTATCTTTCTGACAGCCAAATACAACAAATAAAAGCGGAATAAACATTAGAGATAATACTTTCATAAGGTGATCCTTTCTTGTTGGTTAAATAATCTCTTTAAATTTAATCTGCTAAATAAGCTTCAAATACAATGCCAATATGAAACAGCGTTGAATTCACGGGCAATAAGGCATTTACCTGTTTCAAATTTCTGATGCTTTATCAAATATTTGGGAATAATATGACCCTTTAAAATTAAAAAATCCATAATATAACCGGGTTGCATTGCAGCCATATTTCAGGTAAATTCAACAGCTTAAAAATTTGTAGTGCAAAAGAAAGGAATTAAATGAAAAGCGCAGAAATTAAAGTTATTTCTAATTGTAAAAAGGAATTGAATTTGGTTATAGATAAAACCGATCTTGAGCCGATACGCGATGAGCAGATCAAACAGGTCCGTAAAGAAATTCAATATCCCGGTTTCCGCAAAGGCAAAGCTCCGGTTAATCTTGTAAAGTCTCGCTATGCTGAACTTATTAATCTATATACGATGGAAGCGGCGGCGGAAAAAGGGCTGCGTGAGGTTCTTGAAGAAAATAATATTCAGATGATCGGTAAACCCGAAGCAAAGAAACTTGAATTTAACGATGACGGCGATTTAATGACGATTATCGAAGTGGAAACGATCCCCGAGGTGGAATTAAAAAAACTAAAAGGTTTTATAATTGCCCGCGATGTATACAAAATCGCCGATTCTTTTGTTGATCAGACAATCGATCGTTTCCGCAGGGAAAAGGCCGAAATTACTTCGGTAGATGATCCCATCACCGATGGGCATAAAGTGATTATCGATATGCAGGAATTGGATGAAACGGACTTTCCCATTGCCGGGCATCATTACAAAGATATTGAAGTGAGAATGGGTGAAAAGCGTTTCGACGAAGAAATAGAAAAAGAACTGAAAGGTTTGAAAGCGGGCGATGTAAAAAAAGTCGTTAAGGTTTATCCCGAGGATTATCCGCAAAAAGAAATCGCCGGTAAAAAAGAAATATTTAGAATTACAGTTAAAAGAGTTGAAGAAGAAAAACTGCCGGACTTAACCGATAACTGGGTTGAAGAAGTTTACAAGGATATTAAAACGGTTACTGAATTAAAAGAGGCCACCAGAAAAAGACTGGAGTATGAATATAAAAAACAGGCCCAGGATCGTTTTATGGACGATTTAACGGAGCAGGTTCTTCAGGAAAATCCCTTTGACGTGCCGGAGACATTAATCGAAAACTATCTGGATAATATGGTTGATGATGTTAAAAAACGCGATCCTAAAATTAATGAAGAGAACCTGCGCAATTATTATAAACCATCTGCGCTGCGAACCATAAAATGGATTTATCTGGAACAAAAAATTATTAAAAATGCGAAACTCGAAGTTACTCAGGAAGATATCGATACATTTTATAATGAAATTAAGGATGAGAAAATTAAAGAGTTATATAAAAACGAGCCTTCTTTGATGGAGAGAGTGAAAAACGATATTCTGCAGAAAAAAGTTATTGACTTTTTAACCGCAAATTCTAAAGTAACTGAAAATGTGATCGATTTGAAATAATAAGCATATTGAATAAATTGTAAGCACCAATACAAAAAATAACCGGAAAATGAGCAGAAGGGAAACCACATGACTTTGATACCCATGGTGATTGAGCAGACGGGCCGCGGTGAGCGCGCTTACGATATCTATTCGCGTTTGTTAAAAGAACGGATTATTTTTCTCGGCACGCCGATCGACGATAATATCAGCAGTTTGATTATATCACAATTATTATTTCTTGAAGCGGAAGATCCGGATAAGGATATATTTTTATATATAAATTCACCCGGAGGAATTGTAAGTTCCGGTTTGGCCATTTACGATACGATGCAATATATCAAACCGGACATAGTGACAACCTGTATGGGGCAGGCGGCCAGCATGGGCGCTCTGCTGTTGGCGGCCGGTACGAAGGGTAAAAGATATGCCCTGCCGCATTCGCGCATTATGATACATCAACCGCTGGGGGGAGCAGAGGGGCAGGCTTCTGATATTAAAATCGCCGCCAATGAAATTCTGCGAATCCGTGAAATAGTAAATGAAATTTTAGCCAAGGCTACCGGACAAAAACTCGACAAGATCGAAAAAGACACGGACCGGAATTATTTTATGTCTGCAAAAGAATCGTTGGAGTATGGAATAATCGATAAAGTGCTTGAAGCGCGGGCCAAAGAAAATGGCAAAGGAAAAAGTAAATGAGTAAAAAAACTTTTAGAGGACAAGTATTACGTTGTTCCTTCTGCGGAAGATCTGCTGAAGAAGTAGAAACTCTGATTTCCGGGCCGGATGTTCATATTTGTAATGATTGCGTCAACAGCGCTCTGGAAATTATCCAGCGGCATCAAAAGCAGGCGAATCTAACCGATGAATATCGGTTAATTCCACCCAGTGAAATTCATAAGGAATTGGAAAAATATGTGATTGGCCAGGAGGATACAAAACGCATTCTGTCCGTTGCCGTCTACAATCATTATAAAAGAATTCATTTTACCTCGCCTTCCGATGAAGTGGAAATTGAAAAAAGCAATATACTTTTGCTCGGGCCGACCGGTACCGGAAAAACACTCCTTGCTCAAACGCTGGCTAAAATACTGAATGTACCCTTTACCATTGCGGATGCGACTGTTTTAACGGAAGCAGGCTATGTGGGCGAAGATGTGGAGAATATCCTGGTTCGTTTATATCAGGCGGCCAATTATAATTTAGAGCAGACCCAGCGGGGCATTGTATACATTGATGAAATCGATAAAATCGCCCGAAAAGACGGCAATCCTTCCATCACGCGGGATGTCTCCGGCGAGGGTGTCCAGCAGGCTATTTTAAAAATGCTGGAGGGTACCATTTCCAGCGTTCCGCCCAAAGGGGGGCGCAAACATCCTGAACAAAACCTGATCAATATCAACACAAAGAACATATTGTTTATTTGCGGCGGCGCCTTTGAAGGCCTGGAAGATATCATTCGCCGCAGGGTAGGCGAAAAGAATATCGGATTCGAAAAGACCATTAATACCAATAAAACCCTGACGAAAAGTGAGCTGTATGCAAAGGTGGAACCCGAAGATTTACTGCATTATGGATTAATACCTGAATTAATAGGCAGACTGCCCGTAATCAGTACATTATCGGAATTAGATGAAGAAGCCATGTATACAATTCTTACCAGGCCTAAAAATGCTTTGGTAAAACAATATCAGCGGCTCATGGAATTGGAAGGTATAGAACTTGAATTTGATGATGATGCGCTCAGAGAGATTGTACAAATTGCCATGAAACGCAACACCGGTGCCAGGTCTCTGAGAGCCATAATGGAAAATGTGATGCTTGATATCATGTACAAAGCGCCTTCCATGACGAACCTGAAATCGATTACGATTACAAAGGAAATCGTTCAGAAAGTCAGGCAGCCAAAATTTGAATTTTTAAGCGCAAAACGCATTGCCTGAGCAGATACATAGTTTAATCCGGCGGAGCGGTGCTCCGCCTTTTTTTTATCAGAGAAACTAAGATGACTGTTCTAAACGAAGAAAAAATCCTTTTTAATGTTTTACCATTAAAAGATTTGGTGTTTTTTCCACATATGGTGGCGCCCCTGATTATCGGACGTAAGCAGTCGATTGAAGCGCTGGAAAATGTGCTCACCGATGAACTTCCGCTCTTTATTGTAACACAAAAAAATGCCTTGATAGATAAAGTAAACTCCACGGATTTGTTTCGTTACGGTGTTCTCGCCAGGGTAGTTCAATCGGTACGTTTACCAAACGGTTTAAACAAGATTTTAGTCGAAGGTATAAAACGCGCCAAAGTATTACGTTATTATAATAAAGATACCCACCTGCTGGCAGATCTTAATTTTTATCAACCCGAATCCAAAATAGACGCCGCTCATGAAGCGCGTCTGAGGCATTTAATCAATCTCTTTAAAGATTATGTCAAACTCCATGATGATATCCCCGAAGAGATTATTTTTTCATTAAATCAGATTCATGAAGCCGAAAAAGCAGCGGACTTTATTTCCAGTTATCTTGAAATTGCCATTCCGGCAAAACAAAAAATTCTTGAAAAATGGGATATTCATCAGCGTATCAATCATTTATTAACTATAGTCAAAAAAGAAAATTCTATTCTTTCCATTCAGTCTGATCTCGAAGTAAAAGTGCGTGATCAAATGGCCAGATCGCAAAGAAATTTTTATCTGCAGGAACAACTGCGTGTGATCCGGGAAGAATTAGGTGAATATGAAGATGATGATGAGGATGTACGGATATTAAAAGAAAAAATTGCGGAAGCGGGCATGTTGCAGGAAGCCGAAAAAAAGGCTATGGAAGAAGTGACCCGTCTTGGTAAGATTCCTCCCCTGTCTCCCGAATATAATGTCATCCGAACTTACTTAGAGTGGCTGATCTCTTTGCCATGGAAGATCAGAACTACCGATACGAGAGATATTCACTATGCACGAAAAGTATTGGATGAAGATCATTATGGGCTGGAAAAGCCAAAGAAGAGAATTTTAGAATATATTGCCGTTCTTCAGCGGGTTCAAAAATTACAGGGGCCGATTTTATGCTTATGCGGACCTCCGGGGGTAGGGAAAACATCTTTGGGCAAATCGATAGCCAGAGCTATGGGCAGAAACTTTACAAGAATATCTTTGGGCGGAATACATGATGAGGCTGAAATCCGGGGGCACCGACGTACTTACATCGGTTCATTACCCGGCAAAATCATTCAGGGCATAAAAAAATCGGGTAGTATAAATCCGGTTTTTCTGCTGGATGAAATCGATAAAGTAGGCAATGATTATCGCGGCGATCCTTCCGCGGCCCTGCTGGAAGTTTTGGATCCGGAACAAAATAAATCGTTTACGGATCATTACCTGGAAGTGGAATATGACCTTTCAAATGTTATGTTTATTGTTACGGCAAATAATCCTAATGAAATTCCGGATCCGCTTTATGACCGTATGGAAATTATTGAATTGCCGGGCTATATGGATTACGAAAAAATGGAGATTGCCCGCAGGCATCTGATTCCCAAACAACTTTTAGCGAACGGACTTTCTGAAGATGAATTATCGCTCACAAATGAAGCGGTTCATAAAATAATTCTCGAATATACAATGGAAGCCGGCGTTCGAAGTCTGGAGAGAGAGATCAGTAAAATCTGCCGCCGCGTGGTGATCCGGTTATCCGGTTCAAAAACAAAAAAAAGCATTCAGGTGGATGAAAAAAATATCCGGCAATTTCTCGGCGAAAGAAAATATCAGCATAAAAACCTGATTACACAAAAGGAAATCGGCGTGGCCACCGGTCTGGCCTGGACGTCTTATGGCGGTGATTTATTGCGCGTTGAAGTAAATCTGATGCCTGGTAAAGAAAAAATAACGCTTACCGGTAAACTTGGCGAAATAATGCAGGAATCGGCTATGATCGCCATGGCTTTTATCAGGTCGAAATTTAAAAAATATAAAATAGACCGGAATTTTTTAAATAAAAATGAAATACATGTCCACTTACCTGAAGGCGCTGTGCCCAAAGACGGGCCTTCGGCCGGCATTACGCTCACCAGCGCTATTCTATCCGCATTAAAAAAACAGCCCTATCCTGCGGAAATCGCTATGACCGGGGAGATAACCTTACGCGGACGAATACTTCCGGTTGGCGGATTAAACGAGAAACTTTTAGCCGCAAAAAGACATGGTATTTCCAAAGTTATTCTGCCTGCGGATAACAGGAGCGATATCAGGGAACTGGATAAAGAATTATATCAGGATATGGATCTTGTTTATGTTAAAGACTATGATGAGATATACCATATATTATTCAAAGATGAAAATCCGGTAAAAAATAAGCAAAAAAAAATCCGCTGAGAGCGGATTCTATTGTAAACCGTTGACAAATTTAGTCAATTTTGATTTTTCTCTGGAAGCTTTGTTTTTGTTCACAATATTTTTAACCACCAGCCGGTCTAATAGGGATGTTGCTTTTTTTAAATTGGGTTCAGCTTCTTTGCCGGATTTGGCCGTTATTACCTCTTTAACCGTTTCTTTTAACGCTTTTTTATATTTTCGGTTAATTAATCTTGCTTTTTCAGCTGTTTGAATTCTCTTCAGTGCCGATTTATGATGAGCCATAAAAAACTATCTCCTAATTCTGTTTTATTTTTCAAAGTCACTGAATTTAAGATTGTGATATTGTACTGTCAAATTTATTTGAAAAAAATATAAATAAAATTGTATGGATTTAAGTAAAAAATATTTGCATTCAAAAAAAAAATATTTAAATTACAAGACTTTTTGTGAATGTGATGCTGGCGTAGCTCAATTGGTAGAGCAGCTGATTTGTAATCAGCTGGTTAGGGGTTCAAGTCCTCCCGCCAGCTCAAAATAAACTAGCTGGTGCTGGTTATGCTTGCACCGCATGATGTGGTAGAGATTTTGCGGGAGTAACTCAGTTGGCTAGAGTCACAGCCTTCCAAGCTGTTGGTCGCGGGTTCGAGTCCCGTCTCCCGCTCTAGTCTTATCGTTGTGGAAAATCTCTATATTGAAAAGTTGCTCACGTAGCTCAGCAGGTAGAGCACATCCTTGGTAAGGATGAGGTCACCGGTTCAAGCCCGGTCGTGAGCTCGAGTGATTTAAGGCGAATATTTGATGAGTTTTAATTTTTCGGAGGAAAGATAATGGCGAAAGAAAAGTATGATCGCAGTAAACCTCATGTGAACATTGGTACAATAGGTCACGTGGATCATGGCAAGACGACCTTA
>RQOG01000155.1 GCA_003854985.1 Calditrichota bacterium
CCACATCTGCCAGGGATAAATTTGTTTATGCCAAAACCCTCCTCCTAAAGTACGGGGTTGGTTTTGTAATTGTTGATATAAAATATCTGCGGCGAGTTTGTATTTTTCGCTGCCGGTCTTTTTATAAAGACTCAGCAATACTTTGCCGGGATTGATTTTATCGAGATTATACTCGGTCATTTTATAGGTTTTAATACTGCCATTTTCTTCAATAAATGAATCCATGACATTTTTTACGTACTCAAAATATTTAGAATCATTGGTTACCTGCCATAAATCAAGCATGGATTTCAAAAACAGTCCGGTTGTATATTGCCATTTTGCCTTGGGATTGGATCCGCCAAACGCCAGCGAGTTTCCACGTCGTTCCATCTCGGAATCGGCCATTTTTACTGACCATGATAAATACTCATTGGATTTATATTGAATCTTTTCACCATCATCATTGTCTTCTTTCTGCCTGCATCCCGTTAGAAAAATGATGAAGATAAGAATTAAAAATATTTTTAGATTTCTACTTTTCACGTTTTTAGTTCGGCCACCGTAGAAAATTAAACTTTGATTCTATGTAAAAATATCTTATTTTTTTTCTATAATAGAGTTAAAAACTGTGAAAAACTGTGAAAAACATTTTTTAACATAAGATTAATTATGAACACAATTAACAAAACTGTCCGATACGCCATTCTTGAAAAAATCTTATCCAGTCAGGAATTTTCCGGCTCTAAAATTTATCAATCTTATCTTACCTACCTGGTGGATGCGGCAGAAGAAGGGCACCCGGTTAAAGAAACCACGATTGCCATCGATGTATTCGGTAAAGATGCTGATTTTAATCCTGCAGAAGATACAATCGTCCGTTCCCATACTTACTTATTAAGAAAGAAACTGGATGTTTATTATGCCAATGAAGGCAAAGAAGACAGTTATCATCTTATTATTCCCAAAGGTCATTATGAGGTTCAATTCGTTCCAAAAACGGAGAGGACAATCTCAGGAAATATCAGAAAATATTATCCCTGGGCGGTCACTGTGTTATTTGCTTTTATTATCATTTTTCTCGGAATGCAAATAAAATCTCTTCAAAATCAGTTAAAAAATTATCGCCAGGTAGATTCAGAGGATCCCTTCTGGAAAGAGTATTTTCAGTCGAATCTTCCTGTTATGGTCGTTCCCGGGGATCATATTTTTTATACCGATTATTTTGAAAGAGCCGGTCGCGAACTTACGGTACGTGATTTCACGATCAACTCTCCGGAAGAATTGGACAGCCTGAAATCGGTCTACCCACAGTTTAATATTCGAAGAAGCGATGAATCTTATTTTCCCTATCATAGCATCTGGAGTATACCATCGGTGTTAAAGGTATTATACTCCTGGAATATAAAACCCATATTCAGGAAATCACTGGATATCAATCCCCAGATACTGGATGAATTCAATTTTATTTATATTGGAAGCATCAAATCACTTTATGCTTTAAAATTCACCTTAACCAAATCTCATTTCCATTTTGGGATTGCCCCGCACATCATCACTTACAACGATCCGGACAGCAATAAAACGATTACATATTCAACCTCTCTACATTCTCTGGGCTTAAATGAAGATCTGGTATTAGCTTTAAAGCTTCCCGGACCTGCGCGCAATACAATTTTTATTATTGCCTCTTACCATTCGCTGGGAACTCCGGAAATAGCTAATTACTTTATCAACGAATCAAAAAGGATTGAATTGGAAAGTTTATTTGAGGAAAAGTATGGATATATACCTAAATATTTTGAAATATTGTTCAGAGTCACCGGGATAGATAAAACCGCTTATAACAGCGAAATATTAATATGTAATGAAATAAACGAATAATACAAATTTTCGTTTTTATAAGTAACTTTCCACACACTAAGCATTTAAAGAAATACAATCGGATTCCCGGTAAATCTATCTTTCAAATTAATAGTTCATATCACCAATATAAATATCGAACACCGCTTAAATAGGCCAATCAGCTGAATTATTTTAAAAAAAACAATTTTTGTATTGATGCGAATTGCCTCATTAATCTGATTTCCTGCTTAAAATATTTTTTGTGAATTCCCAAATTATTATGAAATTCATTTCGGATTGCACAGGATAAAATTTTATGAGTATTTCAGACTGGCTTAATATAATTGTTATCGTTGTTACCATTATTGGAATTGCCGTCGGCCGCTTCCCTGTTTTCAGAATGAACCGGGCCACAATCGCCCTGGTCGGCTCCGCCATTTTACTGTTACTTCAGGCTATAACCCCGGAAGAAGCCTACAACTCAATTGACATGAACACCATTGTTCTGCTCTTCTCCATGATGATCATTAACGCCAACCTGCGTTTATCAGGTTTTTTCAAATTACTGGTAAATCATATTATTGCTTTTTCCAAAACACCGGTTCAATTGCTGATTTTTATCTGTTTCAGTTCCGGAATATTATCCGGTTTATTTTTAAACGATACGATTGTTATTATTTATACGCCGCTGGTGCTGGAAGTTGTTTTAACTCTGAAGAGAAATCCTCTTCCCTATTTAATCGCGTTAGTTACTTCGGCTAATGTAGGATCGGCAGCCACAATTGTCGGCAATCCCCAGAATATGATTATCGGTGTATACAGCAAAATTTCTTTTACCCAGTTTTTATTCTACCTGGCGCCGGCGGCTGTAGGCGGATTGTTTATAATTATTCTGGTAATTATGCTGATTTATCGCCACGAGTTTAGAAGAGAAACCTTTCTGCCTGTTTTACCTGAAGAATATAGAATTTTCAAGCCATTGATGTATAAAAGCCTTATCGTCACAGCCCTGATGCTTGCCTCCTTTTTAGCGGGAGCTCCGGTAGCCATGGCTTCGCTGATAGCCGCGGCTGTTCTGCTTTTTACCAGGCGGATCAAACCGGAAAGAGTTTTTACGGAAATAGACTGGTCGCTGCTGGTCTTCTTTTGCGGTTTGTTTATTGTTACCGATGTATTAGGCAGATACATCGTCGGATCAGAATTTTATATAATCGCCGACGACTATAGCATAAAATCCATAGTGAACTTTTCGGTAATTTCTATTGTGCTGAGCAACCTGATTTCCAACGTGCCGGCCGTTTTAGCGCTTAGCCCCATGATTAAAACAATGGCAAATCCGGAGATATACTGGATTCTGCTGGCCTTAACTTCCCCCTTTGCCGGCAATTTAACCCTGTTAGGTTCGGTGGCCAATTTAATCACGGCCGAGCTGGCTAAAAAGCGCGGCGTAATTATCCGCTTTGGTGAATACCTGAAGGCAGGAATTCCGATAACATTATTAACCGTTATTTATGGAGTATATTTGATCTATATTTTTTTCGTATAACTATTTCATGAAAAAAAATTATACAAGTTTTAAAATTTTAGTAATTTTCCACTCTACCAACTGGACGGAGATTTTGCTTTAAATCCGTATCAAATGCTTTTGCCATTTGGGTTAACCGTTCGACAATTTCGGGATATTGTTCAGCGACATTATTCTTTTCCGAAATATCCTGTTCCAGATCATAGAGCGATAAGGGTAATTTCACCTCTTCCATTTTACCGCGCTCACCGTCCTTTCCTATAATCACAGGCGTCTGATAGGTATGAGGCAAATATAATTTCCATTTTCCGCTGCGGATTCCCTGTAATTCATTTCCATAATAAAAATAGACCGCTTCATAAAGCGTTTTTGCGTCTGGTTTACCTCCCCAAAGTGAGCGCGCATCTTTTCCGTCTATCTTAACGGCCGGCAAAGCCGCGCCTGTTATAGCGGAGATGGTCGGCAGTATATCCATGGAAGTGGCCATTTCGCAGCAGACACTTCCGGCAGGGATTTTACCCGACCAGCGCATAATACACGGCACCCGCTGTCCGCCTTCAAAGGTAGTCATTTTGCCTTCCCGCAAAGGTAAAGCGCTGCCCGCATGATTACCATATTCCAGCCAGGGTCCGTTATCTGAAAAAAAGATAACCAGTGTATTATCTTCCAGCTTAAGCTGAGCCATCTTTTTTAATATTTCACCCACCGACCAGTCAATTTCCATGATCACATCGCCATATAATCCCTGACCGGATTTGCCTTTAAATTTATCCGAAACGGCTATCGGAATATGGGGCATGGAATGAGGAACATACAGGAAAAAGGGATGATCTTTATTCTTTTCTATAAACTTAATCGCCCGTTCCGTATACCAGGTCGTTAATTGTGATTGATCCGGATTATACTGAATGATTTTTTCCCCTTCCATCAGCGGCAGGGGCGGATAGTCTTCCGGAATCATGTCATTGCTGTAAGGCAAACCAAAGTACTCGTCGAATCCGTGACGGGTGGGCAGAAATTCCGGCAGATGGCCTAAATGCCATTTACCAAAACAGGCCGTAGTATAACCCAATGGCTTGAGCATTTCGGCAATCGTGGTTTCGCTGTTGTTAAGACCAATATTTGTCCGGCCTTCTGTCCATGGCGGTCCGGGCGGGGCCAGTACATCCGGTATACCGACCCTTTGCGGGTAGCAGCCGGTTAGTAATGCCGCCCTGGACGGCGAACAAACCGATGAGGCGACATAAAAATCCGTAAACCGAATGCCTTCTTCAGCCATTCTGTTCAGATTAGGCGTTTGAATTCCCTTAGCATTATAACTGCTTATATCGGCATAGCCCTGGTCATCGGTTAAAATGATAATAATATTTGGTAATTTCTTTGGCGGGGTTGTCTGACAATTGAGGAAAGAACCTAAAATAAAAGTCGAAGCGCCAGCGCCAGCTAATTTTAAAAATTCACGCCGGTTGTAATTTGCTTTCATTTGTTTTTTATTTTTTTTCATAAAACAACCCGGAATAATTATGCCTGACGTAAACTAATAAATGTTGAATTTAAATCAAATAAAAAAATTGAAGCCAATTCCGATTCATAAATAGATCTTTTGATTTAATATCAGCCTGCAGTGATGACCGCCGGCGCATTAAAAGAAAAAACGCATCCACAGTTCTATCTTTTTCCGGAACTGTTTGCTGCCATATTCTGAGTCCTTTGCACCAAAAAAAAAGAATGGCCACAACATGATTTCAAAATTTGTATAAGGTTTGTAGCCAAATTGCGGGGAAATAAGAAAACTATTATCGGTCAAATTAAAAATGCTGAATATAGAAGCATTAACATATAGTAAAGAAAACGGTTCAGGCTGAATTATTTTTGCATAAAGATAATCCCGCATCAGCGTTTTTGATCTGAAAGTCGTGGAAATGTTCATCTTTGCAGCATTGACTAACTCAGGAATACCGGCATCAATGCTGTTTTGTAAATAATTTAGATATGAATTAAACTCGTTTTTGGTCAGACCGCTGTTATTGTGATAATATTCGGCAATAACCGTAGTATTAAAGCGATTCAAATACCGGATTCCCATTAAATAAGAACCGCCATTTTGTTTTAAACGATAAACGGAAGTGTCCTCAATAAAGTATTTATTTTCATCAAACAGGTAACTGTACTCAGCATGGATCTCTATATTTTCCATGACATTGGTTGAAAAATCCAATCCCAGTTTTTTAGGTTCATTTTTTGTATAGGAGGTCATTAAATCGATATCAATATCGTTCAGCAAAAAATAGAGTTTAAGGGCGGCTCCGATTTTATCCGCAGAGGCATATTTTTGAACCGATTCTGCTTCGGGAGGCAGTAATAATGCGCTGATGGAAAAATTTTGCAGAAAACCGGACGTAAAACTCCGGTTATAATTAAAATAGACAGAGGTTCTGCCGGCTAAAGCCAGGTCAGGATTCTCAGGATCTTTTTCCGCATTAGCATAACCCACAGGATTAAAGGCATATCCCGTTCCCCAGTTAAATCTGCGTTTTCCGATACTCATCTGCAAACGGGGCGAAAGACTGACACTGCCATACAACTCAAAGAAGGACGCTGAAATCGGTTCTTCCTTAACATACTGGGAAAAAGTCTTCATAAAAACCCCGATTTGCTTATAGCGGTAAACGCCATCGAGGTAAAAATCGAGCCGGTATTGAGACAGATAATCATCTTTAACAGGCATATTATAAAACTGTATTCCGTAAAAGGGGGATGTTTCCCGAATCTGTAACAATCCCCACTTGGCATCAAGATTGCCATTAAATTCCAGCCTGGATTCTTCTTCTTCGGGAATATCAAAATCATAATCTTGGGCAAAAACGCCTGTAACGGCTAAACAAAAAAATGCCGTTAAATATATTTTTTTAAACCGCGTCATCGCAATTCTTCCAGACGCGATAAGTATTCAAGTGTAAATACTTCGTCTGGAAACTGACGGAGTTTCATTTTGGAATAAATCATCAGCGAACGATAACCTTTATACAAAGGACTGCTTGTTTCGATTACCGCCGGCCGCAGAATGCCGTCACCGAAATTTTTAATATCCTTAAATTCCAGGGTTTTTATCAATTGTCCCGATGCAGCATAACATTCTACTTTTTTTACCATGGTGTTTTTTTTATCCACCCACATTTTTAGCTTATCATAAGCGACGGTTCTTGTTTTCGCTTTTAAATCCAAGATATATTC
>RQOG01000156.1 GCA_003854985.1 Calditrichota bacterium
TAGTGCTAGAATATAAATAGAACAAGTTAAAAGTGGAAAATTCCAAAATAAAAGTTATAATAAAAACAGTGAAAGATGGAGGAATTTGAAATGAGTAGACAGTTTACAAAAGAGTTTAAAGAGGAAGCAGTACGATACTACTTAGAGCATAAGGACCTTGGTTTAGCAGTATGCGCTAATAATTTAGGAACAAGTAGAACAGCACTAAGTGCTTGGGTTAAAAAAGCAAAAGAAAATAAGGGTGAAGTTCCTACACGAGGCTCAGGTAATTACCAAAGTGATGAAGCAAAAGAAAATGCAAGATTGAGAAAAGAATTAAGAGATACACAAGATGCATTAGAAATATTAAAAAAAGCGATCAGCATTCTGGGAAACTAACAGAAGCTCTCTTCATCGAAACATCTATAATGGAAGATAATTTGTATGAAGAAAGTAAACGCCGGCTTAATGTTAGCAGAGTGCTGAAAATATTAGGCGTTTCAAGAAGTGGATATTTTTATTTCAGGAAAAGACTTCCTTCTAATAATCAGAAACGAAAAGAAGCTATGAAGTGTAAAATAAAGAAATTATATGATGAATCCTATCAGAATTATGGAGCACCTAAAATAACACAGCTTCTTAAACAAAATGGAGAAAGTATAGCCGAAAAGACTGTGGGTAATTATATGCGTGAAATGGGGATAAAAGCCCAGTATGTTAAGCCGTACACGACAACAACAATAGATTCTGATTTTAGTATAGAACTCACCAATGTTTTAAACGAGGAATTTAATCCTGCAGAACCTAACGCTGTATGGTGTTCAGATATAACCTATATTTGGACTTTTGAAGGATTTGCATATTTAACAAGCATAATGGACCTGTACTCTAGAAAAATAATATCCTGGGTACTTAGCACTACTCTTGAAGCAAAATGGGTTATAGAGGCGATTAACAAGGCAAAAAGGGCACGAAACATAAACAGACCATTAGTTATTCATTCTGACAGAGGTATACAATATACTTGTGCAGCCTACAAGGAAGCTACAAGACATTTTGTGAATAGTTATTCAAAGAAGGCTTATCCTTGGGATAATGCTTGTATAGAGTCATTCCACGCATTAATAAAAAGGGAATGGATAAACAGATTTAAGATTGTGGATTATAATCATGCGTATAGGTTAGTGTTTCAGTACATAGAGACATTCTATAATACGATAAGAATACACAGCCATTGTGGATATTTATCACCTAATCAACTTGAAGCTATCTACAAAAAGGAATTGGATAAATTACGTAGTAAAGCAGGTTAACATAATGCGTATATATTGGTGTTGTGAAAAATATTCCCGATTTAACTTGTACTTTTTCTTGACATAGTACCA
>RQOG01000033.1 GCA_003854985.1 Calditrichota bacterium
AGGTTTCTTTTTCAAGTACCCTGGTTAAGATATTCTGATCAATTGTTTTTGATCTTTTTTTACTAAACAACCGGGCGACAAAATAGGCCAAAGCGATGTTGGCCACCTGAAAATCACCGATTTGCGGCGTTTTAAGGCCAGGGAAAGTGAGCCCGTGTATGGTATCTTTCAGCGTAAATATGGAACCGTTCAGATTGGATTCTAAAATATCATAGTTAATATGATATTTGAGATAGTAAAACTTATTGGAATCCTTTAGATGATTTTTTATTATATCCAAAACAACCTGTTCCTGCCCGGAGGATATAACATCGCAACCCGGTTTGATGATTCCTGCTTTTTCTTTGGCAATACTCTTAAGGTCGGTTCCCAACTGCTTTTCATGGTCATAATTTACAGGCGTAATAACTACAGTTTCCGGCTCCACAATATTAGTAGAATCAAGCCTTCCGCCTAATCCTGTTTCTACAACGGCTACGTCCACGTTTTTATGCCGGAAATAGTCAAAAGCCAGAGCGGTTGTAGTATCAAAAAAAGTAGCCTTTCGGTTTAATACCAGAGACTTAACAATTTTCCAGTAGTCTGCAATATATTCTTTTTCTATCAGTTGATTATCTATCCGGATGCGTTCTCTGTAATCCATCAGATGAGGGCTGGTATACAAACCTGTACGAAATCCACAGGCGATAAGGATTCTTGACAGAAAATAAGCTGTCGATCCTTTGCCATTAGTCCCGGCGATATGTATTACTGGGTAGGTTTTTTGAGGGTTATTCAGATAATCCGCTAAGGCATGGATATTGTCGAGACCTAATTTTATCGAAAATTCCTGAAGATCATATATTTGTTTTAAAACAGAATTATAAGAAAGCATATATTAAACAAGTTTTCCGATGATAAATCCTATTACAATTCCTATCAACAGCACAACGGTGAGTATACGGTAATTAACAACATCCTTTGAATATCCGCGTTTTATAGCCAGAATTGAAACAAAATAGCCAAGGGCATTTATAAGCCAGAATAAAGGCAGAGCCAGAACTTTGGCAATAATGGGTCCGACGATAGGGATAATACCGATTATATTTAAGAGACCAACAAAAGCCTGTGAAATAATACCGAAAATGACTACAGCGGAACCGATTATTGTTTTATCAACATCATAATGAATAGCAACGATGATGAAAGATACAATGATGATCCATGTTAATATCGTTTTCCAAAAGGCGCGTATAAAAAACTTGAAAGTAACGGTATAATGTCTTAATTGGTTAAGATTGTTTTTAGAATCTTTTAACATTAGATGGGTTATGAAGCGATATTCGCCTTAATTTGTTCGCTAACCTTGCCGTAACGACGTTCCCGGTGGATATAGTCCCAGAGGGCTTCCGTAAACTGTGGTTTTCTAAAATCCGGCCAAGAGGTTTTAGTTATATATAATTCAGCATAAGCAATTTGCCAAAGCAGAAAATTACTCACGCGGTGTTCTCCTCCGGTGCGGATAACCAAATCCGGGTCAGGCTGCCCGGATGTATCCAAAAACTGAGCAAAAAAGTGATCGGTGATTTGCGAAGGGTCAAGTTCACCCGTTTTTACTCTTTCACTAATTTTACGTGCGACATCGACGATTTCCTGACGCCCTCCATAACTTAAAGCAACATTCAGAACCAACCCCGTGTTGTTTTTTGTTCTTTCCATAGCGGATTCCATTTTTTTACGGGTAAAATCAGGAAGTTTATATAAATGTCCTATGGTTAAAATTTTTACATTCTGTTCCATCAGACGTCTAATTTGTTTATCGATAGTGCTTACAAGTAGCTGCATCAGCGCGGCAACTTCCCAACTCGGGCGTTTCCAGTTCTCTTCGGAAAATGTATAGATTGTTAAATATGGGATTGATAATTCTCCACAGCATTCAACGATTTCCTGAACGGAATTAACGCCTTCATTATGACCGGCAACACGCGGAAGTCCGCGCTTTTTTGCCCAGCGGCCATTACCATCCATGATAATACCAATATGCTTTGGTAGTCCATCGTGGTCTTTTAATTCTAAAAATTTATCTTCGTAATTCACTTTTCCTCAGTAGTGGATTAAAATTGAAAGCTCAGGAATATAATTTAATTTATGTATTTGTCAATATCATATTTCACACTATATTCGTTACATAAATATCCAACTTTAATTGGTAAAGATGGAATATATAAACTGAATAATGAATAATCCGGCAATCCCGATGAAATCCTGGTTAAATGCCTCTTTAGTTTATCATTCGTTTACGATCTGTGAATTTACAAAGTTTTACTTGTTTGGGCAATAAAAGTTCAGCTAAAAGCAAATATTCAAAACCGGTGAAAAATGGTTATATTGATTTTTCCGGCCTTGTTTCTTATTTTCAACCGCTATAGTAAAACGAAAGAATTTGATGTATCAGGATTATATCAGAAATTTTTGTATTATTGCTCATATAGATCATGGTAAATCCACATTAGCAGACCGGTTTCTTGAATTTACACATACTATTGAACAACGGGATTTAAAAGAGCAGGTTCTCGATAGCATGGATCTGGAACGGGAACGCGGTATTACGATAAAGTCGCATGCTATCCGGATGCTTTATAAAGCGGTAGATAAAAATCAATATATCTTTAACCTGATTGATACACCAGGGCATGTGGATTTCAGCTATGAGGTATCCCGGAGTTTAGCAGCCTGCGAAGGCGCGTTATTGGTTGTTGATGCAGCGCAGGGAGTAGAAGCACAGACTATCAGTAATCTATATCTGGCTATAGAAAATGATCTTACGGTTATTCCGGTGATAAATAAAATCGATTTACCTAGCGCTCAGGTGGAAGTTGTTAAAAATCAGATTTTAGAACTGTTAGGCTGCGAGGAAGAAGAAATAAAATTAGTCAGCGCAAAAAGCGGTAAAGGTGTGGAAGATGTTCTCGAAACCATCGTTAAACAAATACCTCCGCCAAAAGGCGATTCAAATGGCAGGCTTCAGGCGCTTATTTTTGACTCGGTTTTCGACAGTTACAGAGGCGCCATTTCTTTCATCCGTATTTATAATGGCACATTAAGGAAAAATGACGCAATAAAGTTTTTTAGCACCGGACATGATTTTTTGGCTGATGAAATAGGAACTTTAAGATTGACCAGGCAGCCTGTCAATGAATTGCGGGCGGGCGAAGTCGGTTACTTAATTTCCGGGGCAA
This sequence comes from Calditrichota bacterium, assembly GCA_003854985.1. Classification (GTDB taxonomy): domain Bacteria; phylum Calditrichota; class Calditrichia; order Calditrichales; family Calditrichaceae; genus Zgenome-0002. Next base: position 3,219 of record RQOG01000033.1, read on the forward strand.
AGAATGTACAGGATACAAAAGTTGGCGATACCGTTACCCATCTGAAAAGTCCGGCGATCCAGCCGCTTCCCGGTTACCGGGAGGTCAAACCAATGGTTTTCTCAGGCATTTACCCGGTTTCATCGGAAGAATTCGAAGATTTGCGGGAAGCCCTGGAAAAACTGGCTTTAAACGATTCAGCTCTGACATATGAGCCGGAAACATCAAAAGCGCTTGGATTCGGATTCCGCTGCGGATTTCTTGGTTTACTTCATATGGAGATTGTTCAGGAAAGACTGGAAAGGGAATATAATCTTACCATTATCAATACGGTGCCCAATGTGATTTATCGTGTGCACCTGACCAACGGTGATGTGATTAATATTGATAATCCTACAGCTATGCCAAATCCGGGTAAGATATTGATGATTGAAGAGCCCTATATCATTGCTCAGATTATCACGCCTCCGGAATATATTGGTGCCATTATGAGATTGGGCCAGGAAAAACGGGCTATTTTTAAAACCACTTCCTATATCGATCCAAGTCGTGCCGATATGCAGTTCTCTTTTCCACTGTCTGAAGTTATTTTTGATTTTTATGATAAATTGAAATCACAAACACGCGGATATGCTTCTTTTGATTACGATTTTGACACTTACCGCGAAAGTAAGCTGGTGAAACTGGATATAATGATAAATAGCGAACCGCTGGACGCTCTGTCGACAATCATTCATATGGATAAATCATATGATATGGGGCAAAGACTTTGCCGGCATTTAAAAGAGCTTATTCCCAGACAAATGTTTGAAGTTGTGATCCAGGCTTCGATTGGCAGTAAAATTATTTCCCGGCAGACCGTTAAAGCTTTAAGAAAAAATGTTACAGCTAAATGCTATGGCGGCGATATCACCCGTAAACGAAAACTGCTTGAGAAACAAAAGGAAGGCAAGAAACGTATGAAGCAGGTGGGCCGCGTGGACATTCCACAGGAAGCTTTTCTGGCTGTTTTGTCTATGGATAAAAATGATTAAGCGCTAAAGGAGATTTTAATTTGGGAAAACCGGTTGTAAAATCACAAAAAAACAAAATGAATTTACCAGAGGATTATTTTCTGCTCTGATCGCGGCTTTGATAATCAGACAATTTTTAGTCCAGGCCTATACAATTCCGACCTCATCGATGGAAAAAACCCTGCTTGAAGGCGATTTTCTGTTGGTTAATAAATATTCTTATGGCATGCGTTCGCCGCACTGGATTGGAATTCCGTATACGAATATTGGTTTTTCGGTGCCATGGTTCAGATTCCCTGCGATAAGCGATCCGAAACCTTATGATGTCATTATCTTTCAATATCCCGAAGATCCGTCGGTTGATTATATAAAACGCTGTATAGCCGTTGGCGGCCAGAAAGTAGAAATTATAGATAAAGTGGTTTTTGTTGATGATAAACCTTTTCCCAAACCTCCTCAAATGCAGTTTATAGATCCAAATATTTTTAAACGTGAACATGGTAAATTTACTGGCAGAACCTATCTGAATTTAGGCAGTCGTGATAATTATGGTCCTATTGAGATACCTCCCGAAAGTTACTGGGCGATGGGTGATAACAGGGATAATAGTCTGGACAGCCGTTATTGGGGGCCGGTTCCTCATGATCTTATGGTAGGTAAAGGATTAGTCATCTACTTTTCATGGGAATCGGATTATCCATGGAATCAGTTTTATAAAAAAATCAGATTCAATCGAATTGGATGGGTTATCCGTTAAAAATAAATGTTAATTAATTCGTCCGGGTTACCCGGTATATACATACACGTTCCTTTCTGTATCAGAAGATGCGGATACTGTGATTTTTATTCGCAAACCGATCTGCGCCTGCGTAATAAATACATCAGCGCACTCCTTAAAGAAATAGATATTTATGCTTCCGAGTTAAATAATCCTGTTATTTTTGATACCATATATTTAGGAGGCGGCACGCCATCTTTATTATCCATCAATCATATTACGCAAATATTAAACAAAATTTATTCACGTTTCCGCATAAGTAATGATGCTGAAATAACACTGGAAATGAATCCCGGCTCACTGGAAGCCAAAAAAATGGCAGATTTTTATCAGGCAGGAATAAACCGATTGAGTATAGGCGTGCAGAGCTTTCATATTGATGAACTCGCTTTTCTGGAAAGAATACATTCCGTAAATGATGCTTTACTGACGATTGAAACGGCCAGAAAGGCAGGATTTGATAATATCAGTATTGATCTTATATTCGGACTGCCTTCTCAGACGCCGCAAAAATGGAACTCAAATTTGGAGAAAGCGGTAGAATTTTCTCCGGAACATATTTCGACATATAATTTAACCATAGAAAAGGAAACAAACTTTTATCAGCGGATGCAAAACGGGGAATTAATGATACAAAATGACGAGAATTTAGCCGGATTATTCATTCAGACTCTGAATGTTTTGCAAAAAAACGGCTATAGGCCCTATGAAATATCCAATTTTGCTAAATCGGAATTATACCATTCCAGACATAATATTAAGTATTGGCAGCATGTGCCATATCTGGGCTTCGGGCCTTCTGCTCATTCATACTGGGATGAAAAGCGCTGGTGGAATTTTGATGATATAGCTTTATATATTAATATGCTTAACAAGGAAATAAAACCTGTTAAAGGTGAAGAAGAAATTGACCGGCAAACAAAAGAATTTGAGAGTATTATGCTGGAATTGCGAACATATCAGGGAATTTCGCTGGATAAGTTTTACAGCCGATTCAATCATCGGTTTACGGAGACTTATTCAAACAAGGTCAATATGCTAATAGAAAAAGGATTGGCTGAGATTAAAGACGGTTTTTTCAGACTAAATTATCAGGGGATGCTTATAAGCGATGAAATATTTTCGGATTTTAATAATTAGCGTTTTTATTATTGCTTTTGTCTCTGATCTGAGATCCCAGGAGCGCAACCGGACGGTGAATCTTGCGCAAAGACTAAAAAGTTCAGGACTCTATGAAGAAGCGCTACCATTATATATTTCAATTTATAAAGAGGGTAATCGCTCTTTCCCGGTTATTTCCGGCATAACAGAATGTTATGAGAACCTAAAAAAGTATGACGAACTCATCATCTTTTTAAAAGAACTTCTACTGCAATATCCGGACCGGATTAACTATTCCGCAGAAATAGGGAAAATTTATTTTCTTAAAGGGGATCGTAACAAAGCATTTGAAATCTGGGATGAATTATATAATTCGGCGCCTGATAACCCAACGGTGTATATCATGATTGGCAATATGATGACCCAGCTCCGTTTATATGACGATGCCATCACTATCTATAAAAAAGGTCTGGAGAATACCGGAAGACAAATTCAGTTTTATCGCGATATTGCAGTTTTGTACAGACTGCAAATGAATTATGAGCAGGCGGTGATCTATTATTTTTCCCTCTATCAGGCCGATCCGAAGCAGTATGCCTTTGTACGCCAGCATATAATAAGTATGGCCAAGGATGAAGATGCGGTATCAAAAATCCTGTCAGGAATAATGATCTATGAGCAGAATAATGCCATAGACGATAATATCGCCGAGCTTCGGGCGGAGATGTATATACGCAATAAAGATTTTAAACAGGCTTACGCTATTTATAAAGAATTAAACGCCAATCGGCCGGATAACCGGTTCTTATTGCGTTTTGCCGAAGAAGCAGCGGCAAACCATGCCTTTGATTTTGCCATTACCGCCTATAATGATGTTATCCGAAATCTCAAGAGCAATGAAACGAAGATCACCTTACAATACTATATTTCCAGGACTCATGTTGATCATGGTTTCTGGCTGCGCGCAAAGAACAGAGCAGAAGATGCTGATCGGGAAATACTCATAGCGCTGCAGCTCTTAAATGACATTTCAGTGGATCCACTTGATACGATTGATAAATGGAATGCACTTAAATTGAAAGCCGATGTTTACCACAAATATTACCGTAATTTAGATAAAGCAATTGAAATATATACCCGGTTAATTCAGGCGCCGGCAGCCGCTGTGAGCATAGATGAGGTTTTTTATAAACTGGGTTTAATATATTTGGAAAATAACCAACTCAATGAAGCAGAAAAGTATTTTTCCAAAGTTATTGGCCGGACCTATCGTAATATTTCCAAATATCAAAAAGCGGAAATATTATATTATCAGGGGCAGTTTTCCAATGCGGAAAATATGCTTGAAGAGCTGATTCGAAAAACAACGCCCGATGATAGTCTGATGAATAATTTATTGAGCCTGTGTTCTTTTATTAAACAGAACAAATCCGATTCCTTAATTCTTTCAAAATATTCCAAGGCAGAGTTGTTGAACCGGCAGAAGAAAAAAATTGAATCGGCAGATATTTTTAGTAACATAACGGCGGGGAAATCGGCCCTTTTTAAAGACGCGGCTTTTCAGGCGGCTAAAATATATATGGAAATCGGTGAATTGGTGAGAGCGGAAAGCATATTAGCGAATCTGATCGATTACGATACCCCGATTCCTGAAATGGATTTCGCTTATTATTTATTAGGCGATATTTATCAAAGACAAAACCACCTGGAGAAAGCGCTGGAAGCCTTTCAGGTTGTATTGAATTTCCCGAGTAGCTTTTATATGGAAAGAGCCCGGGTCAGAGCGAGAGAGATTACAGGCTTATTAAAAGAAGTGCAATAATATGAAATCGATAATATTAATTATATTTTTTCTTATTTCATTTTCATCTGCTCAGTATCTCTTAATTCCCATGGATTTAAAACAATCAGATCATCTTAAAGCATACGGGGCGGCCTATTATGTTTTGGGTAAAGACGTAAGAGTGGAATGGCTGCTGAATTACAGAGGCGGTTCATTTCTTTTTACCGATACCGAGTTATTCAGAAACGAATGCCGCCTGCGGGGCGTCGATTTCGAAACTATTTCACCATCAATAGTTAATTCGATTTATTCTGAGATTGAAGAGAATAACATGGAAAAAATTGTTCTCGAAAAAGCTCCGAAAATAGCGGTATATTCGCCCCCTAATTATCAGCCCTGGGATGATGCGGTAACTTTGGTTTTAACTTATGCTGAAATACCTTACGATGTGATTTATGACCGGGAAGTATTGAATGGTTTGCTTGATAAATATGACTGGCTGCATTTACATCATGAGGATTTTACGGGACAATATGGTAAATTCTGGGCCGGATTCAGGAATCAGGACTGGTATATTAAACAGCAGATGGAATCTGAAAAATTAGCCTCAGAATTAGGATTTCGTAAAGTAAGCCAGGCTAAAGGCGCAGTGGCCAGAGAGATTCGGCGTTATACTTCCAAAGGCGGATTCTTGTTCGCCATGTGTTCCGCTACGGATGCCCTGGATATTGCGCTTGCCGCTGAAAATGTTGATATATGCGCCTCTGTTTTCGATGGCGATCCGGTCGACCCGGATTATCAGTCCAAACTGGATTTTTCCAAAACGCTGGCATTTGAAAATTTTAAACTGATTGATGATCCGGCCATCTATGAATTTTCTGACATTGATGTGCCGCCAAGTCATCTGCCCAGAATCCGTGATCCGGAAACGGATTATTTTTCCTTATTTGAATTTTCGGCAAAATATGATCCCGTACCTACTATGCTAACTCAAAATCATGTGAATGTTGTTAAAGGGTTTATGGGCCAGACCACCATGTTTAACAGGAGAACAATTAAACCTTCCATAACCATTATGGGACAGATCGAAGGTACGGATGAAATAAAATACATACATGGCAATCATGGAGACGGAACGTTTACTTTTCTGGGCGGTCATGATCCTGAGGACTATACGCACAGAGTAGGAGATCCGCCTACGGAGTTGGAATTACATAAAAATTCTCCGGGTTACCGGTTAATTTTAAACAATATTTTATTCCCGGCCGCAAAAAAGAAAAAACTTAAAACATAAGAGGAAAAATGGAACAATTCAGCGTAAAAACTTCGGCTCGAACTCAGATGATTGATATTACAACGGAAATCCGAAAAATCGTCAAAGAAAAGGGTATTAAAAACGGAATACTAACCGTATTCATTCCCCATACTACGGCAGCGGTAACAATAAATGAAAATGCCGACCCTGATGTGCAAAGAGATATAACTTATGAGATCGATAAAATAGTCCCTTTTAATGACGGCTACCATCACATGGAAGGCAATTCGGCGGCGCATATCAAAGCGTCTTTATTCGGCAGTTCGGAATTGGTTATTATCTCCGAAGGCAGCCTTCAACTAGGCACCTGGCAGGGTATTTACTTCTGTGAATTTGACGGTCCGCGTCATCGGAAAGTCTGGGTTAAAATTAATGAATGCTGATAAATAAAGTTGATCATAAATTGGATATCAATTAAATTCCATTCTCTTAAAAATCTTTACATGAGGCATTATTATGAAAGATGAAATTATTGACGCTTTTATTGCCAGAATCAAAAAAGTGGTCTTAACCGATGATAAAATGACAATGATTCCGCTGGCATATCTGAGGACCAGGGATATTCCGCAATCGATTAAACACTTTTTTGATCAGGAAGTGGAAATATGGATTCGGGAAGAAGAAGAGAAATTTACATCAAGCGATCGGTTTGATTATGATATGCCGGAAGTAAGGATGCTAATCGATCAGATTTTCGATAAACTGAAACAAAACGCAACGTTTCATATAAACAAATTTAATCAACTCCTGGAAAGAGCGGTTAAGCTAGAGCTTAATTATTTACTGGAACCACACCGCACCTTAAGTCAGTTTTTGTTCAAAAACAATCCCCGGATTTCAACCATGGAAGTCTATGATACTCTGAAATATTTTTTCCGTTATGAGTATTATAAAACCGCGATTTCGGATTATTTTAACCTGAAATACATGCGCGAAATTTCCCAGGATCAATTTGAAAATCTGATTGCACAAATTGATCAGAAGGCATTTGCCGAAAACAAGGAAGATACCACTTTAAAAACAATTAAAACGGTTATGTCCTTTCTTTCTGAAGCCCAGGAAAAAGAGATTAATACAATTTCCGTCGACGACATATTTGTAGTATTCAGAGACCGGGGATTAGAAGATTACATAAAATACATGGAAAGAATAAAAGCGGAAACAGAATTGAGCGAACTGACTTTCGACGAAATAGAAGCCATGATTCGCGATGGTAAACTGCCTGGTATCGAAGAACAGGAAATTGAAGTAAAGGAACCGACACAAACCATCGGATTTGATAAGGTGCAGGATATTGAAGTCAGCGCACCGGAAGTGGCTGTTCAGGATATTGAAGTGTCCGAATCTCAAATAGTTGAAGAAGTTGAAGAAGTTGAAGAAGAGGAAGAGGAAGAAGAAGAGGAAGAAGAAGCGCCCGAGAAAGGTAAAGTAGCGCAGGATTTAGCCGCTTTCGTTCAAAGTCAGATTTCTTCTGATATTCCCCTGGCCGATCTTAATACAATAATACAGGGGCGAATGAGGAAAAAAATTCTTAAAAAGTTGTTCAAGAAAAATGAGAAAGAATTCAAAAAGTTTATTGACGGACTGAATCAATTAAGTAACTGGAAAGACGCATCTCATCTGATAGATGATACTTTTTACCAACGGGGTATCAACCCTTATTCAAAGGAAGCCATAGCGTTGAGCGATACGATTTATCTCAGATTTTTCCCGAAGGATAAATATGTGGGAGAAAAAGAAGAACAAGGTAAATTTTAGACGTATCAAAAAAGAATATTCCTAAAAAGAGATCACTTTTTGATCTCTTTTTTTTTATCCGGGAAAAACAATGAATAATACAGTTTTAATTATCGGAGCCGGTAGAGTTGGCACAACGGTTTACCGGTTTATTAAGGAAAAAATGAATATTCCCGTTTTTCTGACGGATATAAAACCCGTCTTCAAATCGAATGGTTATACTATGCCCGGGGAAGACATCATTGATTTCAGCGCAAAACAAAACATTGAGGATTATAGTATTATTTTCATAACCGTACCGGACGATGAAATCGTTTCGGTGGTTAACAAGCTGCAAAAAAATGATTTAAATAATAAAATCATTCTTCATACTTCCGGGGCGTGCGGATTGTCTGTTTTTGATGTGCTGAAAAGACAGCATGCGGCTATTGGCAGCTTTCACCCGTTACAGACCTTTACCGGATTATTTCTCCGGGAAACCATATGGAAAGGAATCATCTGTACCTATCAGGGCGACGAGAAAGGATATGGTTTTGTAAAACATTTTTGCGGCATGGCGGGCGCTGAATTAATTCGAGTTACAGCGGAACAAAAAATTGCCATTCACACGGCAGGCGTATTGGTATCCAATTTATATTTTGCCTTATTAAAGGCGGCGGAGAAAGTACTGGAAACTTATGATCTCAAAAATGAGGCCAGGTCTATGTTGATTCCTCTGATCAGGCAGACGATTGAAAACTATCAGCGGTATCCGGTTGCCGATGCCCTGACCGGGCCGTTGAAAAGAGGCGATATTAATACAATAAAAAGTCATCTGGATTTTTTAAATGGTCAGGAAGAAATCAGGCAACTTTATAAAGTTTTGTCAAAAACATTATTAAATGACGTTGATTTAGATGAGGAAAAGAAAAAAACTTTACAGGAATTATTCGATGACGCTGAATAGAGATTATCATATACATACAAAATTGTGTCGTCATGCCAGCGGCGAAATGCATGAATATGTGGAAAAAGCTATCGAAAAAGGACTGATGGAAATTGCCTTTACCGATCATATCCCTTTACCGGACAAGTTTGATGCGGCCCATCGGATGGATGAGCATGAGCTGGAAAAGTATTGTTCAAAAATCGATTCCTTAAAAAAGACTTATAAAGAGGTTAAAATCCTTCGTGGGATTGAAGCGGATTATTATGCCGGATTTGAGGAATACCTGAATTTTACATTAAGGAATTTTGATTTTGATTTGGTTATCATGTCCGTCCATTTTATAAAAGGCTGGCCGAAAAATAACTGGGCGTTTAGTTATCATTTTCCCGATAGATCTTATAGCGAGATTTACAGGGATTATCTGAACGCTTTAAGCGAGGGCATAAAAACCGAATTATTTGATATAGTTGGTCACCTGGATCTGATAAAATCGCCTGAAGAATCTTTAATAAAACACACTGCGCATGAAGTTGATGAGCTGTTAACTCTGATTTCCAGTAAACGAATGGCGGTTGAAATCAATACATCGGGATTGCGAAAACAAATAGAAGAACTATTTCCGCATCAAAGTATCATAGAGAAATTGATCCTAAATAACATACCATTAACCTTTGGCTCGGATGCTCATCAGCCGGAACATGTAGGTTTTTATTTTAAAGAATTAAGTGATTATTTAGGAACCTTCGATAAGGTAAAAACGGCTACCTATGATAAAAGAAAGTTAACCATAAAAGAATATCTGTGAGAATAGCACCATGGCTTCGGATAATAACCGGTTGATTAAAACCATTTTACATAACTCCAAAACGATTGCCGTGGTTGGTCTATCTGATAAAGAATATAAGCCCAGCTTTATTGTAGCGCGTTACTTAATTGAGAATAATTATACGATTTTTCCGGTGAATCCTAATCTTCCCTCGATATTGGAACGCAAATGTTTTAAAAACTTACATGAGATAAATAAACCGGTAGATATTGTAAATATTTTCAGGCAGGCGGAATATGTTCTGCCTATCGTTGAAGAAGCAATCCTTATTGGCGCTAAAACAATCTGGATGCAGCTTGGCATTGTAAATAAAGAAGCCACCGCCCTGGCCGGGAAAGCCGGATTAACGGTGATCATGGATCATTGTATAAAAATCGAGCACAGTCGGGTTTTTAACCGATAAGATAATTCGTTCAGACAATCACTATGGATTAAGCCCAATATCCTTTGCTATTCCGGAAAGGGATTTTAAGACAAACATGATATGATCATCAAAATTTACCCCTAATTCTTCAGCGCCGGCCGTGATTTCATGCCGGTTAACTTTGGCGGCAAAGCTCTTATCTTTTAATTTCTTTTTCACTGATTTCAAACCTACTTCACTCAGCGATTTGGTTGGGCGCACCAAAGTGACGGCCATTAAAAATCCGCAAAGTTCATCCACGGCAAATAAGGTTTTAGCCATCAGCGAAGTGCGTGGAACCCCGCTAAATTGGGCATGTCCCAGTATGGCAATCCGAATATCTTCCGGAATTCCTTTTTCCGCCAGAATTGCCGATCCTTTCATCGGGTGCTCATCAGGGAACATTTCATAATCAAAATCATGGATTAAGCCAACGGCAGCCCAAAGTTCTTCATCTTCATTGAATTTTAGAGCATAGGCCCTCATCGCCGCTTCGACGGCCAGAGCATGTTTTAACAGACTGTCTGTTTTGGTATATTCGGTTAAAATATTCCAGGCTTGTTCCCGGGTCATAGACCGGCCTCCTTATTTAATTATCCGCACAAAACATTTCCGCCATTTACATTAAGTATTTCACCCGTAATAGCCCTGGCTTTATCAGACGCTAAAAATAATACAGGCCAGGCGATATCGACGGCAGCAGGAATGAACCCCACAGGAATAGCTTTGAGAATCTGTCCATTATCTTCCTGTAAAGCCTGCGCAGACATATCGGTGTCCACCCATCCGGGCGCGACGGAATTTACGCGGATATGATCTGGTCCCAGCTCCGTGGCCAGCGATTTTGTAAAGCTGATTATAGCGCCTTTTGTGGCGGCATAATGAGAATGAAAAGCCTCACCCCGCTGACCGGCGGTAGATGAAATATTAATAATGGAACCGTTTATCCTGTTTTGTTTCATATGGTTAACAATAAGGTGAGAAAATATATAAACGCTGTCAAGATTAATCTGCATTGAACGATGCCAGTCATCTAAAGTCATTGTACCAATTGGACCGTATTCCCAGATACCGGCATTATTAACAAGAATGTGAATATCGCCTGTTTTGTTTATGGCGTTTTTCACGAATTTTTCGGATTCATTAAAATTACTGACATCGCACTTTTCATAATACAATTTACCCGGACAATCCTGGCATTCTCGGGCAACGGATTCAGCCGCTTTTAAATTATGATTATAACTAAAAGCCACATTGGCGCCATATTCCATAAAAAGCCTGACCGTAGCTGCGCCGATACCCCTGCTGCCCCCGGTAATAATTACACTTTTCCCTGAAAATTCAAACATAAAAAATCCCTTTGTTGTGTGTTTTGTCCTTAATCTATTAATTGAATTGAATGGAGACAATGTTATTCTGTTTAAAATTGTTGAGAGTTAGATTAAAAGTCTGTATACTACTCCCAAAAGAATAACCAATAGGAGGAATTGTGCGTCGGTTTTTGATTGTATTAAGCGTTTTATTAATCGGGTTATATTCCTGTTCCAAAGAAAAGGAAGAGATAACCCATGAATTTGAGGGAGGCGTTATAATGATACCCGATGATGCCGTTACACTGCCGAGCGGTTTAAAATACGTTGATGTGGCAGAAGGTTCAGGCGATTCACCTGAGCAGGGCCAGCAGGTCGCTGTTCATTATACAGGCAAATTGATGAATGGTAAAAAATTTGACAGTTCTTATGACAGAAATACAACGCTTGATTTTCGGGCAGGCGTAGGACAAATGATCCCCGGATTTGATGAAGGCGTTATGACTATGAAAGAAGGCGGACAAAGGATTTTATATATACCTTATCATTTAGCCTATGGCGAGCAGGGAATACCGGGAGCTATCCCACCGAAGTCCGATCTGATTTTCGAAGTTGAACTTGTTGAAATAAAATAAAAATTCAAAGGCAGAGGGTTATAAACAATCTGCCTTTTTTATTTTAAACCGCATCCAGAAATTATATGACCCATTTTTACGTTATGTACATCTGAATTAAAAAAAATCAGATTAGTCGTAATTAGAAATAGACACTTCATCTTAACATGAAGGAATCAAAATGAGTCAATATAAAGACCCGAAAATAATTGAAACGGAAACAAAAGAATGGCTTGAGTCGCTTGATTATGTTATTGAAAACGGCGGCCCTGAGCGCGTAAAAGAATTATTGCTCGAACTTCAGAAAAGGGCCAACAAGGAAGGTATAAAATTACCTTTTTCCACGAACACTCCCTATACCAATACCATTTCCGTAACAGAACAGCCAACCTATCCGGGAAGCAGAGAAATTGAACGACGGATAAAAAGTATTATCCGCTGGAATGCCATGGCCATGGTCGTTCGGGCCAATCGGAATGAGAATGGTATCGGCGGCCATATTTCAACTTATGCGTCGGCTGCAACGCTTTATGAAGTTGGCTTTAACCATTTTTTCCGGGCGCCCGCAAAGGATTTCAGCGGCGATATGGTTTATTTCCAGGGACATGCTTCGCCCGGAATTTATGCCCGGGCCTTTCTGGAAGGAAGACTTTCGACTGATGAACTGAAAAATTTCCGTCATGAATATCATAAAGACGGAAAAGGATTGCCATCGTATCCGCATCCCTGGCTTCGTCCCGATTTCTGGCAGTTTGCCACGGTTTCCATGGGACTTGGTCCTATAATGGCTATTTATCAGGCGCGATTTAACCGGTATCTTGAAGCCCGGGGATTAAAAAAACCGGGCGATGAAAAAGTATGGGCATTTTTAGGCGATGGCGAAACAGATGAACCCGAAACTTTAGGCGCCATTTCCTTAGCCGCCAGAGAAAAACTGGATAATCTGATCTTTGTAATAAACTGCAATTTGCAGCGTCTGGACGGGCCGGTAAGGGGTAACGGAAAAGTTATCCAGGAACTGGAAACCGTATTTCGCGGCGCTAAGTGGAATGTGGTAAAAGTGATCTGGGGCAGCGACTGGGATGCCCTTTTAGCCAAAGATAAGGACGGCCTGCTGGAAAAAAGAATGTGCGAGGTTGTGGATGGCGAATATCAGAATTATGTTGTCCGCGGAGGCGCCTACCTGAGAAAACATTTTTGGGGCAAGTATCCTCAATTGTTGAAAATGGTGGAACATTTATCCGATGAACAACTGGAAAAACTGAATCTTGGGGGACATGATCCGGTTAAAGTATACGCCGCCTATCATAATGCCGTAAACCATCAGGGAGGGCCCACGGTTATTTTAGCCCGGACCGTAAAAGGATATGGCTTGGGGGAAGCCGGTGAAGGCAAAAACATCACCCACCAGCAGAAAAAACTAAATGAGCAGGAACTAAGACATTTCCGTTCCCGCTTTGGCATACCGATTTCGGATGAGGAAATCGATACGCTTCCTTTTTATAAACCGGAAAAAGACAGTCCGGAAATGCAGTATTTGCTGGAAAGACGACAAAAATTAAATGGTTTTATTCCGACCCGCCATATTAAAAACGCTTCAATAAAAAAACCGGATACAGCGCTATTTGAAGAGTTTCTAGCCGGTACCGATGAGCGAGAAGTATCAACGACTATGGTATTTGTCCGTATTCTGGCCAAACTATTGCGCGATAAAGAACTTGGAAAATTAATTGTGCCAATTGTCCCGGATGAAGCCCGTACTTTCGGCATGGAAGCCTTATTCAGACAGGTTGGCATTTATTCTCATGCGGGACAGCTTTATGATCCGGTGGATAAAGAAAGTTTACTTTATTATAAAGAAGCTAAAGACGGCCAGATTTTGGAAGAAGGGATTACGGAAGCTGGATCGATGTCTTCTTTTATTGCTGCAGGTACTTCGTATGCCAATCATCAGATTAATACCATCCCGTTTTTTATTTATTATTCGATGTTCGGATTGCAGCGTGTCGGGGATCTGGCCTGGGCCGCCGGCGATATGAGGACAAGAGGTTTCCTGATCGGTGGAACGGCAGGAAGAACCACACTTGCCGGCGAAGGCTTGCAGCACCAGGATGGCAATAGTCATTTGCTGGCTTATCCTATTCAGAATTTAATGGCCTATGATCCGGCGTTTGCCTATGAATTAGCGGTGATTATCGAAGATGGTTTAAAAAGAATGTATATGGACCAGGAAAGCATTTACTATTATATCACCGTGATGAATGAAAATTATAAACAATTGCCGATGCCCAAAGGAAAAGATATTAAAGAAGGTATTTTAAAAGGAATTTATAAAATACAACCGTCCAAAATGAAAGAGGCCAAATTACATGCCCAGTTATTCGGCAGCGGCGCTATTTTAAACAAAGCGCTTTTGGCCGCTAAGATATTGGAAGATGAATACCAGGTAGCCGCGGATGTCTGGAGCGTAACAAGTTATAAAGCCCTGTACATAGATGCGATTAAAACCGAACGCCATAATATGTTTAATTTGCAGAATAAGCCGGAATTGCCGTTTATCAGTCAGACTTTAAAAAATTCCAAAGGCGTATTTGTGGCTGCATCGGATTATGTACGGGCGTTGCCGGAGTCGATTGCCAAATGGATTCCCGGCCCGATGTTTTCCTTGGGCACCGATGGTTTCGGTCGCAGCGACGGCCGCCGTCATCTAAGAGAGTTCTTTGAGGTTGACGAACGCTTTATCGTCTTAGCCGCGCTTTATATGCTTCATAAAGAAAGTAAAATTAAGGCGGATGTAATATCAAAAGCCATTAAAAAAATGGATATAAACACAGATAAATTAAGTCCATTGGCGGGTTAATAAAAGGCGGTTATGCTGCAATTAAACGAAATTCAAAAGGAAAACCATAATGTCTGTTGAAATAAAACTACCCGAATTAGGTGAAAATATTGAATCCGGACGTGTTGTTTCGATTTTAGTGAAAGAGGGCGATACGGTTACTTCCGATCAGTCTGTCCTGGAATTAGAGACAGATAAAGCGGTTATCGAAGTACCGGCCTCATCAGAGGGGAAAATAGCCAAATTACATGTTAAGGAGGGCGATGAGATAAAAGTCGGTCAGGTAATTATGTCTGTTGACTCTGCCGAAGGAGAAGCGACAAAGACCGTATCAGAAGAAAAATCTGAAGCCGAAACAGAAATCATTGAGGAAATACCGGCTGAAGAAGCCAAAGAGGAAAAGAAAGAGATTTCAGAACCAGTTCAGGAAAAGAAAACGGATCAAATCTCTGCAAGTGTTTCAGCGGCTTCGTTGCCTGAGAAGGATTATATTGCGCCGGCTGCGCCTTCCGTAAGAAGGTTTGCCCGCGAAATCGGTATTGATATCAATTCGGTAAAAGGAACGGGTCCGGCCGGGAGAATTTCGATTGATGATGTAAAAGCTTACTCCAAACAGATGAACGAAGGCAAAAAATCTTCAACCGCTCTTCTTAAAGGCGTTGGTGATGAGCCCTTGCCTGATTTTTCGAAATGGGGCCCTGTGGATCATCAACCGATGAACAAAGTGCGCGAAACAACTGCAAGGCATTTAAGTTATGCCTGGGCCACCATTCCGCATGTTACCCAATTTGATAAAACGGATATTACCGAACTGGAACAACTCAGGAAAAAATATTCTCCGCAGGTGGAAAAAAACGGGGGCAAGTTAACGGTTACCGCCATTTTGGTAAAAATCATTACGGGAGCGTTAAAGCAATTTCCTCAATTTAACGCCAGTATCGATATGTTGAATAAAGAGATTATTTACAAGAAATATTACAATATTGGCATTGCGGTGGATACGGAACGCGGTCTGTTAGTCCCCGTGATAAAGAATGTCGATCAGAAAAGCATAACGGAAATTTCAGTGGAATTAAGTCTTGTTTCCGAAAAAGCCAGAGACCGCAAACTAAGTCTGGAAGAGATGCAGGGAGGAAATTTTAGCATATCAAATCTGGGAGGTATTGGAGGAACAGGTTTTACACCGATCGTAAATTCACCCGAAGTGGCAATTCTGGGCGTTTCGCGATCACAAACGGAACCGGTTTTTAAAGATGGCGGATTTACGCCGCGGCTGATGCTACCGCTTGCGTTATCCTACGATCACCGGTTAATCGACGGCGCTGATGCCGCCCGATTTTTACGTTGGATTTGCCAGGCTTTGGAAGAGCCGTTTTTATTAGCGCTTTAACTATGGATATTTGGGAAAATAAAGATGAATAAAACACATTTAGCGGTTGTCGGCGCCGGGCCTGGGGGCTATGCCGCTGCATTTTTAGCAGCCGATCTGGGATTGGAAATAACTCTCATTGATCCTGAAATTAATCCCGGAGGCGTATGTCTATACAGGGGATGCATTCCATCAAAGGCGTTGCTGCATGCGGCAAAATTGATCAATGAAACACAGGAAGCCGGGAAGTGGGGATTAAATTATAAAAAGCCGGAAATCGATCTCGATAAATTACGCAGCTGGAAAACCAAGGTAGTAGACCAGCTTACCGGTGGATTGGGACAATTAATTAAACAGCGAAAAATCCGGTATATCCGGGGGCGTGCTGTCTATTTGGACAACCATACGCTGGAAATCACTGAAAATTCAGGCGGTAAGTATAATCTCGAATTTGATTATTCGATTTTAGCAACCGGTTCACGTCCGGCTGATATTCCGGGGATAAACATCGATAGCCCGCATGTTTTAAATTCAACGGGCGCACTGGATTTGAAGGAAATTCCCGAAAAAATGCTGATTATCGGAGCCGGATATATTGGATTGGAAATGGGTACGGTTTACCATGCGCTTGGAACCCGGATATCTGTTGTGGAAATGATGCCTGGTATTTTGCCCGGCGCAGACCGAGATTTAACCAGAGTGCTCGAGAAAAGAATTTCCGGTCAATTTGAAGAAATTATGTTAAACACAAAAGTTACCGGTTTGAAGGCGCTGGAAGACGGTGTCAAGGTGAGTTTTAAACTTGATGATGATACAACGAAAGAGCAGAAATTTGATAAGGTTTTAATTTCCATAGGACGTAAACCAATCAGCGGGAATATCGGTCTGGAAAACACCAGGGTAGAAATTGATTCCAGGGGTTTTGTTCAGGTTGATCAGCAAGGCAGGACAGCCGAAGCCAGTATTTTTGCTATTGGCGATATTGCCGGAGAACCTATGCTTGCACATAAGGCGTCTCACGAAGCACGCACGGCGGTTGAAGTAATTGCCGGTCATAAAGCGGTCTTTGAACCGAGAGCCATTCCGGCCGTGGTTTTTACGGATCCGGAAATTGCCTGGGCCGGATTAACCGAAACAGAAGCCAAAGAGAAAAATATAAATGTTGAAGTATACAGGTTCCCCTGGGCTGCTTCCGGAAGAGCTTTAACTCTGGACCGGACAGAGGGTTTGACAAAACTGATCGTAAATCCTGAAAATGAACAAATATTAGGAATGGCCGTGGTCGGTTCAGGAGCCGGTGAGCTTATTGCCGAAGGCGTTCTGGCCATAGAAATGGCGGCTAATGTGACGGATTTAAAGTTAACTATTCATCCTCATCCCACTTTATCCGAGACAATTATGGAAACGGCGGAAATGTTCTTCGGAACCAGTACCCATGTTTACAGGCCTAAAAGGAAAAAGTAAAAAAGGGTTACTTCAGGTTATCCAATATGGTGCGGATTTGAGTAAGCAGTTTGTCTATTCGGAAAGGTTTTTGAATAATTCCGGCTATGCGCATTTCACCGACTTGTTCTAATTTGGCTTTGTCGCTGAAACCGGAAGTTATAATCACAGGTACATCGTTATCTAATTCCCTGATTTTTAAAAGAGCTTCCTGGCCATCCATTTTGGGCATTATCATATCCAGGATGATAAGATCAATTTTTCGTTTAGTGGTTTTTACAATTTGCACGGCTTTTTCGCCGTCTTCAGCCAGGCTAACCACATAACCATAACCCCGTAGCGCCTGTTCGAGAAAATCTCTTAAAACAAATTCGTCATCCACAACAAGAATATGTTCTTTGCCTTTTTCGGTTTTAAGCAGAGGGCCTCTTTCCTGATATATATTTTCCGCATCGGTGGCCGGCAGGAATATTCTGAACACAGAACCTTTTCCCGGATTACTCTCAACATCAATAAATCCTTTGTGACTTTTTACAAAGCCATATATCATAGAGAGTCCCAGTCCTGTTCCTTTTCCCTGTTCTTTTGTCGTAAAGAAGGGTTCAAAAATCCTGCTGATAATTTCCTGTTTCATCCCGATACCATTATCAATTACTTCCAAAACCACAAAAAGCCCTTCGGAACCATCGTTGTAAACCTTTGCAATTTCAGAATCAATAAAAATCCGTTTTGTAGTTATGGAAATAATACCTTTCCCCTTAATGGCATCCCGGGCATTAACACATAAATTAATAAGGATCTGGTGCAGTTGACTCTCATCCGCGTTGATCAGCGGGATATTCTTACCGTAATTCATCCGCAGTTCGATACTTTTAGGGAAGGTGGATTTAAGAATTTTTATAGTCTCTTTGATTACATCATTCATATTAACCGGTTTTAACTGTGATTCACCTCTTCGGGCAAAAACAAGTAACTGACTTGTTAAATCAGCGCCGCGAATAGCGCTTTTTTCAATGGAATCAACATACTTATAAAAGACATTAGTCGGTTTCATTTTAAGTTTTAACAGAGAAGCATAGCCCAATATGCCGCCAAGGATGTTATTAAAATCGTGAGCAATACCGCCTGCCAGCATACCGATGGATTCCATTTTTTGTCCCTGAGCCAGTTTTTCTTTTAACTGCCAGCGTTCCGTAACATCTTTCAGGATGCTGAGATGAATTTGCGTATCCCGGGATTCATCATAATTAATAGATGAAGACAACAAAACGGTTATAATCTGACCATCCTTTTTACGCAGGCTTAATTCATAATCCTGAACGAATCCTTTTTGGCGGATGGTCTCCAAAAATTTTTCCCGGTCTTCTTTATTCGCGTAAAGATCGGTGGCTACGTCTATGGCTTCTACCTCTTCCCAGGTTTGAAATCCGAACATCTTCATACCGGCCGGATTAATATTAAGTATTTTACCTGTTTCCGTAGTGATTATAACCGTATCCTGCGATTGCTCAAAAATAGTCCGGTATTTTTCTTCTGAGGCTCTGAGCTGACGCGTCCTGATATCGATCTGGGATTCCAGCCTTTTTGTATATTGTTTCTTTGTATGCTGATTGACAATTTGATAGATGATCAGAAACGCAAAAAGAATAATAAACGCGTAAAACCACCAGGTTTGCCAGATGGGAGCGTTTATTTTGATCCATTCGGAGCTTACAATATCGCTCATAATGCCATCATTGTTCTGAGCCTGAATTAATAGGCGATATTTGCCCGGAGGCAGATTAGGATAATCAATCTTATTCCGGCTAATCCGATATAGCCATTGCCACTGTTTATCAAATCCTTCCAGTTTATAATGAAGATTTATATTCTTTTCGTCTTTAAATGAAGTAATAAAAAATGTAAAAGTAAGATAATTTTCCGTTGATTTTAAACTGGTATGGTGTTCTTCTTTGACTTCCCTTCCTCCCGCGAATAGTCTGCCTAAACGGATCAAAGGTTTTACAGTATTGTAACGATCATATTCTTTTCGATAACAGCTAACGCCTTTATTCGTTCCAATCCAGATTCTGCCGGTATTGTCTTCCAAAAACGCATACCGGTTTGTTTCCATACCGGCTAAGCCGTGTTTTACATTAATTTGACGGAGAAGATTTCCATTCCATAAATAGACACCCTGATCCGTGCCAATCCATAGATTATCCGACCGGTCTTTCTTTAGGAAAAACACAGAATTCGTAATTGTAAACTCATTATGATAGGGTTTGATTGAATCTTCTGTGATATGGCAAAGACCTGTACTGGTGCCTACCAGTAGTTTATTTTCTTCGAGATCCGGCAATACACAATAAACTTCATTATTGCCTTTGGTTTTGGCCTTATACTGTTTCCACTTTTGATCTTTATATCTGTAAACACCCCGCCCCGACGTGGAGAAATATATTGCGCCTGATGAATCTTCCGTAATCGAACGCATGACTTGTTTGGGCGCTTCCGGATTAGCGATGAAATTTAAATGGCCGTTTTTATAAAGTGCCAGTCCTTTAAGCGTGCTAACCCAATGATTCCCGGCATGATCGATGTGAGAACAGTTAATGGTGTTATTTTTGTCTTCATAAACCAGCAGAATTCTGTTATACCGATCCATTTTGGCCAGGCCTAAAGCATTGGCCGATATCCATACATTGTAGTAGTTATCCGGAGTAATAGAAAGAACACGGGAAAGAAAGGGTAATTGAGAAAAGCGGTTGGTAAATTCATAGGCAACAAACTGATCATTTTTTAATACGGTTAAGCCGTAGTTATGGCCAAACACAATGCTGCCATCCTTTTTCTGGGCAATTGCGGAGACCTCATCCTGTAATAGTCCGCTCTCTTGCCTATAATTTACAATTGCTAAACTTGGAATCTTGCTAATACCCCTGGCGCTTCCTATCCATATATTCTCTTCACGATCCACAAATATTTGCGTAACGCCTTCAGTAATCAGATTATTTTTCATGCCAAGCGTAAGTATTTTATCCAAATGATTATCATAATGAAATATTCTGACATAATTGCCAAGGATAAGGCCGCCGCTCCTATCGGGCGCCAAACATATTTTATGGGTAAAAAGCCTGTTTTCCACATTTGATAAATTAAACTGAATATTCTTTATACTGATATCTTTGTTTTCAATTTTTGCTATCCAATGGTCGCCGACGAGCCAAATCCTTGTATTGGTGGTATCATCCGGATTAATAGGTTCAATAGCTATACTATATATTTGTGGATTTGGCAGAGAATGACTAGTAATTTTAGCAGGAATTATTTCCCCGTTGGTATATTCGGCTAACCCGTTTCGGTGACATATATATAATTTCCCCATGTCTACGTAAAGCGAATTAACCTTATTATCAAGTATGCTGTTATCCGAATTATAATTGCGCCATTTGGAATTAATCATTAAGAATAGTCCGCTATTCTTAGTGGCAACAGCCAGTATGGTATCGTTATTTGAAAAATAAATCTTAATATCTTTTATAGGATACTGGGTTATACTATCAACGGCAATGTGTTCCGGTATGGTAATAGAATAAAACGTATTGTTTTCATATTTCCATAAACCCGAATTCAAATAATCAGTAGTTAACCAGACAGTGTTGTGCCGATCGATTTCCATCTGGGAAAAACCCATAAATTTTTCCTGAATATCGCTTTTTACCGATATCCAGTTAAGTCCGTCATAGATGCTTATACCGGATCGGGTGGCGAACCACATCCGGCCGAGAGAATCCTGCGCAATGTCTGTTATATAAGAATTGATCAAGCCGTCTTCAACGGCGTATTTATGCGTCAGGTATTCCTGCGCGATGATAGGATATTGTAAAAATAAAAAACAGAGTATTTTACTAAATAAACGAACCGACAATACTACCCTCTGTAGTTATAATCACATCAAATTTATAATTTTAAAACTATCGGAAAAAAAATCGTTTTAATTAGCTGGTATTGAAATTTGCCGGGAATATATAAGTTTATATATTTTAAGGGTTAGCGAATATTTATTTGATGGAAATATAACTTATATGAACTGGCTTCCGGTCACAAAAAAGGAATTGATAAAATTAGGGTGGGATTATCTTGATGTGATTCTTGTTTCCGGCGATGCCTATGTGGATCATCCTGCATTCGGCACGGCGGTGATTGGCCGGATAATTGAAAAACAGGGATTTCGTGTCGCCGTCATTCCTCAGCCTAACTGGCGCGATGATTTAAGGGATTTTAAAAAATTGGGCCTGCCCCGTTTATTCTTTGGAGTAACTTCCGGTTGTATGGATTCAATGATAAATCATTATACGGCCAGGAAACGGTTAAGATCGGACGATGCTTATACCGCCGGCGGTAAAGCAGGTTTACGACCGGACTATGCGGTGATCACCTATACCCGCATATTAAAAAAACTTTTTCCGGAAATTCCGGTTATTATTGGCGGAATTGAAGCGTCCATGAGAAGGTTGACGCATTATGATTATTGGTCTGATCAATTAAAACCGTCTATTTTATTGGATAGCGGAGCGGATCTGCTTGTTTATGGTATGGGCGAACTTCCCTTATTGGATATTTTAAAATTGATAAAAAAAGGAGTGCCGTTTTCCAACCTGAAAACCATTCCGCAAACTGCATTTGTTACAGGACCCGATGAAAAACTTCCGGTCAATAAAAACTGGCAGGATGTTCAGATTACATCCCACGAACAATGCCTGGAAGATAAAAAACTATTTGCCCGAAATTTTAAAATAATAGAAGAAGAATCCAACAAATATAAAGCGCGTCGTATTATTCAGAAAGTGTATGATAAAACCATTGTCATAAATCCGCCTTATCCGGTGATGACGGAACAGCAGATAGACGCTTCCTTTGATTTGCCCTATACCCGGCTACCTCATCCCAAGTATAAAAAGAAGGACGATATTCCAGCCTATAAAATGATCAGGCATTCCATAACATTGCATCGCGGATGCTTTGGGGGATGCAGTTTCTGTACGATCTCAGCTCACCAGGGGAAAATGGTGACCAGCCGGTCTGAAAAATCGATTATGCATGAAGTTGACGCGATAACAGCCATGGAAGATTTTAAAGGATATATCAGCGATATGGGCGGGCCTACGGCCAATATGTATAAAATGGAGGGTATTAACAACGAGATTTGCAGACAATGCACACGTCCTTCATGTATTTATCCATCAGTCTGCCAAAACCTGAATACCGATCATCATCCGTTAATTGATATCTATCGAACAGCGGCCAGCCATGATAGAGTGAAAAAGGTTTTCGTCACCAGTGGAATAAGATACGATTTGTTGTTTAATGACGATCGGAATATAAACGCTAAATACGGACTGCAAAAATACATTGATACGGTGATCAGACATCATATTTCCGGACGCTTAAAAATTGCCCCGGAGCATTCATCGGATACCGTTTTAAAACTAATGCGCAAACCTTCTTTTTCCATATTCAAACGTTTTAAGAAAGTCTTTGACGATATTAGTAGAAAAAACAAATTAAACCAGCAATTGATTCCTTATTTTATTTCCGGGCATCCGGGATGTTCATTAACAGATATGGCGGAATTGGCCGTTGAGACAAAGAATATGGGTTTCCGGCTGGAACAGGTTCAGGATTTTACGCCAACACCGATGACGCTTGCCACGGTTATGTATTATTCGGGATTTGACCCTTATACCTTAAAACCCGTATCTACGGCCGGAACGATCACCCAAAAAATGGAACAAAACAGGTTTCTATTTTGGTATAAGAAAGAAAATAAAAACTGGATTATTCAAAAACTGAAAGAATTATCAAGATCGGACCTAATCAAAAACCTGTATGGTTAAAGTTTATTACCGGATGCGCCGATGAATTCTGTTGTTTTAACGTTCTTGATTTAATCGGGCGGATTATTTAAGTTCAACGACCAAGATATGTTAAGTCCTGTTTTTTTCTACATATTTTGTAAGAAATGAAAAATTGATAATGAAGAGAAAAAGACGTATAAGCCAAAATTCAACCCGAATTACCAAGTCTTTCCGGCCGCCGACCTCCGTGATGAATCCGTTAATGAAAAAAGATAGTTCCGGCACCAAAAGAATGCTTAAAGTACTATTAATTACTATTTTTTCCCTTATAATATCGGTGAGCATTTTTCTATATGTCCTAAGTCTGGATTTACCTTCTCTAAATAAACTCGAACAAATTAGTCCCGCCATGGCTTCCCAGGTTTATTCTTCCGATGGTGAGATAATATATTCTTTTTTCCGGCATGAAAACCGCCGATACATTCCATTCGAGAGAATTCCCGAACATGTGATAGACGCTTTGCTTGCGGTAGAAGACAGGGAGTTTCATTCGCATTGGGGTGTAAACCTTATGGGCATTGTACGGGCGCTGATAATTGATTTGAGGTATATGGAAATCCGGCAGGGCGGAAGCACGATGACGATGCAACTGGCCAAAAACCTTTTTCTAACCTCAGAGCAAAATTTGCTGCGAAAAATAAAAGAAGCCATGCTGGCGGTTAGAATTGAATCTACTTACTCCAAATCGGAGATTTTAAGTTTATATTTAAATATCGTACCTTTCGGCAATCAGGCCTTCGGCATTCAGGCTGCAGCCCGGCGTTATTTTGATAAATCGGTCGAAGAACTGACGGTTGATGAAGGCGCCATGTTGATCGGAATACTAAAAGGCAATACCTGGTATTCTCCCATTCGGCATCCGGAACGAGCCAAGCAGCGCAGAAATGTGGTGATAAATAGTCTCGTGGATTATGGTAAACTTGAAGAAGAGAATGCGGATACGTTAAGATTAAAACCGCTCAATCTTAGTTTAGTTGATCCGCATGAAATGAAAATCGCTCCGTATTTCACCGAGCATGTTCGCCGCCAGCTCAATAGTATGCAGGATTCTCTTGGCATTGATGTTTATGAAAGCGGTCTGAGAATTTATACAACGCTCAATACGGACATGCAGGCCCATATGGAAAGAGCTGTGACCAAAAGAATATCATGGGTTCAGGAAAGGGTTCATCGTCAATCTATTTTCAGAACATTAAAAGAAACCATGAATGATTCGGCTTTTAATGCATTATCAACGGTTCAAGTCGCTTTTGCCGCTTTAAATCCGCAGACGGGACACATACTGGCAATGATTGGCGGAAGAGATTTTACGGATTCGAAATTCAACCGCGTCACTCAGATGCGGCGTCAGCCCGGTTCGGCGATAAAACCGTTTTTATATACGGCGGCGATTGATAATGGTTATACCCCCGCCGACGTCTATCCCAATTTACCCACTGTGGAATTCAATGCGGATGGTTCACGCTGGACACCTAAGAATTATGACGGTCGGGTTGGCGGCGAAAGGACATTAAGAGATGCCTTACGCAACTCCATAAATTTAATTGCTATCCGTCTGATCAATGATATTACGCCACAGAGCGTTATTGAATATATCAGAAGTTTCGGAATCACCACCTCGGTGCGCCCCTATTCATCGCTTGCGCTTGGCGGAAGTTGTGAAGTAATACCTCTGGAATTAATCTCGGCCTTTGGCGCCTTCGCCAATAATGGAATTCTTGTTAAACCGCTGTCCATTTTACGCATCGAAGATAAAAATGGTAATGTTATTTATGAACCGCGTCCCGAAGGCAGACGCCGTGAAGTAATTTCTCCCGTTACAAATTATATAATGAACAGTATGCTGCAGGATGTCGTCTCCAGAGGAACGGGTTATCCGATTCGAAGAGATTTTCAGTTCTTTTATCCCGCCGGCGGCAAAACGGGAACCACAAACGATTTTACAAATGCCTGGTTTATAGGATATACGCCGGATATCGTAGCCGGAATCTGGCTGGGATTAGATGACTTCCAATATAATTTAGGCCAGGGTATGGCCGGAGGCGTGGCGGCCGTTCCTTTTTGGGGCGAATTTATGAAAGCGGTTTATGATTCGGTCGAATTTTCAAAACATCAATTCCGGGAAGTATCCAATATTGTAAAACTAAAACTCTGCAGCGAAACGCATAAAATTGCCGGTCCGTTCTGCCCGAGTACCTATGAAGAAGTATTTAATCCCCGTCACCAGATAAAAGAAAAATGTGATATACATACCGGCAGAGAAATTCAGAACAATACGCGGAGGAGAACATTTTAAGCTATTTCAGCCAGGACTCGGGATTAAAAGTTTCATTACCGCTGTAAATTCCAAATCCCAGTCTCGAATCACCTGACAGGGAAACAGCGTCCCGGACGGTGCCTATAATATGCCCTGTGCCCACGATTTCGTCCTTTTCAACATAAATCTCATCCAGATGCGAATATACCGTATAAAAGCCTTGTCCATGATCGATAATCAGCGTGTTTCCATAACCCGGCAAATAGGTGATTACACGAACAAGCCCTTTAAAGACGGATTGTACTTTTGTTCCGGCACTGCTGCTGATTTCGATATCGGTATTATTGATATAGGTTTTCGAAAACGGATCTCTTGTTTTTCCATAATGTGTGACAACTTTGCCCTGCACCGGCCAGGGTAGTCTGCCTTTGGCTTTTCTAAAATCATCAAAATCGAATTCGGCAGTTTCCGCATGGTCACCTTTTCCTTCCCGTACTCTGCGGCTGCGTTCCAGGGCGTATATGATATTATCTAATTTTTCTCTTTCGGCTTCCTTATCCGATAATAGTCTTCGCTGTTGCGATTCACTCCATTTTAATTTTTTGAGTATAACTTCCCTTTGGGATAGACGCACCAGGTAATTGCTTTCTTCCCGTTGTTTTTCGCGGATATTTTCTTCCATCCGTTTCAGGTTTTTATCAAGCTCCGCTTTTATCTCTTCTATGGCCTGTTTTTTTCTGTGAATGGTTTCTATGGTGCGTTGATCGTTTTCGGCTATTAGTCTGAGATATTTATACCTGATAAAGGCCTGTGAGAAAGATTCCGAGGTTAATATTAGTTCAAGGTTTTTAACGCGGCTGTATTTATAGGCATAAACGGCCCGTTTACCATATAATTTTTTTAAATCATCATATCGCTTTTGAGTCTCTCTTAATTCGGCATTTGTCTGGTCAATTTTTTTTTGCAGAATCTTCTGTTCCCTTACCAGTAATCCTTTAGCCTGGCCGATGAGAGCCATTTCTTCATTTATCATTTTTAACTGAATAACGACATTCGACTCTTCAATCTGAATTTTGGAAATTTCCTTTTTTAAACGGTCAATTTCCGATTTAATCGAATTAAGTCTGGATCGGTTTCTCTTAAGTTCACTGTCGTAATCAGTTTGAGATTGCAGGGGGATGATATATAAAAATAAACAGATAAAAATTTTAGAATAAATATTGAATCTCGAAGCCATGACATAAATTGAGTTTCGGATGATATTCAAGCGCATACCCGCATTTAAACTTCTTAATTTCCAATGAGAGACCAGCCGTTAATAAGTTCGTTGTCTCCCTTAAACCGGAACGAATAGTTAACCATTCATTTACCCGGTAATGTATTCCAAATCTGTAGTCAAAATCAAATTTGTCTTCTTTTACTATATCCATCAGGATAGACATGGTGTTAAGAGGCGTATAGGATAGGCCAAGTGCAAAATTACCAGGCAAACGTTCCTGTGCCGGGGAGATTTTTGGCTCGGTCAGATTGGCGGCTACGGCACCGACTGATATCTCATCCGACAAATTATAACTGAGACCAAGATCAAAGCTGAAAGTCTGGCAATCGAGATATCTTTCTATATGAAGCGCATATAAATTTAAGCTGATTCCAATCAGTAATTTCTCTGAAAAAGAATAACTCATTCCTGTTCTTATTTCTGTTTCGGCATAGAGATTGTTCCCATATCTTTGGAGGCCGACTGCTAACGGAAATTTCCATAAATGAAATTCCGTATGCAGATTATACTGATTGAGCCCCGGAATCTGGTAAAAATTCCTGAAAAAAGCGTTGACGCAACGGGCGCTGTCAGCCCCGATCAAGGCAGGATTATTAAACAACGCGAAAGTAATTTCGGGATATGTTATACCCGAACCGCCGCCGGCCAAAAAAGCAACACCGGCTCCTTTTCTTTCGAATGCACCGAAAAGCAGCGAATATGAAAATAACCATAACAGAATACTATGAGTGAATTTCCGCCTCATAACCAATACAATTTTTCCGGAATAAAACCTGGTGATAATTTGAAGATTTTGATATAATATAATTCTCAGGCAATAAAAAGCCAACATAAAAAGTTAAAAGTTATAAATTTGGAAGTTAGATGACAATTTATTTGGATTATGCCGCTACAACGCCGCAGGATCCGGCGGTTACGAAATATATCTCTGATATATGCCAGGATACATTTGGAAATCCCTCAAGCATTCATCAACAGGGCCGGAAGAGCAGAGCGCTTGTTGAAGAATCCAGAGACCGGATCGCCCGTGAATTAGGGTGTTTGTCTAAAGAAATTATTTTTACAAGCGGAGGAACCGAGGCCAATAATTCGATTTTTATGAGTTTATTGGGAACGAAAAAAAACAATCGGAAAAAAATTTTGATTCCGGCAACGGAACATGCTTCCGTTCTGGAACCGGTTCGCCGGTTAACCGCTTTCGGTTATGAAATACATAATATCCCGCTGAACGAACATGGTAATATTAACAGAGAAAAACTACCTGGCCTGATTGATGATAAAACCTGTCTGGTATCCGTAATGATGGTTAACAATGAAACGGGCATAGTCTATCCGGTTGCCGAGATCAGTAATCTTTGCCGGAATCGTGATGTGCTTTTTCATACGGATGCTGTTCAGGCTTTTGGCAGGATTGATTTTTCGTTCGATAGCCTTCTGGCTGATTTCATTACGATATCTGCGCATAAAATATATGGGCCGAAAGGTGTTGGCGCTTTGGTAGTCAGGCAGGGCGTGCCTTTTTTCCCGGTGTTTTATGGCGGCGGTCAGGAAACGAATCGTCGTCCCGGAACAGAAAATATATCAGGAATTGCAGGTTTTGCCAAAGCCGTTGATTTATTATCCGGGCACAGAGACTACCAGCATGTTCTCAAAATCAGAGACTATTTTGAAACCAGTTTACTAAATACATTTGACCAGGTTAAAATTATAGGCAAGGACACCGACAGAATTCCGTTTATCAGTAATGCGGCATTTCCGGGAAATAAGGGTGATACTATTCTTTATCAACTTGATATGGCAGGAATAAACGTTTCGGTCGGTTCGGCATGCAGTTCGGGGAGCCTGTCACCTTCTCATGTGATTCAGGCCATGAGACTTCCGCAGGATATTGTCGAAAGCGCGGTTCGTTTTAGTTTTGGCAGGTATTCAAAAATTGCAGAAATTGATTATCTTATTCAAGTTTTGAAAAGAATAATTAAATGAAAATATTAATGACTACTAATATCTGACGGGGAAAATGATTCAGGACGATGAAATAAAAGGCGGGATATACGATTTTGGTTTATTCAAACGTATGCTGGCGTATGGTAAATCTTACAAATTACTCGTTGGCGGAGGGGTTGCGCTGATCATTGCCGCCGCTTTTCTGCAGCTTGCCGGCCCTTATATCACCAAACTTGCCATCGATAAATATATAAAAACCGGCCAGCTGTCCGGTCTGAATTTTTTAGTAACGCTCTATATAGGCGTTTTAATTGTCACATTTTTCATTCAATATTATCAAACTTACATCACCCAATATCTGGGGCAGCGGCTGATGTATGATATCCGGTCGGAAATATTTGCCCATTTGCAAAAGCTTTCGTTCAAATTTTTTGACAAAAACCCGGTAGGCCGGTTAATGACCCGGGTAACCTCCGATGTTGAAGCGCTAAACCAGATGTTTACGGAAGGTGTGGTCAGTATTTTCGGCGACTTATTTTTACTAGCCGGGATCATTATTGTAATGATTTCCATGAATACGGAATTGGCGCTTTGGACTTTTTCGGTAATCCCAATTCTGTTTATCATTACATCCGTTTTTAAGAGAAAAGTGCGCGGCGCCTTTCGCAATGTGCGCAAATGGCTGGCCCAGATAAACGCGTTTTTGCAGGAAAATATTACGGGAATGAATATTGTACAGGTATTTAACAGACAACAGGTTAATTACCGTAAATTCACGGAAATCAATGCGAATCATACCAACGCTTATATTAAAATGATTTTTTATTATGCCGTGTTTTTTCCTGCCGTTGAAATTGTCGGCGCTATTGCTTTAGCCCTGCTCATTTGGAGAGGCGGGATTCTAAAAATAAACGAGATGGTAACTTACGGTTCTTTGGTGGCGTTCATTCAATATGCAAGGATGTTTTTTATGCCCATAAGCGATTTATCCGAAAAATATAACATTCTTCAGGGCGCCATGGCCTCTTCGGAGAGAATATTCAGATTACTCGATACGGAACCTGATATTAAAAATGCTGATAACAGTATAAAATCTTCTGTTCTTAAGGGCAAAATCGAATTCAAAAATGTTGGTTTTTATTATGAGGATCAGGAGTTTGTTCTCAAAGATGTGTCATTTTCGATAACTCCGGGTGAAAGTATAGCCATTGTCGGGCACACCGGCGCCGGAAAAACAAGTCTGATCAATTTGCTTACCAGGCAATATGATATACAGCAGGGAGAAATATTTATCGATGATGTGGAAATACATAAATGGAATGTTAGAAATCTTCGCTCACATATAGCGGTTGTTTTGCAGGATGTTTTTCTTTTTTCCGGCTCAATTATTGATAATATCCGTTTGGGTAACAAGACGATCACAGAAAATCAGGTTATGGAAGCCTGCCGGAAAGTTGCCGCCGATACGTTTATTGAGAAGCTGCCGGATAAATATCATACGGTGCTAAATGAACGAGGCGCATCGCTTTCAATGGGTCAGCGGCAGTTGTTATCGTTTGCCAGAGCAGTGGCTTTTAATCCGGATATATTGATTCTGGATGAGGCTACTTCCAATATAGATACGGAAACGGAAATTCTTATTCAGCGCGCGCTGGATTATATGATGAAGGACCGTACATCAATCATCATTGCCCATCGTCTTTCAACAATTAAGCATGTGGATAGAATATTGGTTTTTCATAAAGGACGATTAAAAGAACAGGGCGCGCATCGGCAGTTGCTGAATCTGGGAGGTTTATATAGCCGGCTTTACCAGTTACAGTATAAAGACCAGGTTATCGTATCCTGAAAAAATGAACGAAATAGCCACATATTTTAAAATATCTGATTCGGGTTAAAAAATATGGGCGGATTCTAAACATATTCTAAAAACTATCATGGGATTCGGAAAAAATGCCGATATTGAAATAGAAGGGAATATTAATCGATCTAATGTTTAGGATTATTAATAAATGCTTGAAAGGGAATCAATTTCTATTTGAATGTATTAAAAAAGTGTGGTGCAGATAATCGAAATGGATAATGATATGCCAATGGAAATCGAGCGAAAATTCCTAGTAAAAAATGCGGACTGGAAAAAATCGGTGAAACCGGTTCATTATCGCCAGGGCTATATTTTTTCAGAAAAAGGCCGGAATGTCCGGATAAGGACATCCGGAGAACAGGCATTTTTAACCATAAAAAGCAGAATATCCGATCTGTCACGGCTGGAATTTGAATATGAAATCCCCGTCCGGGATGCGGAAATACTTTTAAAAGAAGCCTGCCGGGGTAGCATAATTGAAAAAAACCGGTATATAATTCAACAAAAAGAATTAAAATGGGAAATTGATGAATTCCTTGGTCTTAACGAGGGCCTGGTAATTGCTGAAATTGAGTTAAAAGCGGAGGATCAGCCAATCGAGTTACCTGCATGGGTCGGAGAAGAAGTGACTAAAGATTCAAGATACTATAATGCTTATCTGGCTGAACATCCTTACAAAGAATGGTAAAGTAATGTAGTTTTGCAAAAGTAAATAAAAATTGTAAATTCAAATTTTGTTACTTGAAAAAAATAGAAACTTTTATAAGTACAATAACCATTAAAATGATAATTGTTTTTTCGAGTTATTATCGTACAGAAGATAGCGAAATAAAGATTAAACATAGAAGTTTATTAATAAAATGAAACAAATATGGAAGACTCATTCAGGAAGAATATCGGTATTTTTACTTGTTTTAATCATAATGCTGGTTTTAATACTGCCTGTTTACGTTCCTCAGACCGTTAAGACGATCGCCAGAATTATTCCGGAAAAGGAATGGATAATATCCAAAGGTCAGGATGGGCGACTTTTATCTGTGTTAAAAAATCACAGACTGGCTAAAACGGAGAATTATACTCTGAATATTTTTGAACGCGGAGACGCAGTCCAGTTTAGATTAAATCCTCAGTTACAGCCCGGCTCGTTTATTAATAAAAATGATACGGTCGGATTTATTTATTCAAATGAGATTGAACGGGAATTGGCAAGACTCGAAGGCAGTTTATCTGCCCAGAAAGCTTCGCTTTTAATGAGCCTGACCGGTGAAAAAAATGCTTTAATCCAGGCGGCCAGGCAGGAATTACTGGCGGCTGAAAAGCAGGCCGAATTACAAAAATCCATATTGGAACGGCAAAAAACATTATTCGAAAACAATTTGATTTCC
Organism: Calditrichota bacterium; assembly: GCA_003854985.1. GTDB lineage: Bacteria > Calditrichota > Calditrichia > Calditrichales > Calditrichaceae > Zgenome-0002. The sequence goes on from RQOG01000033.1 coordinate 35,286, forward strand.
CGCGAGCAATATGATAATGAACTTACAAAATACGAATTGTTTAAATCGAATGCTCAGATTGCCAAAGCCCAGGTAGAAGCGGTCTCCACCGGGGAAAAAGAAGAATTGCTTAATTATATCCGTTCACAAATAAATGCACTGGAAAAGGAAATCAATGTATTCAAAACGCGGCGCGACCGGTATCATCTCACGGCGCCGCTATCAGGCGAGTTAAATATGAATTTTTCAACGGATACTTTAGCGCATATCCGCAGTTCGGATTCATTTATAGCGGTTTTGCCCGTTATTTATGAAGATTTACCCAGGATTAAAAATGGAGCGAAATTAATTTTGTCTCCCTTAAATACTCCCGATCCTGTGGAAGGCAGAATTATAATGATTGATAAAATTATCCGGGTATTTCAGGGCAGGCAGGTAATCTATGCTACGGCTGTAATTGAGGATGCTCATCAGGCTTTATTGCCGGGATTGATCATGAAAGGTGAAATCACCTGTAATCAGGTATTATTGAGAGAATATGTCTATAATATCATAAAAGATATTTTTTTCTGGAACTGATGATGGAACGATTAGAATATAAATTTTTATTGAATAACAAAAAAATCGATTCCCTGCGGCAGGCCTTAATGCCGTTCTTATTTTATGATGTATATGCGGAACGTTCTGCTGATAAGCAATACACGGTTAGAAGTATTTATTTTGATACATCCAGGCTCCGGTACTATCATGAAAAAATCGACGGCATTAAAATAAGAAAAAAAATCAGAATCCGCGGATATGATACACTTAACGGACAGGACCTTGTATTTTTGGAAATTAAACGTAAATATGAAAACTATATATCCAAAAACAGAGCCGGGATACGTTATATTCATTTGCCTGAGTTATTTCAGACAGGCAAAACAGGCGAATTAATCGTTCCTAAGCCTGATCCCGAAACGGCTAAAGAAGATGCAAGACGCTTTCTGCACCATGTTTTTAAAAACAATTTACGGCCTACTGTTTTAGTAGCCTATGATCGCGAGGCTTATTTTAGCAAGTTTAATTCCGGGCTTAGAATAACAATCGATAAGAATTTGAGATACCTGGCCTTTCCGGCACTATCGGATTTATTTGAAGATGAAAAACTCCAGTTTGCCCAAAAGGGATTTTCCACACTTGAAATTAAATTTCATCACGGGTATCCGGATTGGCTGAGAGAGATATTGAAACAATTTCATCTATCAAGGCAGGCTTTATCAAAATATACTATATGTCTTGATGCGCAGCGGTCATTGCATGCCATAAAAAGAAGATCGACCATTGCATTCACAGATCAGTTCTGGCATAGCGAATCATATTAAAAACAGGCAAAATATCATGTTACAGGATATCGGACAAATATTTCAAATATCAATCACAATCACGGAGATCGTTCGGAATCTGCTGGTCGCCTTTTTATGCGGAATGTTAATTTCTTTTTTTTATAAAATCACCTATCATGGTCCGGGTTATATGAATACCTTTGTTAATGCCATGACTCTGCTTTCCATGATTACAGCTCTGGTAATTATGGTAATTGGCAATAACCTGGCCAGGGCTTTTGGGCTTGTTGGCGCTATGTCCATTATAAGGTTTCGTACCGCCGTGAAGGAAACGCAGGATATTCTGTATATTTTTTTCTCGCTGGCAGCAGGTATGGCCGCGGGAGTCGGGTTACACTTTGCGGCAATCACCGGCACGGTTTTAATCGGAGGCGTTTCGGTTCTTTTATCCAAATCAAATCTGATTGCTCAATCGCGCAAAGAATATCTATTACAATTTAACGTTCAGTCAGGTAGTAAAGCTGATGAATCGATTTATTCCGATGTTATTGAGAAATATTGTAAACGGTCGCGAATCGTTAATGCTAAATCGATCGGCGAGAACGGCGATCTGGAATTATCCTATTATGTCAGCCTGAAAAATCCTAAAGACAGTTCCAGGTTTATAAATGAACTGAAAAATATCGAAGGCATCCAGCATGTCAATCTGTTTTTCGATGAAGAGTTTTTTTAACAAACTTTTTTTTATTCTATACCTTTTTATTCTTTCATGGTCGTGTTCAAGCCAACCGGTGGATAACAATATACATCAATTGTTACTGATGAATTCCTATGATCTCGATATTCCCGAGCCTTCCGGGCTGTCTTTGGGAAGCTCCGGTCAATGCTTATGGATAGTCAGCGATCCGCCGGATAACCGGGTTTATAAAACCAATTTAATCGGAGATATCATAACCGTTCTTGATTTTCAGGGCAAAGACCTGGAAGGGGTATGGTTTGACAAAATATCCGGACGTTTATGGTTAGTTGAAGAAAATGATCGTGAACTTGTGGAATTAGATACGCTTGGACAATTCATAAACAGGTATGAAATCAGCGGCAGCTGGTCTGATGAGAATGGATTTGAAGGCATTTGCCGCGATAGCTATAATAATTTCTGGATAGCCAATGAAAAAGAACCGGTATTAATTATCAGGCTTGATATGAACTTTGGAGTTAAAGCGCAATATACACCGCCCATGGCGGAGGATGTTTCCGGTTTATTTTGTCCGGAAGGACAGGATACCCTTTGGGTTTTGAGCGACGAAAGCAGACTGCTGTTAAAATGGCATCCCGATTATGGCGTTTTAAATTATTTTGAATTGGATGTTCCAAAGCCTGAAGGAGTGGCGATTGATTATAGAAATGAAATCATATATATGGTCAGTGATAGTAAAAATAAACTATACAAACTCCGGTTTCCATTGGATTAAAGTTTATTTTTGAAAGGTAACCTTTATCTGGTAATATTTTCCTTTTTCATGAACGGCTACATATTTGGCTTTATACATGGACAGGGCATCGCTTAGTTTATCGCTGAGAGGCGGCAGATCGGATTTATCCGTATAGGAAAGAAAAATCAGCACATACTGATCGCCGCGCAGTTCCAGGGAAACTTCCATAGGCATGGAACTGATCGTTTCCATATAGTTTATAAAATAATTAATTACCTTAATCAACGGTTTATGATCTTCGGCCTCAAAAGTACAACCTTCATCCAGGTTGAGATTTGCATTTATTTCTTTATTTGCATTGATCAGCAAGATTAATTTTTTCAGGTCTACCGTATTCTCTGTCATTATATACTCCTGCCGTTTATGGATATAATTGTAATTAAAAATATTATCGGTTAATAACCGCTTATAGTTTAGCACGGAAATTAATAAAGTTGAATTATTGGCAAAATCACAAATTTATGTATATTTTTTTTCATATTGACATTATTTTATTTAACTTATAGTCGAAATCTTCCGATTGACAAATTATTATATGGAGAGTTATTACAAGGAGTGAAGATGATACAAAAATTTTTATCCCTGTTTATCCTGCTTCTGATTGTTAACCTGTCAACGGCCGCGGACGAATGGTTTCGTTTATATGATGAAGGTGTGAAAGCCATGGAGAGCGGAGACTATCGCGTGGCCATTGAAAAATTTGAAGCGGCTCTGGCGCAAAAGAGCACGGATAGTGAAAAAATAAGAACGTACGGTATGCATTATATCGAGTATTTTCCCAACCGGGAAATTGGCATTGCCCATTACCATCTTGGCAACAATGCCGAAGCAAGGCGTTACCTGCAGCGTTCCATGGACCAGGAGTATTCTTCCCGGGCCAGTGAATACCTGAGCAAAACCTCCAGCGGCGTCGGTCCTCCGATTGCCATGGAACCTAAAAAAACAAAGGCGCAGGCGGATATGGAAAATCCACCGGCCATCGTCAGCGCCGTGCCGGATATTCAGCCGGTAGCCAAACCTTCGCAGGTTAAACTGGTTGGCGAACGGATGAGCGTGGCCGTTCTACCTTTTGAAAATAAAGGCGCCAGCGGCGACTTAGGCGAAATTGTTCTGGATAAGATGATTACCGCGTTATTTAACGAAGGCCGGTTTAAAGTAATTGAGCGTTCTCAGCTGGAACGGGTGCTGGCAGAGCAAAAACTCGGCGCCAGCGGGTTAATTGACGCTTCCACGGCCGCCGAATTGGGACGCGGATTAGGCGTGGACGCCATTGTGCTGGGCAGCGTGGCCGCTACGGCTTCAGGTTCCATCAGTCTTGATTCGCGGGCCATTGATACCGAAACTGCCATGATTATTGTGGCTCACGACGCGTATTCGGCAAAATCCGATCAGGTAAGCGTTAAAACCACCGTGGAATACCTGGCCAAGAAATTTGTATCCAGCCTGCCGTTGGTACAGGGCGGTGTGATCCGTGTAGACGGCGGTACGCTGATGATCGACGTGGGCAGTCATGGCGGAATAAAAAAAGGCATTAAATGCACGATTTACCGGGAAGGCAACGAGATAAAACACCCGGTAACGGGCGAAGTGCTCGGCGTGGAAACCACCATTCTCGGTGAAGTGCAGGTAACCGATCCCTTTGATAAATATTCCTCCGCGAGAATTATCAGAGTAGAGCCGGGCCAGGCGCTGATGGTAGGCGATAAATTCCTTACAAAATAAACAAACAACCAACTAACCTTTGGGAGGTAGTATGCGTAAGATTTACACCGTAATTTTTTTAACTCTGCTAATGGCCTTAATGATAGTGCCATTGCAGGCGCAGTATAATTTTACAGGCGCCGGCGCACGGGCAGCCGGTATGGGAAATGCCTTTACCGGCGTTGCCGATGACGCTACGGCCATATCATGGAACGCCGCTGGTTTAACACAATTATATTCAATGGAAGCCACTGTTATTACACGATTCGGTTTTGGTTCTGCTGAAATTACTGGTATAGAAGGTGATGCTCCAACTTTAGATTACAAATCAAAATTCCAGCTTAATTTTTTGAGTTTTATAATGCCCTTTGCTGTTGGAAAGTATAATATTGTTGGAGGTATCTCTTACAGGACATTAATTGATTTTAATAATGAATTGACGATGACATATATGGGTACAACAGAAGATATTTACAAATCCGAAGGCGGCGTGAGAACAATTTCACCCGCATTAGGTTTTCAGCTTAACGAAATGTTTTCTTTTGGAACAGCAATAAATATTTATACCGGTAGCGCTAAATGGGGTGATAATGCTGATGATGAAGAGAGCTACACAGGATTAGGAATCGATTTAAGTGCATTAGTAAAACCAAGTCCAATGTTCTCCATTGGGGCAAATTTAACTCTTCCCCATACTGTGACTTCAGAAAATGATGCATCTGGTGAAGAATATGAAATGAAAGTACCTTTTTTCTTTAGCCTTGGTTTAGGATTCCGCGCAACGGATAATCTGCTTATTGCTTTTGATTATCAAAATCGTGATTGGTCAAGATCAGAAAATTTTGATGATCCTACTATGTATACAGATGAACAAAAGGATTTATATGATGTCAGTTCTATCCATGTAGGGCTTGAATATTTATTAATGAGCGGTGATTTAATTATCCCTTTACGGGCTGGTTTCTATACAAATCCTATAGCTGGCTCTACTGAAGTATACGGTGATAACAGCTCAGATCAATTAGTGAATAATGTTATTACTCTTGGTGCAGGTTTGATCATGGGACAATTACTATTTGACGGCGCTTTTGAAATTGAATCATCAGAAACTAAAGACTATGCTGGATATTCTGGTGTAAATTTAGAAGAAACACAGTATCGTGTAACTATTGGCGCAACTCTTCATTTTGGTGAAAACAAGTAAGCTTCAGGTTTTATTAAAGGCGGTGATTTCACCGCCTTTTTTATTTGTACTCCGGTAATCAATTATTTCAATACTATGACTAATCGGCGTTAAAATTTTGTCTTCGGCCGCCGGGCGCCAAAGAGCGCCTCGCAGGGCGCGTTTTTAGTAACATATTTGTTCAACTTCGTACACCACAAAGCTAAAAATGTGCGGCAGGTCCCGCTGCCATCGACAGCCTGTTCCCTGGGGAATTCGGCGTATTCACAGCGCATATCGCAAAATTTGATTTTACTTGAGCTTACACCGGCGTTTTCTTTCAAAACATTCTTCCTTCCTTAAATGGCCGTTATTCTTACCAATATACAATTTCCCAGTTATTTTTTTTCGCCAGCCGGGCCATTTTTCTTCCGGGGGAAACGCATACCGGATGGCCGACTGTTTCCAGGGCGGGCCGGTCCGATACGGCGTCGCCATAATACCAGGCTTCTTTAGGATTAAAACCATGTTCAAGACAGTATGCACGGATTCGCCGGGCTTTTTCCTGGTCATAACAATATTCCGCAATCGGGCTGCCGGATAGTTTTCCATCAATCACTTCCAGTTCCGAACATATCATATCATCCATGTTTAAATACCGTTTAACCTGGCTGCAGATATACGGCGTGGAGGCGGAGAGAATAACCGTTGTGCCGCCCGACTTTCTGTGCCGCTCAATTTCCGATACGGCTTTTTCCCGTATTGAATCTTTGATGAATTTGTCAAAAATCTCTTCGGAAAACCGTATTATTTTACTTTCATCCAGACCTTTTAAAAAACCGGCAATCCGTTCCATAACGAATTTTTCCGATAAAATATTAAGTATAAAACCAAGCCCCAGGAGATAAGTTTGAACAATGTGTTTTTTCTTCAGCAGTCCGTTTTGAGCGGCATAACGCGCCATCAGCTTACCGCTGTTAATGCTGAACACCGTATCATCCAGATCAAAAAATGCCGCATACTGAGCCATCGTTTACCTTTATAAAATCTTCCTGATTTCCTGGTAGCCGGTCCGGCTTATCGGAATCTGCTGCCCGGTACTTAAAATCGCCAGTTTGTCATCTTTGGAATAGGGCTCAATTTTTTTCAGGCAGTTGATATTAATCAGATAAGAGCGGTGCACGCGTTTGAAAATATTGCCGGGCAGGCGCTGATGCAGATTACTAATCCGTTCCATTTTAATAAAATACCGCTCCCTGGTATGAATCTTTATATAATCTCCATGTGCCTGGATAAAGACAATATCATTAACATTGAGGATATGTACCTCCGCTCCGTCGCGTATCAACAGCCTTTCTAAAGACTTCCCTGATTCACCTCTGCTTTTCATCAGGTTGTCTATTTTTTTTAACGATGCCGAAGGTTTGGCTGAAATTTTGTCCAAAGCCTGCTGCAGACGGGTGGGATTCACAGGTTTTAACAGGTAATCCACGGCGTTAGCGTCGAAAGCTTTTACGGCAAATTCATCGTAAGCGGTGATAAAAATAACCGGGGGCATTTCCTGTCCCATCAGTTCGATAACGTCAAAACCGGAAAGCTTTGGCATTTGAATATCGAGAAAAACCAGGTCCGGTTTAAACTCGCGGATTGTTTTACCCGCTTCAAAGCCGTTTTCGCATTCGGCGATTATCTGAACGCCGCCGATATCGTTCAGCGCCAGAATAACGGATTGTCTGGCCAAAGGTTCGTCATCGACAATAATGGCTTTAATCATTTATGTTCTTTCCGGTAAAATCATACTTACGATATTTATGGAACATTAATAAAAACAACTTTACTTAATACCCAAGACGCTTCAGTTTAATTTCATCCCGTCGCCATTTCTCACTGACCTTGACTTTCAGATCCAAATAAACCGGGCGATCCAGTAAAGCTTCTATATCCTGGCGTGCCTGTTGACCAATTTGTTTTAAGGCTTCACCTTTTTTACCGATTAAAATACCCTTTTGCGATGTTCGCTCCACATAAATAGAAGCCGATATATAATCTTTTTTACCCGGTCTTTCAATAAACTGCTCAATGGTTACTTCCGTAGAATAAGGAACTTCATCAAAAAACTGCCCGAAAATTTTTTCCCTGATAATTTCAGCCGCAAAAAATCGCTCTGGGTGATCGGTAACAGAACCGGGTGGATAATAAGGCAGACCTAAAGGCAGTGTTCTCACCAGTTCATGCTCCAGAGCATCCAAACCGTCTTTCTTCAGAGCGGAAATCGGTACCATGGCCTGAAAAGGATAATATTTCCGGTATTGATCGATGATGAGCAAAATATCCGGTTTAGGTATCCGGTCTATTTTATTTATCGCCAAAATCATTGGTTTACCGGCCGGATTCACTTTTTTCAAATCAACGCCCACAGGATGCGTTTTGGCTAAAGCATCTATGATAAAGACAAGAGAATCGGCATCTTTAACCGATTGATGAACCTGACCCATCATCCTGTTTTGTAAAAGATATTTAGGCTCCAGAATACCCGGGGTATCAAGAAAAACAATCTGGTACGATGGTTTGTCTAAAATACCCAGAACCCTCCGCCTGGTGGTCTGCGGTTTCGGTGATGTAATCGATAACCTGATATCCAGCAGGGCATTCATCAACGTGGATTTTCCGGCATTGGGTAAACCGATAATAGCGGCGTAACCCGATTTAAAATCTTTTGGGATCTCCGTCATCCTGTTGCCCCCGCAAGCTGGTCTAAAAGCAGGAGGCGCTTTTTTAGTGTTTCCACTTCCGTGGCTTTAACGACCGCTGTGGTTTCTAATTCACACAGGATACCTGTTTTCCCGATAAATAAATAGGCCAGGCCCTGGAAATCGTCAAGCAGTTGAACCAATGCCGTTTTTTTACTCAGTTTCTTTACGCCCGGATCAGATGCAGGTCTCAGTAAATATTCAACATTTTCCGTATTCCGGACGGAAATATAATCATTGATTTCACCGGCGTTTTGCTTTTTTAACCAGGAATGACTGGTCAGTGTACAGTTGAATTTGGAAGCGCCCGAAAGCGATATATCAATGTATGTATATCTTTGTTTGTCAATTTTATCGGTGCTGAAATTTATAGTTAATTCATTGCCGTTTATTTTGCCATGAAAAACCGGCCGGGCGGCAAAACTGCGGCGGAAGACTTTGCCGTCAACATGGTCCTCCAAATCAAGAAGATTCCGGTGAACAGCATCCCACATAGTCTTCCTGATATAAATCAGAAACAGATAAATAAAAACCAGTATAAGTACAACGATTAACAGATAAATCATAGTTATTTAAAAAATTATATAAACCGGTAATGGTGAAAAGCATATGATAAAAATAAAATATGCCACCCAGCCTAAAATTTTTCTTGTTACACCTATTTCTATTTTATTATTCATAGTCGGTGGATGACGGAACCGGATAAAAAATAAAATTAAAATCGGCCATAAAACCCATACATAAGAATTGAATTCTGCAATGACGTACAGATTCAGCAGGATCAATAAACCAAAAGCGATTATGGCTACCTTACGGGCTTTGTCGCCGAACAGGGCATAGGTAATATGACCGCCGTCCAACTGACCGATGGGCATTAAATTAAGAGCGGTAACCAGTAGTCCGAACCAGCCGGCTAAAATATACGGAAAATGATAAACTTCATTCATGGGTAGCCTGTGGCCGTCAAATAGAGAAGCAAGCAAGTCATATAAAATGTTGGAACCCAGATAAAGATTAATACCGTCGGGATTATCCAAAGGATGGATGGTTTCAATATGAGCGTAAATCCCCTCTGTATCCGGCAGCTGGGCAAAACCGGCGATCAGGAAAATAATGCTGACAATAATTCCGGCAAACGGCCCGGCTACGCCGATATCAAATAAGGCTTTTTTATTTGGAATCGCCGATTTCATTTTTATAAAGGCGCCTAATGTGCCGGGATGAAATGTTGGTAAAAAAATCGGTATAAAATACGGCAGTGTTACTTCAACTTTATAGTAACGGGATGCGAAGTAGTGCCCCATTTCGTGAGTCAGTAAAATGGATAATAGAGCAAATGAATAAGGCAATCCGTAAACAATATCCCGCATGGAGCTTATTGGGCCGTGCGTCAGCATCGCGCCGGTAAGAGCGGTGGTAAAAATCGTAAGTAAAAACAAAAATATATGCGTTATCATTTTTTTCTTTGGATTCGGATTATGGCCGCGAATGACCTTTAAATAATAGTTACGTTTACTCTTTTCGAGATTAGAGTAAATACCGGCTTCCAAAAGGCGGTCCTGAATATCGTATAATTCTTCAACATTGAGCTTTTCTTTTTTTATTTTAAAATGAGGCGAACCATAAAGACGGCTAAGAGGGTCTAATTTCATTTTTCCATTAATAATCTTAACAGAGTGATTAATAAGCTCTTTATATGTCAATAATTCCTCCGAACGATAAATCCTGCATCATTTAGTAATTTTTATATACCGGAATATAATTCCTTTTTACTAATCCCGATAAATATAAGTTCAACCGAAAATGGAAATTATTAAACAATTGGCTGAATACAAAATACTTTTATCTTATTTTCAGTTTGAGCTAATCTAAAGCCAGTCTTTCATACCGGGAAGAAAGCAGCTTTCCGTAAGAATAGTTAAATTATTTCCGGACTTCACCGGTCATCGGTACAAATCGAACCGGAAGAACATTTTTCATTTCCAATCCTGTCTGATTTTTACTGACAACAACCAGTTCCTGAAAATACTCGCCAACGGGTAAAACCATTCTACCGCCAATTTTAAGCTGTTCCAGGAGAGGCGGCGGGATTCTGGGCGGAGCGGCTGTGACAATAATGGCGTCAAAAGGACCTTTTTCTTCCCAGCCGATATACCCATCTCCTTCTTTAACAACCACATTATCATAATTCAGATCGGCTAACAGCTTTTGGGCTCTTTCCGCCAGTTCAGGAATAATCTCAATGGTAAAAACGGAATCTACAAGGCAGGCCAGAACAGCTGATTGATAACCTGATCCCGTCCCTATTTCCAGCACCCGGTCGCCTGGTTTTAATTCAAGTTGTTCCGTCATAAACGCCACGATATAAGGCTGGCTGATGGTTTGTCCTTCGCCAATCGGTCTGGGCTCATCACGGTAAGCATATTTAACCTGATCTTCAGGAACAAAAAGATGCCTTGGCACCCGGCGCATCACTTTAATTACTTCCGGGTCTTTTACCCCTCTGGCCGTAATCTGTCTTTGAACCATTTGTTCTCTCTGTTCTTCCAGGTCTTTTAAATCTTCATTCATTTTAATTTCCTGACTACAGCCGGCGATAATAAGCGCTGTTAATATCAGCTGGCAGAATAAATGGTAAATTGATTTTGACATAATTTCTCTCTGTATATTTTAATAGACATATCATTTTCATGGTTTAATGTTTTAACAAACAGGAAAGATGCTGATAAACACCAGCGGCCAGGGCCTGCAGGTTATAACCTCCTTCTAAAAAAGAAATAATCCGCCCGCTGCAATGTTTCTGAGCGAATTTTGCCGTTAACTCCGTCATCTTATAATAGCCATTGTCCGTGACCAGCATTCCTCCCAGCGGGTCCTTTTCATGAGCGTCAAAACCCGATGAGATCAAAATAAGATCCGGTTTTATCTTTTGTTCTATTTTCATGAGCGCTTTTTCAAGCTGTTCAATATACAAATTATCACCTGTTCCTCCAGCCATTGGGATATTTAAGGTATATCCCTTACCCTTTCCTCTGCCGGTTTCGTCTCTGCGGCCTGTGCCGGGATAAAACGGGAAGCGGTGCATGCTAAAATAAAATACATGGGGATTTTCATAAAAGGTATTTTGGGTTCCGTTGCCATGATGCACATCCCAGTCGATAATTAAAATATTGTGATATAATCCTGTCTGCAGAGCATAAGCGGCGGCAACGGCGATATTGTTAATCAAACAAAATCCCATAGCCTTACCGGCTTCGGCATGATGTCCGGGCGGACGCACAGCTGCGAAAATCTTATCAAAGCCGTTGTTACTGATCAGATCAACCGCTTTAACGGCGGCGCCGGCAGCAATCAGAGCGGCATCGATTGAATACTGGTTGATCACGGTATCGCCTTCGTCGAGCATTGCATATTCCACGCCCTGTTTTGAATATAAAAAATCAATATACTGCCGTGTATGGACTAATTCTAAAACTTCCTGTGCAATTTTATCCGGTTTAACCAGTTCGATTTTGTTAAAAAAATTGTGACTGGTAAGAAAATCATGAATCACCTTCACTCTTTCAGGACGTTCCGGATGAGCGGGCCCGGGATGATGTAATTCGAATACCGGATGATATAAATAAGCCAGTTTACCCAAAATAATCCTTCTGTAAATCAGACTTTTTTAAACCTAATCTTAAAGGTAGTGCCTTTACCGGGTTCGGAATCGACTTTTATAGTGCCTTTATGCTGCTCAACAATATTCTTGACAATAGCTAATCCAAGACCGGTA
>RQOG01000034.1 GCA_003854985.1 Calditrichota bacterium
CCGTATTCAGTTTGGAAAGGAGTTTGCCTTCACCTTTTATGAATTCAAAATGCAAAGGCAGATTTTTAACCGGAACAGGCGTGGCGCCGACTTTATAATTTGCCGCAACAACCAATGGCATTTTCAGGCTTTGGCCGGATTTACCTTCCACCTTTCCGCTTTCATTGGTTAATTCTATATTGGATAATAAACTCTGAACCGATGTATATATGGTATTCATCAGATAAATACGGCTGCCTTCAAAATCCACCTGCAGAGGTTCTCCCAGGTAATCCTGAATAGGATTTAAGGCTTGAATATAAAAAATCAGCGCATTGGCGATATCGCCGGCTTTTTCACTTTGTTTACCTTTGCTGAACAGATCGAGGGACAGACCGGTTGCTTTATTGAGTTTCTGCTCCTTAGCCGTTTTATAAGCGTCTTTATCCAGGCGGTAATAGACCCAGTATTCCGTTTCGCCTTCCCAGTTATCCACCAGTTCATACCCTTCAAGACTGGCTTCAGTTGAAGAACGCACCTGTTTGCGCACATCTTCTTCCACCATACCGGATTGTTCGACAATGGTATGAATAAATTCGCTGGAAATATTGACCGTAATTTCCGAAGCCAGGTCACGCAGCGCTTCATCTTTGGCAATTTTCCTGAAATCGCCCAGTGCAGGATCTTTTTGTGCTGAACCGATACCGATATAATACAATGGATTTACCGGGCGGTTATCCACCCAGGATGGTTTTTTCTGACCGAAAACCAAACCTGCGGTAAAAATCACAATAATCAAGATAATGCTGTAAAAATTTTTCATCATCAATTCTCCTGATCTTTATTATGCGCTTAATAAATTAATTATTCTGTCATGTATTCTGCCGTTGGAAACAACAACGCCTGTATTATTAGACAGTTTTTTCCCGGCAGAAAAGTCTAATGCTCTGCCATACATGTCCGTTGCAGTACCGCCCGCTTCTGTAATTATAGCCACACCCGCGGCATGATCCCATATTTTTTCCCGATAATCAGGAGTAGCCGGATTTGGCAGACGTAAATATACATCCGCAGCGCCCTGTGCCAGGACTGCATATTTTACCTGGCTGTCATATTGAACGGCTTTATAATTATCGCCAAAATTTTGCATTACCTTACTTTGCCGTTCATAATCGGAATGAGCGGATTCAACGCTTTCCAAAAAACGGATTTCATCGTTTCCGGAATTTTGCGATACCTTAAGTTGATAATTTTTTACATTTCCAAATGCTTTGGCAAATGCACCGGCCTTTCGGGAAGCATAAAAAATACTACCGTCTGCACCGCCGTTTAAATGCAGGTTCGGGCAGCCTAAAACGCCTAAAATTATCTGTCCGTTTTCAATGAGCGCCAAAGCTACGGCATATTGTTGATTGCGCAGAAAACCCTTTGTGCCGTCAATGGGATCCAGCGTCCAGAATAAATCCTGCGCTGCGCCGTTGCCAAGATCAATACTTTTAATAATTTCCGTTTTTGTCCAGTCCGGAAGAAAAGAAGATATTTTGTCGAGCATGTTTGCATTTTTAGGGTCTTCAAAACTGCTGCTTTCCTCTTCGCCCACTATTGGAATATGGGGAAAATGCCCGTTTAAGATTTTACATATCATGGCCTGTGACGCATAATCGGCAATGGTCACGGGACTGCGATCCTTTTTTATAAGCGTATCGTCATGCACCAATTGGCTCTGAATTTTCCGGCAGACGCCGCATGCGGTTTCCACCGCTCTCACTGCTGTATCAAGATAGTTGTCCATATCGTTCCCGAATGATAATTATTTTTAAATTCAGAATGAATTTATCCAAACAAGTCCGTCAATTCAATATGAGTCTCGTTAATAAAAGAATTTAAGGTAAAAATTGGTATAGCTTTGATTGATTGAATTCAATATATTATTTCCGTTTTCCTTCCTGTTATTATAACAAAAAATCTAATGAGGTATTACTATGAAATGGATGAATGTGCTTTTAAGGGGTGTTTTTGTTTTTTGTCTGTTGATATCTTCATTTTTAATTACCGGCTGTGGAGAAACGGCATCTGACGGAGAGATTACCTACGCCCTGGAAACAGCCAAAATGGTTACCGGCGTAACTTCGGGTATAATGAATTCCGACGGAGAAATAGAGGTTTTTTTCGTTGCAAACATGGTCGAAGAGGAGCAGACCGAACTGCCGCTGAAAAAAGAAGTTTTTTCGGTTAAACCCGCTGTTGAAGGCATTACAAGCTGGAGAGACAGAAGGACGCTGGTGTTTAAGCCAAACCAGAGACTGCCATTCAAACAGAATTATGAAGGCCGGCTTGACCTGAATGTTCTGTTTCCGAAATATGCCGAAAAAAATCTTGAACTTCTTAAATTCAACTTCACCGTTGCCGGCCGCGAAGTTAATGCGCTTGAAGGCGATTTCGTTTTGCTTAAAAAAGACGATCCGAAACTGGTAAAATTAGAAGGCCATCTTTCCTTTTCAGAAAATACAAACCTGGAATTGCTGAAAAATGCGGCAGAGCTGAAACTAAACCGCAAAACGATTGTCCTGAAATGGACAGAAGCTGAAAAAAATATCCGCTTCCGGTTTGTTTCCGAGGCAATAACAAGAACCGAATCAGATCAAAAACTGGTTCTGACGGTGGAAAAAGAGGACCTGGAAATATCAAATGATTTTGAACATACTTTTATACTTCCGGCCATAAGCGATTTTAAGGTGGTGGATATTATTGTTGAGGCAGAGAGCACTGAACCGCTGATTCGCGTTGAATTCTCCGACAGGCTCGCAGAAGGCCAGGATATCAGCGGTTTTATCCGCACGGAACCCTATTTGAAATTAGATTTGAAAACACTGGATAAACAAGTTGTGGTCCGCGGCGATTTTGAGCATGGCGCCGAATATAAACTGATCGTGGAAAAAGGATTACGCAGCCGCTGGGCCACCGCGTTAAAAACCGCTTTTTCCGAACAGGTGGCTTTTGAAGACATGCTCCCGGAAATACGCTTTTCCAATGACGGTGTTTTTCTTACGACATCCAATAAAAAGAAGGTTATGTTTCAGACGGTTAACGTGAAAAAAGTATATCTTAATGTCATGAAAGTTTTTGAATCGAATCTGGGACAATTTCTGCAGATGGAACAAATAGACGGTTCAAAAACACGCCGCGATGAATTTACATATAATATCGACCGGGTCGGCGTTTCCGTATTCCGCGATACGCTGGGCATAGGAACAGAACGCAACCGCTGGCTGCAACACGAACTGGATTTACAAAAGTTAATTAAAACCGAAGAAAAGGGGCTTTATCTTATCAGCCTGAATTTTAATAAAGATGATATGCTTTATGATATATCCGATAAAAATCTGCAATACCGCCGCAACAGGGGTAACAGTTATTATGATGATCCCGCATCTTATGGTTATATCTATGCCCACGGCAAAATATACAAGCCAATAGTCATTACCGATATCGGTCTTGTTTATAAACAGGCGGGACAGACGCGGCATATTTATGCCACCGACCTTTTATCTTCCAAACCGATGAGCGGGGTTAAAATCAGTCTGATGACTTACCAAAACCAGGTTATCGCCGAAGCCGTAACGGACGGCCAGGGCATGGCGGAATTTAGAAATATCAAAGATCAGGTATTTTATGTTTTAGCGGAAAAATCCGGCCAGAGAAGCGTCATAAAACCATCGGAGATGAGCTGGAATCTTTCCACTTTCGATACCCATGGCGTGGAAGCCGGTATTAAAGGCGTGCAGGCTTTTATCTATACAGAAAGAGGCGTATACCGGCCCGGAGATCCGGTTAATATTTCCGCAATCATCCGCAACGAGAACAACACTTTTCCAGATAATCATCCGGTTTCAATAAAAATTATTAATCCAAAACAGCAAACGGTTCATGAAGCCGTTGTTAAAGAAGCGCAGGACGGCTTCTATAATTTTCCGTTTAAAACGGAGGAATCGGACTTAACCGGTAATTACCGGGCAATTATCAAAGCCGGCGCACAGACATTTCATCATTTACTGAAAATAGAAACCGTCGTTCCGGAAAGACTTAAGCTGTCTTTCGAACCATCGGAAATGGAAATTGGTCCGGATAAAAAGGTGCTGGCCTTTGAAATCATAGCCAAATATTTATTCGGAAACCCTGCGTCCGATTTAGAAGCCGAAATCTACGTGCAATTAAATTCCGCCCGCAAGCCGTTTAAAAAATATTCGGATTTTATATTTGATAATCAGACAGCCCAGTTTGAACCGGTTTCGCATGTGGTTTTTAACGGTAACCTTAATGCTGAGGGAAAGGCGTCCATACGCTGGCAGTTACCTGATTTTTCGGGCGTGCCAGGTGCCATAAGCGCCGATATTAATGCCAAAGTATTTGATCAGGGCGGTCGTTATACTCAGAGCGGTATGAAAGCGGCCATAGATCCGTACGAATTTTATGTTGGCATAAAACGTCCCCGGCTAAAATACTGGTATGCCGCTACGGGACAGGAACTGGAAGCACCGGTTATTCTGCTTAACCGCCAGGGAAAGGAAGAAGCGGGTCATACGCTTAAGTACCGTATTTATAAAAATAACCGTTATTGGTGGTGGGAATATGATTCCCGTGAACAATACCTTCTGCGCTACAAAAAGGATTACAGCACGGAACTTATCAGGGAAGGAACTCTTGTTTCCGGCAATGCGCCAACCATGCTGAAATTTACACCGGAAACCAGAGGCGAGTATTTAATTGAAGTACAGGATTCCGATGATGACGGCCATCTGGCCGGTTTCTTTATCCAGGCATCGCCATGGGGTTCGGCCCCTGCCGCCGGCAAAGACGCCGGTATACTGGCCCTCACAACGGATAAAGAAAAATACAGACCGGGAGATAAAGCGATTATCAGTTTCCCGGCGCCGGAAAACGCATCGGTACTTTTGACCATAGAAAAAGGTCACCAGGTTCTGGAATCAAACTGGCAGCAGGCTGATGACAAAGCCGGTGAAATAAAATTAGAAATTCCCATAACCATGGAAATGCTGCCTACGGCCTACGCTTCCGTGGCGGTCATTCAACCGCATTCCCAGACCGATAACGACCGGCCGATAAGACTCTACGGCGTTGTGCCGCTTAATGTCGAGGAAGCCTCCACACATCAGGCGCTTAGTATCATAATGGATGATGAATTAAAACCTAAAAGTCCGTTTAAAGTGCGGGTGCAAACCCTGGATAAAAAACCTACGCAGGTCACCATCGCTGTGGTCGATGAAGGCCTGCTCAGCCTGACAGATTTTGAAACGCCCGATCCCTGGCAATCTTTTTTTAAAAAACAAAGACTGGGCGTAAAAACCTTTGATTTATTCTCGCATGTTATTGGCGTGAACCGCGGCGATATTTACCGGACATTTTCCATCGGCGGTGGAATGGCGGAAGATTACCGCAAAAAGCAAATGGCCGATGAGGGAAAAGCCAAACGCTTTGAACCTGTATGTATGTTCCATGGCCCGGTGATGACCGATAATGATGGAAAAGCGGATTTTGATTTTAATATGCCTAATTATATCGGTGCGGTACGCGTAATGGCCGTCAGCGCCATCCGGAACAGATACGGCCACGAAGAAAAACTGGTTCCGGTCAAATCCGATTTAATTGTAATGCCCACTTTGCCGAGGGTAATCGGTCCTATGGAATCATTTAAACTTCCGGTAACTGTGTTCGCTATGAAGGATAACATCGGCAGCGTGGAAATCAGTCTGAAAGTAAGCGGTCCGCTGCAGGTCGACGGCGCCGATAAATTTACCAAAGTGTTTACTAAAACCGGCGATGAGGATATCTATTTTAATATAAAAACACTCAACGAAGTCGGCGTTGGTAAAATTCAGATTCTCGCTAAATCTCAAAATGCTAAGGCGGATTATGATAAGGAACTTCTCGTCAGAGCCTCTTCGCCAACGGTTACAGAAACCATCGACAAAGAAATCCAGCCCGGCCAGACCGTTGAACTTACTGTGCCGGAAATCGGAATGAAAGGCACCAATGAAGCCAGTATTTCTATTAACTTCCGGCCGAATTTTAATTTCGACAGAAGGATTTTGTGGCTGATCCGTTATCCATACGGCTGTATCGAACAAACCACCTCAGCCGTTTTCCCGCAGTTATACATAGGCGAGTTTATTCCAAAATCACGCGATGCAAAAAGGGATATCAGCCGGAATATCAATGACGCCATTTACCGCCTGCGCAGTTTTATCATTCCGGGAGGCGGGTTTGCCTATTGGCCGGGCGGATCTGAAGCGTCCGATTGGGGCACTATCTATGCCACGCACTTTTTGGCGGAAGCAAAGAATTTAGGTTATCATGTGCCGCAAACCATGCTGGATAACGTTTTGGATTATCTGGAAAGACAAAGCCGGGAAAAAGATCCGAACTATCTGATTCAGACATACCGGCTGTATGTTCTGTCTCTTGCCGGCCGTGAACCGGTTGGCGCCCTGAATATTCTTCGGGAAAACGATCTGAATAAACTTGGTAACGCCGAAAAATGGATGCTGGCCGGTTCATATTCTTTAATCGGTTCCAACCAGGCCGCGGAAAGGATTATCGCTTCGGCGGGCACTGAAACTAAGGATTACAACGAATTTGGCGGAACCTACGGTTCGGCTCTCCGGGATAAAGCCATCATTTTGGAACAAATGGTCCGTATGAAGCGCTGGCTTCAGGCAAAGAAAATAGCGGATGAATTAGCCATAGCACTGTCCGCTCAAACATGGTATTCAACCCAGACGACAGGTTATGGACTTTTAGCTCTTGGCAAATATATGAAAGCCATTGAAGGCGATGAGAAAAAAACATTGATGGGGCAAATTACGCTTAGCGGCGGGAAAAAGGTTTCTTTTAATGTGGAAAATAAACCTTTTACCTATAGCCTGGAAAACGGTTTTGGCAAACTGCTTCGTATTGAACTGGACAAAAGAACGACAACCAATATAGCTTTTATTACCCTGACATCTTCAGGTAAGCCGGCCCAGTACTATGGCGAAACAAAAGCGGAAAATTTACAGCTTGACTTGGAATTTTTGGATGAGGACGGTATGGAAATCAACCCGGTTTCCATGCCTCAGGGCAGTACTTTCTGGGCGCATATAAAAGTTAGCAGACCAGCCGCCTATGATGCGCCCATCGAAGAAGTGGCTTTGGTGCAGATTTTGCCCTCCGGATGGGAAATTGAAAATATCCGCATGAATCAGGCCAATACGCTGCCGAACTGGATGCGCAGCTGGCGCCTGAATCGTGAGGAATATCTGGATATCCGTGACGACCGGGTAATGTGGTTTTTTGATATTCATCCTTATGACAATGAAATGCATTTTATTATTAAAATAAATACGGTAACGGAAGGAAGCTTCCTCTTGCCGCCTACATTGCTTGAAGCCATGTATAATCAGAGCTACAAGGCCATGATAAAAGGAAAGGATGTAAAAGTAACCGGGGAATGATCTTAAATAAAAGGACTTAATGCGGAT
Source organism: Calditrichota bacterium (assembly GCA_003854985.1). Taxonomy (GTDB): domain Bacteria; phylum Calditrichota; class Calditrichia; order Calditrichales; family Calditrichaceae; genus Zgenome-0002. The sequence goes on from RQOG01000034.1 coordinate 7,518, forward strand.
ATATTCAAACTAAAACTGTATATCATTTTAATGTTATTTAAAATGAAGATTGTTTCTGATTATAAAACCCGCTATCCGGTTGAAAATGATCAGTATGATCCAGGTATAATCAATGCTGTTGTCATGAAGTTACAGCAAAGTGAATAAATCTAAAATGAAACGGTTGATAAAAACAGCTGAAGTTTATGAAAAAATAAAGAGACTGGTAAGAAGATATCCCAAATCTTTTTACCTGTTTGTTTTTGGCCTGGTTCTTCTGGTGGAAATCTGGTTAATTCCCCTGCCCGATCCTTTATTCCCGGAAGATTACAGCGTTGTCGTTCTGGATAATCAGGGCGGAATCATGCGGGCATTTCTGAATGAAAACGAGCAGTGGCATTTCCCCCCGGATGAAAACCTGCCCGTTGCGGAAAAATTAGAAAAAGCCGTTCTTACTTATGAAGATCAATATTTTTATTATCATCCGGGCATTAATCCGTTTTCAATAAGCCGGGCGTTTCTGCAAAATCTGAGTAATAAGAAAATCATTAGCGGCGCCAGCACCATTACCATGCAGACAGCGCGCCTGATGAAAGCAAAAGACCGCACCTATCCGAATAAAATCCTGGAAATGCTTCAGGCCTTTAAATTAGAACTGCTATATTCCAAAGAGAAAATCCTTCATCTATATCTAGCTCATGCGCCATACGGTGGAAATATTGTCGGCTGCAGAGCCGCTTCGTTACGGTATTTCAGAAAACAACCGGAACAGCTCTCCTGGGCTGAGGCAGCTGTTTTGGCCGTTTTACCCAATGCTCCCGGATTAATATCGCCTATAGGAGATTCCCGGGCACTTAAGCAAAAAAGAGACCTGTTGCTGTATAAATTGTACAGAAAAGGTTTTTTTGATCAGGAAACTCTGCAATTAGCCTTACTGGAAAAAGTTCCCGATACATCCTTTCCTCTTTCCTGGGCGGCTCCGCATTTATGCCAGGAATTAAAAAATAACACTATAAACGAATATATCATCCAGACGACTATCGACAGAAAAAATCAGCTTGCTGCGGAAAAAATAGTACACCGGCATGTAATGGATTTAAGACATCTGGGCATAAGAAATGCCGCCACCCTGATCGTCCATACGCAAACCGGCGCTGTAACCGCCTATGTAGGCTCGGCAGAATATTTCGATCCGGATCATTCGGGTCAGGTTAATGGCGTAAAAGCGCCGCGTTCATCCGGCTCCATTCTGAAGCCTTTCCTTTATGCGCTTTCTATGGATCAGGGTATTATATTACCTCAAACCATGATCAGCGATATCCCGACTTTTTACGGCACATTTTCTCCTTCAAACAGCGACCAGAAATGCCGGGGATTGGTTACTGCGCGTCAGGCGCTTATTCAATCGCTCAATATTCCTGCTGTCCGGCTTTTAAATACTTACCGTCTGCATTCATTTTATGGTTTTTTACAACAGGCGGGTTTGCAGACGCTCTTCCGTAATGCAGATGAATACGGATTGCCGATTATTATTGGCGGCGCCGAAACAACATTGTGGGATCTGGCCGGTTTATACAGAGGGTTGGGACGCGGCGGAATCTTTGAATCCATCCATGTTTTAAAAAATCAGCATCCGGAAAAAAGATCAAAACGATTAGTCAGTCCCGGCAGTGCCTTTCTGACACTCGAAATATTGAACGAAGTAAACCGCCCCGGTTCTGAATATTACTGGCAGTTATACCAGGATCAAAAGCCTCTGGCCTGGAAAACCGGCACCAGTTACGGACAACGAGACGGCTGGGCTATCGGCGTTAGTCCTCAGTGGACTATAGCCGTCTGGGTTGGAAATTTTAACGGCGAGGGTAATAACAATTTAAGCGGGGCGTCCTGCGCCGGACCGATATTATTTGAAATATTCTCTTCCCTGCCCAATACCGGCGGAGATATGTGGTTTAAAAAGCCGCTGGAACATCTGGAAATGGTTTCCATATGCTCCGTTACCGGTTACAGGGCCGGCCCCAACTGCCCGGATCAGCAGATGGTACTGGCGCCGGTTAATCAATTGCCTTTGCCGGTATGTCCCTGGCACAAAAAGATAATTACCGATAAAGATGAAAAGGAGCAGGTGTGCTCATTATGCTGGGATGCGGATCATAAGGAAACGATCCGCCTGGTTTATCCACCGGAAATCAGGCAGTTTTTAAGATTAAACGGCCAGCCGACAGATATACTGCCACCTCATCGGAAAAGCTGTCCGGGACTAGCCCAGGGCGACCCTCTTAAAATTATTTATCCGCAAAAAAATGCCACGCTCTGGGTGCCCCGGGATTTTGGAGGTGTTTTGCAAAAAGTAGCCTGCAGAGCAGCTCACCAGCAAAAAAATCAGATCGTCTATTGGTACCTTGATACACATTTTCAGGGTTCCAGTCGGGAAAAACATGTAAAGGGCATTACCCTGAACAAAGGCTGGCACGATCTCGAAGTAGTTGATGAGTCGGGGAACCGTGATCAGATCAGGTTTTATGCGGATAGAAAAAACTGATTAAAGCCCGCCTGTTAAAAGTAAGGATTTTCGTTTTATATCCTTTAATAAAACATAATTCTCTTGTTGTTTCGTCTGAAAAGAATGCTTATTTTCCTTAAATAATAATCCCTGATGATTTATTTTGTAATTAAGAGGTTTGTCCATGTCACGTATTGATAAAATATTAAATCCGCAATCGATTGCCATTATCGGCGCTTCCCGCAAAGAAGGTTCCCTGGGAAAAATATTCCTGGAGTCCGTGTTAAAAATGAAATATAAAGGGGAAATTTTTCCGGTTAATCCCAAAGCCGATGAAATAGAAGGTGTAAAAGTCTATCCGGATTTGAAGAGCCTTCCTATCCTGCCGGATCTGGCGATTATTATTTTACCCGTTCAGGCGGTGCTGCAGGCGGTTGAAGACATTGGCCGTTCAGGGATAAAAAACGTAGTCGTTGTAAGTGCAGGATTCAGGGAAATCGGTGAAGAGGGTGTAACCCGTGAACTTAAACTAATCGAAATGGTGCATAAATATCATCTCAATCTGCTTGGTCCTAACTGCATGGGTATTTTTAACACCGATCCGCGGATTTCCTTTAATGGCACATTTTCTCCGACACTGCCAAAACCGGGACATGTGGCATTTATATCACAGAGCGGAGCGCTCGGCGTTGCCATGATAGAATTGGCCGCGGCTACCGATCTTGGCTTTTCAATATTCGTCAGTACCGGCAACAAAGCCGATTTATCGGATACGGATGCGCTTGAATATGTGAAAAAGGATAACAACACAAAGGTTATTACACTCTATCAGGAAAGCATCAATAATCCTGAACAGTTTAGAAAATCGGCACGCGAAATCGTATTTAAAAAACCGATTTTAACCGTTAAAGCCGCACGCACTCAAAGCGGATCGAAAGCCGCGTCTTCCCATACCGGCGCGCTGGCCAGTCCGGATCATATAATCGATGGATTTTTAAAACAATGCGGCGTTATCCGTATGAATACACTGGAGGAAATGTTTGATGCCGCAAGAGCGTTGTCAGCCCAGTATTTACCGGGTGGCCCGCGTATAGCTATCATTACCAATGCCGGCGGTCCTGCAATCCTGGCCTCAGACATTGTGGAAAGCTCAGGTCTGGAAATGGCTTCTCTAAGCAAAAAAAGCCTGCAAGCCTTAAAAAGCTTTCTTCCTCAGGAAGCGGCGATAAATAATCCGATCGATATGATCGCCAGCGCTTCTCATGATGCTTACGAAAAAACACTCGAAATCGTTTTATCCGACGACAATGTCGACGGGGTTATTTTAATAATCGTCAAACCTCCCATTAATACCACACCGCATAAAATTGTATCCTGCCTGGATGCCCTGGTGCATAGTTGCAGTAAACCCATTTTAACGGTGCTGATGTCAAGACATGATCAGGATGCCGGCATCGAAAAATTCAATGAACTTCAACTGCCTGTTTATAATTATCCCGAATCTGCCGTGAAGTCATTGGCAGTTATGTGGAAATACCATGAAATCCAGCTAAGTTTCCGGCATTCGGAAACCATAGTTATTACACCTAAAACCGAAAACCGGTTAGACGCCGGAACGGGAAAAGAAAACAACCAGGCGCCCCTGGATAATTTGTGCAAAATAGCTTCAGAATACGATATTAAAACCGTTGATTATCTGATTACGGATAAAATCGAAGATCTGATAAAATTTCTGAAAACCAGGCAGAAAATCGTACTTAAAATAGCCAATGAACAAATTATTCATAAAACCGAAGCAGGGCTGGTAAGAACCAATATCGATAATGAAGAACTCCTGCAGACCGCATTCAGCGAAATGAAGTCCCTGTCCAAACTAAAACTTCCGGCAAAAATCAAACCTGTCTTTCTCGCTCAAAAACAGCTCACGGGCGGTTTGGAACTGGTACTGGGCGGCAAACGCGATCCGGTTTTCGGACCTGTCATCATGATGGGCGTTGGAGGTATCTTTATTGAAATATTAAAAGATGTAGCTTTCCGGGTCGCCCCGGTTAATTTTTATGAGGCTAAAATGATGCTTGAGGAATTAAGATCCCAGGCGCTTCTGAATGGCTTCAGAGGTAATCCTGCCATCGACCGCAACGGCTTTGCTTATACCATTCAGCAATTTAGTATATTATTCGCCGAACATCCGGAAATTATTGAAATGGATATTAATCCTCTTATCTGGTCGCCGGAAGAGCAAAAAGCTGTTGCCGTTGATATAAGAGCTACTGTGCAATAATTCGCTAAAAATAAAAGGTTAAGTTTGTTATCCGAAGATTTGTGTTTTTACCGAAACTGATTTGAAATTATACCCGCCAGATTCTATATTCGAAAAAATGTAACATCATAAAACAGGGATGATCAGACTATTGAATAAAAGCCTTTTATTTTTATTTCTTTTATATATAAGTTTATCCGGCCAGCAATACCTTTGGCCTACCAGCGCCAGCTATGCTTTAACGTCAAGTTTTTGTGAATACCGCCCGGGACATTACCATGCCGCAATCGATATTAAAACATGGAACCGGGAAGGATATCCGATTTATGCCGTGGAAGACGGGTCGATATACCGGGTCTGGGTGTCGCCTTTTGGTTACGGCAAGGTCTTATATCTGCAAATGAAGGACGGTCAACGCGCCGTTTATGCGCATCTGCAAAAATTCAATAAGCTGATTGAGCGGAGAGTTTTTGAACATCAGCTTAAAAATAAACGCTATACGGTGCAGTTTTATCCGAATGAAATCCATGTAAAAAAAGGCGATGTAATCGGCTACACGGGCAAGACCGGCATCGGATCTCCTCATCTGCATTTTGAAATCAGGGATTCCAGAGACAGACCTGTTAACCCTTTATTTTATTATAACCAGGTCACGGATAATATCCCCCCCATCATTCAATCATTAATGGTAATACCTGCCGGCAGAGCGTCTACCGTAAATGGATCGTATCTTCCTAAATCGTATTCGGTTATAAAAAAGAATCACAATAATTATTATTTAAAGGATGCTATCCCTGTGAACGGCCGGGTGGGCTTAGCTTTTGAATGTTATGATATGGCCGACGGTGTCTACAACAAATATGCCCACTATAAAGCGGAATTGTATGTTGAAGAGCATAAAGTATTTCATTCCCAATATGACATACTGGATTACGATCTTACATCATTGGTTGATATCGATATATATTTTCCGGCCAAAGCGTGGTTTAACCGGGTATATAATAAATTGTACATCGAACCTTTCAACAAGCTGGAATTTTACGACCGAAGTCTGGGAAATGGTATAATTCAGAGTGACAGTATAAAGAATTTCACTTTGATCGTCAGCGATTTTAAAGGAAATAAAAGTTATTTACATGGCAGACTTCAGGCAGATATTCATTTGAATTTACAAATGAGTGTTTTAAAACAAATTGACAGCAGTATTATCTTAAGCGTTTGCCTCCCTAACAAGATAAAGGAGTTAACCTTTTCCGGATTTTCCAAAGATAAATCCTGGCAAAACCTTGATTACTTTGAATTTCTAAAGCCATTGCAGGCGGCAAACCGATATAATACGCTTATAAAAGCAAAGACCGGGAAAGGTAACATGGATTCGCTGATGTGCACGGTTGTGGATCATGCGGGTAAAACAGGTAAGGTCAAAGTAGCTCTGCAAAACGCAGTGAATGATTGCCAGGGCAATTATTCAATAACCAATACCGGACGGGCTTTAGTCGTTCAGGGCAGAAATATAAATTATAAGCACGGCATGTTTTTAAGCTGTAAAAACCGGTTTGTCAATCACCGTATCCAACCTGTTTTCAGAGATAACCGCTTCGAATCTGTAATCGGGGCAGATAATTTTCAGGATGATACGTTGCGCGTACTTTTCGGTATTAATAGTAAGGCCTATCTCGATACCACAATTCATCTGAAGTCTTTTTATCCGGACTCAGCCATGAGTTATTCGGCATTCAACGGCGAGGTGGTTTTCGATGCCGGCGCAGGTACCTTTTATGATACCATGCTGGTATCTTTTAACCGGATTCCGACAGACTCCGTTGCGGATAAGACCGTTGTATTAAGCCCTATGATTTGTATGACCAGTAATCCACAGGTTTTTAGAAATAAAGCACAACTAACCGTTAAATTACGGGATCATAGTTTTAACGAAAGACAAATCGGCATCTATGAGCCTCAATTAAATGGCAAATGGGAATTTTCATCCGGCCAGATCGATAATTTGAATAATACCATTTCATTTAAAATAAACAAAATCGGTAATTATATTGCAGCGGCTGATACTATTCCGCCGCTTATAGATTTTTTACCTTTATCGGTTAAACAACCATCCGATAAACAACCCTGGCTGCATTTAACCGCCGTCGATAAACAATCGGGTATCGGCAGTGATAAAAATATTTTAATCACCATCGACGATCAATTTGTAATACCAGAATGGGATTATGAAGAAGATAAAATTAAATGCCGTTCTTACTGGCCGCTGGCTAAAGGCGAACATGTTTTAAAAGCATTGATTTCAGACCAGTGTGGTAATACGACGAAGAAAATTTTTAAATTCATCCTTAATTAAAAATTAATTATATTCAGGACAGTTTTTTCCGGCAAAAAACCGTACGGATAATTTGACAGCAGGAACGGAAACTAATGCGGCAAATTAAAATATGATCCCCATAGCCGATGAAAATCCCAAAGGATTCATTCCTTTTATCAATTATTTATTAATTGCCACAAATCTGGCCGTATTTATTTTTTTAATGCCGGAAAGTGTTAAAGAATTAGAGAAGTTTTATTCTACTTTTGGACTCATTCCGCAGCGATTAACCAGAAATCCGCTTAATCTTCATGCCTATATTACTATCTTTACTTCCATGTTTCTGCATGGCGGACTCGGACATTTATTAGGTAATATGTTATATTTGTGGATTTTTGGCGATAACATAGAATACTTAATTGGCCATAGACGCTATTTGATTTTTTATTTTACGGTGGGCATCGCCGCCGCCATATTGCAAATGACGGTCAGACCAGATTCCGCTATTCCCATGGTCGGGGCCAGCGGCGCTATTTCCGGTGTGCTGGGCGCTTACCTGCTTAAATTTCCACGAAACCGGGTTTCTATCCTGTTTTTTATAATATTTATCATAAAAATCATTAGAATACCGGCCATTATTGTACTCTCTTTATGGTTTATATTCCAGTTATTCAGCGGGTATTATTCCCTTGTTCCGGGTATGGAAGGCGGCGTTGCCTATTTTGCTCATATCGGCGGGTTTGCCGCAGGGTTTATTCTGATTAAAGTCTTTGAAAGACATCCCGGTTATAAACACTGACAAAAACCAGATTATAATAATCCTTTCCATAGAAATAACCAACTATTTTTTTGCTTGTATGCCTATGGAAATGTAATTTTATAAGCAATTATAATACATATAAAAATAAATCATGCCGCAAAAATACAAATATATTATTAACCGGGAAATTAGCTGGTTATCCTTTAATGCCCGTGTATTACAGGAAGCGGCTGATCCTTCGGTTCCTTTGATGGAACGATTGAAATTTCTGGGAATTTTTTCTTCAAATCTTGATGAATTTTTCAGGGTCCGCGTTGGAACCCTGATGCGCATGCTTCAGGCGGGAATTAAAGTGAAAGCGGAAATCGGCGGTTCTCCCAAAAAAATTCTTAACCAGATCCACGATGTGGTCCTACAGCAACGGGACTGGTTTGATGAAGTATTTACGAATATTTTTCAGGAACTTGCCAGACATGAAATTTTCATTATTAATGAAAAAAAATTAAACCGTCCGCAAAAAGTCTTTTTACAATCGTATTTTGAGGAAGAAGTGCGACCGAGACTTGTGCCTATTCTGCTGGATAATGATAAAAAATTTCCCTATCTGAAAAATCAGTTTATTTATCTCGCGGTGCACCTTTCCAAAAAGGACAATCCGGATACAAAAAGATTTGCGCTGATCGAAATACCGGCCAATATTCTACCCCGTTTTATTACGCTGCCTTCATCGGATGATAAGATATACCTGATTATGCTGGATGATGTTATTCGTTTTGGCCTGGGCGATATTTTTCATATGTTTAATTACGATAAAATCAGCGCCTATACGTTAAAACTAACCCGTGACGCAGAAATCGATATTCAGGATGACGTTACAAAAAGCTTTTTTGAGAAAATCGCCCGTAGTCTGGAACAACGTGAAACCGGTCAGCCCGTGCGATTCGTTTATGACAAAAAAATGCCTAAAGATTTGTTGGATTTTATTCTGTCAAAGAATAATCTGGATAATTTTGATAATCTGATAGTCGGCGGCCGATATCACAACGCCAGGGACTTTATGGCTTTCCCAAAAATCGGAACAGATAAATTGTATTATAAAACAATTAAACCCTTAGAACACCGGTATATAAAAGCCCGCCATTCCATATTCGATGTCTTAAAATCGAAGGATATACTTTTTCATTATCCATATCACTCTTTTCATCATATCATCAATTTTTTGCGCGAAGCGGCTATAGATCCCAAAGTATCTTCAATCCGCATAACTCTTTACCGGGTGGCAAAAAACTCAAGCGTTATTAATGCTTTGATTAATGCGATAAATAATGGAAAAAAAGTCACGGTTGTTATGGAATTACAGGCCCGATTTGACGAAGAAGCCAACATTTACTGGACAAAATATCTGCGCGATTCCGGTGCGCATGTTATTGACGGCGTCCCCGGGCTCAAAGTTCATGCAAAACTGTGCCTGATTACCAGGCATGAAGGGAATAAGAAAATCCGGTATGCCTCCATCGGTACAGGAAATTTCAATGAAAACACTGCGCGTATTTACAGTGATCATTCTTTGTTAACAGCGGATAAAAGGCTATCCAACGAGGTTAAAAAAGTCTTTGATTTCTTTGAAAATAACTACCGTACCAGCCGCTACAAACATTTGCTTGTCGCCCCATTTTCCATGCGCCGGATATGGATAAAACATATTCGCGATGAGATCAAAAACAAACAGGAAAATAAACCGGCTTATATTTATCTCAAAATGAACAGTCTGGTGGATAATGAGCTTATTGACTGGTTATACCGGGCCAGTCAGGCCGGCGTTAAAATTAAAATTATTGCCCGTAGTATCTGCTCGATAATTCCCGGTATTCCCGGCATCAGTGAACATATCGAGGCCATTAGTATTGTGGATAAATACCTGGAACATTCGCGAATATTTATTTTCTGTAACAATAACAATGATCTTGTTTTTATATCTTCCGCCGACTGGATGATTAGAAATTTAGATAACCGGATCGAAGTGGCCGCGCCAATTTATAATCCTGAAATTAAAGCTGAGCTTAAAAGCTTTTTCGAAATTCAGTTTTCCGATATCTGCAAAGCAAGAATTCTGGATGCGGATCAGAAAAACCTTAAACGTGTTTCCGATAGTGCAAAAAATATCCGCGCTCAGGAAGAATTGTACCAGTTTTTAAAACAACCGGGTAAATGAATGGGTAAAGATATATATATCGGAGTTGACCTCGGCGGCACCAAAATTATGGCCAGTCCTTTGCGTCTGGGCAGAAATCTAAAAATTCTCGGAAAAGCAAAAAATCCCACAAGAAGTAAAAGCGGATACAAAACCGTGGTTAAGGATATTATCCTGACTATTAAACAATCGATCGAAAATGCAAAAATTAACTCCAGGCATATTAAAGCTGTCGGCATTGGTGCGCCTGGAGCCGTGGACGTTAAACGGAATATCATATTAAAAGCGCCAAACCTGGGTTGGGAAAACATTAAAATCAATAAATTGATAGAAAAGGAATTGAACATCCCGGTTTACCTTGATAATGATGTCAATCTGGGCGTTTTAGGTGAACAACAATACGGTGCGGCCAGAAATTCCAAAGATGTAGTCGGCGTTTTCTGGGGAACAGGCATCGGAGGCGGATTAGTGCTTAATGGAAAAATCTATCATGGCTACATCTTTACCGCAGGAGAAATAGGCCATATGGTTATCTCGTCAGATGGTAAACTCTGTAACTGTGGCAACCGGGGTTGTCTCGAATCCTATGCCGGTAAATGGGCAATTTCCCGGGACTGGTTTGAATACCATAATAAAACAGATAAAAAACCCGGAAAATACGCATTACTCAAAAGTAAGATGATTAAAAAGACTTTTGCCGATAACGATCCGTTTATGACAGAACTCATAAATAATGCCTGTAATATGATCGGCATTACTCTGGCGTCGGTGGTCAATCTTCTCAATCCACAGACCATCGTGCTTGGGGGTGGAATGATTGAGTCTATGAATGAAGAACTAACGCCGCTTATTATTTCGGCCATGAATCAACATATATTTAAATCGGCAAAGGTAGAAATAAAAACGGCTGAACTAGGAGACTTTTCCGTACTCACCGGCGCCGGCGTTTATGCGCGGCAGAGGACAAATTAGCTTAATGAAAAATCCGCGAAAAAACTTATATTATCTGCACGGAGCGATTCAGCATACCGAATTGCTCTATACCATCCGGCAGAGTTTTATCCTAGAAGCGGAGAAAAGAAAACGAAAACAAATAAAGATTTTTGACAGCTTTGATCAGCGACTTTTCCAGAAAAATAAATTACTCTGTTATGAAGATAATACATGGAAACTTTTGGATTTAACGACTTTTCAATATGAACAAAAATCCCCGGATAAGCCTGATAAAAAATTTTACTGGCAGTTCTGTGATAAAAATCTTTGCGATTATCTTAAAGACATTTTGAACACAAGGGCGCTCATTGAAAAAGCAATTATTAGCTATACGCAGACCATTTATCATATCAAAAATTCAGATAAAAAAACCGTGGCCCGGCTCAGACATTTTGAATTGGAAATATCAGATTTATCATTACCAGATAACATTTTCCTGCTTGAGGAAGTAAGAGGATATCAGAAATCATTTGACAAACTTGGCCTTATCATCACGGACCTGGCTATCAATGAATTTTCCGAAAATAATAAATCCTTGTTTACAAGGCTGCTTGGAATGGACATTGAACCGTACTCAAACAGTTTTTCGGTTAACCTGAAACCGGAAATGTCCGCCGCAACCGCTATTCGCGAAATTATGGTATTTTTAACCAACATAATGCGGAAAAATGAAGAGGGCATTAGTCTGGATATTGACACCGAATTTCTTCATGATTACAGAGTGGCCATCCGGCGAGTCCGCACCATATTGTCCGAAATGAAATCGTTAATTCCAAACGATCAGTATGAGTATTTTAAGACATTTTTTATCAAAGTTCTGAAAATCAGCAACGTATTGCGGGATTTGGATGTGTTGTTATTGAAAAAAGATTCATATCGTGATTTATTACCTTTGGCCGTAAAAGATAATAGTAATTTCATATTTAAAACCATTTCAAAAAAGCGGACGGTTGAGTTAAAAAAAGTTAAAAACTTTTTGAAAAGCACGGAATATGAGCAATATCTTTGGGAATGGCAGGATTTTATTAACCGGTTGGAAGGCATGCAGATTAATAATGAACCGCTCAGCCGGTATATTGATATTGTCGCCCGGCAAAGAATAGAAAAAAAGATAAATACTTTGCAGAAGAAAAAATTCAAATTTAAAAAGGATGTTTCCCCGCAAGTTCTTCATGAATTGAGAATAGAAACCAAGAAACTGAAATATATGCTTGAGGCTTTTCGCTTTCTATATCCGGAAAACACAGCAATGAGCATTATTAATAATTTAAAAAAAATTCAGGACCGTTTTGGCCTGTTGCACGATCTCCTCGTACAGCAGAATTTGCTTGACTTATATTTTAACGAGCTGGATGCCAAAGGTAAAATAGCAGGTAAGGAGGCAGCAGCATTTGGAGCACTGATCAATTTGCTTAATCAGCAATATCAAAGCGCTCACAGGAAATCGATAAATAAATTTCATAAATTCATAAAATCCGGGGATTATGCCAGGCTAAATCATGCGGAAATGATTGAGGAAAGATTATGAGCGTTTTTGCCCTGTATAACATTAAAGGAGGCGTGGGAAAAACATCGGCGGCGGTAAATTTTGCCTGGCTTTCCGCACAGCAGGATAAGACTTTGTTAATTGATCTTGATCCGCAATCGGCGTCATCTTTTTACTTCCGTGTCCGGGCGGCCAAAAAGCACAGTTCAAAAAAACTGATCAAAAAAACCAAATCTCTGGATAAATTCATTCGCGGTACGGATTTCCCGGGTCTGGATATTCTGCCTGCGGATTTATCCTACAGGAATCTTGATCTGGAACTAAAAAAAAGTAAAAACAGCCGCTCCCGGCTGCGCAGGATATTGAATAATTTTAAAGAAGAATATACTGTCATAATTATCGATTGCCCACCCAATATCACCCTGGTTTCCGAGAATATATTTCAGGCGGCCGATTATCTGCTGATACCAACAATTCCAACTTATCTTTCCGAGCTCACATTAATCAAACTTATAGATTTTTTTACAGAGGAAAATATATCGCAAAAAAAAATACAGCCATTCTTCTCCATGGTGGAAAAACGGAAAAAGCTGCATCTTCAGAAAATTGACGAGTTAAGTGAGAAATATCATTTCTTAATTAATCATATTCCGTATCTTTCCGATATTGAAAAAATGGGTGAAGAAAGGATGCCTGTTTGCTCGCAGCGACCAGCATCGCCAGCGGCGCAAGCCTATAAAAACCTCTGGGAAGAAATTAACAAAAGAATTAAAAATAAGGATAATTAACCGAGGAGTTTTTATGAAAATTTTAATATCTTTATTGCTATTAGGATTCATGCTAAACTCATGTTCCGATTCGACTGTTAAAGATACACAGCAGCAACCGTTTATGAATCCTATTGTGCAAAAATGGCTAAATGATCCGGAGACTAAAGCCGAAACCGAAAATAAGCTGCCTGTGCTTGTAACCGTAACGGAACCTATACAGGAATATGATTTTTTGAAAAAAATTACGGAGACGTCTTATACCGGACACATAACCAGAGAGCAGCTAAAAACACTATTAAAAGATCAACGAATAAAACGAATCAGTAGTTCTAAAGAAGAATTACACAAATAAGGGAGGTACTATGAAGAAGTTTATTGTTTTAATTTTGTTATTCGCGGTTTCGTTTGCTTTTTCCCAGCATATGGATGTTTTTCTTAAAAATGAGCTAAGGAAACTTGAGAAATCCGCTCAGCCCAAAGAATTTCATCTGCTTGTGACCGGCGACGAGAATCTCGCAGATGAATTGTTAAAAGCCGGTATCCGCGTCCAGACCGATTTAACCGACAGGGCAACGGTAATTGTAAACCGGGATGAACTAAACACATTGTCAAAAATCCCCGGTTTAAAGAAAATGATTATGGGGCCCAAACAACGACTGGATAATTCAAACAGCGTTCTCTATCAAAATGTGGACGCCGCATATGAAAACGGTTATACAGGTGAAAATGTTATCTGTGGTATAATCGATACCGGTATCGATTTTTACCATCCGGCTTTCAGAAATGCGGACGGAACTACCCGCATTTTATACATCTGGGATCAGAACATAAGCGGCACTTATCCATCAGGTTATGATTACGGCGCAGAATTCACCGAAGCACAGATCAACAGCGATTTAACCAGCGGAACGCCGCATTCGGTAGTAGCCCATATAGACGCCAACGGACATGGCACGCATGTATCGGGTATTATGGCCGGACGCGACCATACAACCACGCCCGCAGACACCTTGCATGGCGGAGCCATTGACGCAAATATAATTTTTGTGGCGACAACATTTTATAACTCAGCCACCCAAGAGGGCATTGCCTATATTTTTGATAAAGCCGCCGCATTATCAAAACCCTGCGTTGTAAATCTGAGCCTTGGCAGTCAGTATGGACCGCACGACGGCACCGATGATGACCCGGTAACCATCGACGCTTTAACCGGACCGGGTAAAATTGTTGTCCGGTCAGCAGGAAACGACGGCAGCGACGCCGTGCATTATTATGCTGAAGACGAGGTAAGCAGCGATGCCATTGCCTTTTCTTTCGATGTTCCGGATTTTTCATCCGAATATGTCACACTCTGGCTGGAAGAGGGCGATAATATCACCAGCGTTTCATTAGCCTGGACCGGAGGATCAATAACCAATATAACCCAAGGAAATCAAAGCACCATTCAGGATGTTACCTTGGCGCTCGATCCTGCTTACGCTTCCAATAACCACCAGATTGCCGCTTATGTAATGATTGAAAATGAAGATTTAAATGAAGTTCCATTTGTATTAACGCTTAATGGTTTAAGCGATGCGAACAGTAATAACACAATTAAAAGGCACGCCTGGGCCAGCGCCGACGCATTTGCTTTGCCTTACGGCGGTTTTTCCCATGGTACTGCTTATGGTCCTTTAGTTCATTTTCCTTATACCCTTGGCAACTCGGCCTGTGGAAATAATGTAATTACCGTAGGCGCCCTTGTTTCCAGACATGACTGGGTTTCTATTCTGAATGATCCCGGTTATGCCTATCATTATAATTTTAACGGCGATGATGGCGGAATTGCCAATTTCAGCAGTATAGGCCCGACCGCTTCCGGAGGTAATAAGCCCGATATAGTCGCCGGCGGCAGTATTTTACTTTCGGCTAGAAGTAAGGATGCTACTTATTCTGACGTATTCCTTCCTAAAGCGCCCTATACAGATAATTACGCCTATATGCAGGGCACATCCATGTCAACGCCTGCCGCGGCCGGCGCAATTGCCTTGTTAATGGAAAAGAACCCGACCTGGAGCCATACCGAAGTGCTTGACTACCTTTCAACTCATGCCCAGGGCACAACAAGACCTGCAGGAGTAACAGAAGACTCACTGAAGGTAAAAGAAGACCCTAATACATGGGACCGGGTATTTGGTTACGGAGCCATTGACCTGACCGATGCGTTTGTATCCAGTATCGTTACTAAGAATTCCAAATCACCGGAAGAATTCCGCTTAAATCAAAATTATCCGAATCCGTTTAATCCATCCACGCTAATCGAATTCGAAACGGCGCAAATATCCGATGTAACCATTACCATTTTTAACAATCTCGGTCAAAAAGTAAAAACACTTGTAAATGGCAAATATAATCCGGGCATACATAAAGCCGTGTGGAACGGAACTGATAATCATAACAAAGCGGTAGCCTCCGGCGTTTATTTTTACGAAATAAAGACCTCGCTTGGCCATAAAGCCGTGAAGAAAATGATGCTAATCCGATAAAAAAGCTATACATTTTAAGACCCGCTTAATCATACTTAGGCGGGTCTTTTTTATCTATGAAAATAAAACCGTTACATGTATTTACCGGCAGGCAGAGAACAAGAGTCGATTTTTTCTGTTATAAATTGGGCAATGATATACAATTATTCATCTTAGGCGGGCAGATTCATATCGGCGCAGTTAGCCTGGCAATTTTTAATCAGAGTAAACAGGATGCTGAGGTCTCCGTTATTCGGGTGCCCGGTCATCGGGAAGATGAAATATCAACACAGGTGGCTGGCAAATTAGGCGCGCAGTTAAAAACAACGGCATCGGTAACCGCAGGGATACATTACGATCAATTAAATAAAGAAGAATTAACCGCTATAATTAAAAATATCCATATATTAACCGACCGGCTTATTAACAAACTCAGCTCAGATTAACGCTTACTAATATAACCCGTCTTTAAATGTTTTTTTAGCGTCTCTTCCAGCAATGGACCTCTTAATTCATAATTAGAAGCTATAATTATGCCTTCCGGATCAACAAGATAAATAGTTGGCAAGAATCGAATATTATATGTATCCATTAGCAGCTTCTGCTGATGTTTGGGCGTCTGTACATTGATCCAGGGTAATGGCCATTCATTGGTTTTAAAGTTGATTAAATCTTTATCAAAAGGATCAAAGTTTATGGCCACAATTTTAAAATTTTTACTTTTAAACCGGTTATATGCATCATGAAGATATTTCATCTCCTGAACGCATTCCTGCTGATAACGGCTCCAAAAGAAGATTAAATAATAGGCTCCTTTAAGCTTTTGATCGGATATATATTTGTTTTGTTTGAAGATCGGAAAATCAAATGGCGGAATAGACTGACCGATCATCCTGGCTTTTCTTGGATCCAGATCATCTATGAAAGGTCTTAAAACAAGAAAATCAGCAAAATTGTAATACAGAATTTTATGAATTTCCAGATTTTTTTTAAAATCTTTTTCACTTTTAGCTTTATATCCTAAATCAACAAACACAAGTCCCTGCGCCAACCTTTCCGGGATATCCGTTACCTTATCCTCCAATAGTAAACGAGCCTTATCGACTCCAAATGCATTAAAATAAACAGGCAATATCAGCATTGAATGATATGCCCACAGCGTATCACTGAGAGGAATCATTTGGGTTACCTGCCGGAAAAATGACGAATCGATCTGCATTCCTGTATTGCTCAGGTTTGATAGCTCTAATGCCGCATACTTTATAAGAAGAGAATCCTCGCTGTTATCAACAATTTTACGGAAGTAATCCCGTTCTTCCGAATACCAGAATCCTGCGCTGTCTGCTGCTTTAGCATAACCTGAATCTGAACTATGCCGGTTAAAATCAGCCATGATGCTATCGGTTAATAAATGCATCCTGACAATTTCATTCTGGAAGGTATTAGATGTGCTAAAAATAACCTTCGGCAGATTTTTATTCATTTCTTTCGGATATAATGCTGGATTAAAAATAATTTTTACTTTTTTATCGCCTGGCACTTTTAAAACCGCTTCATAATCGCCGCCATTATCGTATCTTAAATAATCAAACTGTGTGCCATTGATACTATGGTCGGTTTTTGTTGCATTTACAATTTGATATGAAAATTCCTCCGCATCGGATGTAGTTTCCCATTGAAAGGTCCCATCTTCCAGTTTCTGCATCTTTTGCGCTTTGGAAAAATCCCAGTTATTCCATTCTCCGATGATTCCGGTTTCCGACAAATCCTGTTTAAAAACATATGGCGCGGGTTGAATTTCAAAGCTGATATGGTAATCCTTCTCTTTTAAAACAAGGGGAAAAGTGAACGGTTGATAATAGGCTGCGGCGCAAGTGATATTCCAATATTTTCCCGATTTCAATTCAAGTTTAAAACAACCGGCGCTGTCAACCTGAATAAAGTGATCCGGCTTATAAATGCTTTGTCCAGGCTTAGTGATATTTATATGCGCCAGCACTGGCGGTTTTCCATCTGTACCGATGATTTTACCTTCAATAACAACAGAATCAGGCGTTTTAGTACAGGTAGTCAGAAGAAAAATGATTGATAATAATATGAAAGAGTATTTCACCGTAATAATCTCCTCTTGATTAAAATTGAATGAAGAATTTAAGATGACAACACCATAGATGCAATTTGATAGTAAATAAAAAAAAGCCGACGTGATTACGCCGGCCTGGTTCCAAAAATGAACGCCCTTTAAGAGGCGTAAAATTTGAAGAGATGTTTAAAAAAGTGCTTTGTTTTGTTTACGCATCTCTTCTTTTAAAGTTTCGATAGGCTTTAAATACTTCTTTTAGCTAGAAACCTATTCTTCAAAAAGGACATCGGATGTCATTTCTTTGGGAATATCAAGATTCAACAGTCTTAAGATTGTCGGTGCAATGTCAGAAAGTTTACCGCCCTTTTTTAATTTTCGTTTACCGGACTCGCTGGAAATATATATAAATTCCACAGGAAATAATGTATGACTTGTTTTTGTCATTCCGGTTTCATAGTCTATCATCTGCTCTGAATTTCCATGATCGGATGTAATCAGGATATGGGCATCAAGTTCGAGCATTCTGTTTACAACCTTGCCGACGCATTCATCAACAACTTCAATGGCTTTTTTTGCAGCTTCAAAATCGCCTGTATGGCCAACCATATCCCCATTGGCAAAATTAATGACAATTAATGAATAAGGATTATTTTCCGTACGTCTGAGAATTTCTTCGGTAACTTTATAAGCTTCCATCGCCGGATAGCTGGCAAAGGCGGCCGGATCGATATCGCTTTTTATTTCAACCTGATCTTCGAGCGGATAAGGCGTTGTTTTCTTGCCGTTAAAAAAACTGGTTACATGACGGAACTTTTGGGTTTCGGCAATCCTTAATTGTCGAAGACCTGCATTTGAAATAACTTCCCCTAAAAGCTTATTCATACTGCCGCCGGCCGTCATAGAACCTAAAAGATAATCTTCGAATTCATCATAGTATTGTGTAAAACCAAGGTAAAATACTTTTGGCCTTACGTCACGCTTTCCCGCATAATTATCCTCGACAAAAGCCATGGACAACTGGATAGCCCTGTCCTGCCTGTAATTGGTATGAAAAACACAATCACCGTCTTTTATCCCGCTATAATTTCCTATTGTATACGGAAGTATGTATTCATCAAACATGTCGACATTATCCGGCGTTTTATCATTCGCGTAAGATTCTTTGACCGCTTTTTCAGCTGATTCGGCTTTTCTGCCTTCCGCTTTTACAATACAATTATAAGCTATATCCGTTAAAGCCCAATTCCGGGAACGGTCCATCGAATAGTATCTTCCCATGATCGTTCCTATAGAGCAATTCCCGGTTTCCTTCATTTTTATATTAAGCTTGGCGATGTATTCAAGGGTACTTCTTGGTGGAGTATCTCTGCCATCCAGGAAAGGATGAACGATTATTTTTCCTTCGGGATATTCTTTTCTGGCCTGGGCCATTAATTTAAAAAGATGATCCTGATGAGCATGAACGCCTTCATCCTGAAGTAATCCCAAAAAGTGAAGCGTGGATTTATTTGATTTCCAGTGTTTAACCAAAGCCTGCCATTTTTCAGCGGATAGTATGGAGCCATTTTTAAATCCTTCGTCTATACGCTTCAGCTCCTGAATTACCACTCTTCCCGCGCCCATATTCAAATGACCAACTTCACTGGAACCCTGAAATCCTTCCGGCAATCCGACGGCTTCGCCTGAAGTTTTGATTAATGTCCAGGGATATTTTGCCTTATATGAATCTATATTAGGGGTATCAGCCGCCATAACCGCATTACCACGCGGATTCTCATTATAACCCCACCCATCTCTTATAATTAAACAAACCGGTTTCATTTTATCCTTTCTATATATTTTATACAATTAAATAACAACGAAATTTTTAAATAAAGTATTCTATAACTATCCTGTTAACAGAAAGATTCTATCGTATAAATTTATTTATTGCCTTTATTATGGCCGCATCTTCTGCCAGCCCGCCTATGCCCGTATCGCCGTCGGCTAATTTTTTTGTTACAGGTGAAATTACATGCACCCGATACCAGGATGAAATTTGTTTAAGCTGAACCGTCGTAATAGGATTCTCCCACATGGCCGTGTTCATAGCCGGAGCCAGCAGTAACGGTTTTTTATTTAATGCCCGTATGGTAGATGTCAACAAATTATCACAGATGCCATTGGCAATTTTAGCCAGCGTATTGGCGGACAGAGGAACAACTGCCATGATATCGCACCATTTGGCCAATTCGATGTGATATACCCGCTCTGTATTCTGCCATTCATCCGAATCCGTATAACAGTGATTTTTGCTCATCACCGCCAGCGCCTGCGGCGCCACAAACGCTTTGGCTGCTTCAGTTACTATACAAATAATTTCATGATTTTCTTTTCTTAAAGTCGAAACAAGATTGGGCATTCGGTAAGCGGCAATAGAAGAAGTTATACCAAATAATATTTTCATCTTGATATCCTTGGGAAATAATCTGGCCTGAAAATATAGATTTTTGCATACCAAAGCAACTCATAACATCCGGAAGTCAACAAGAAACGATGATAAATCTTGCGGTATTTATGATGAATAAAAGACTAAAATATGATTTGTTTGTTTTATTAAGACAGAGTAATTTATAAAAATAATATTTTTATAACAGAGATAAACAATGAAAAAATTGTTTAAATGGATCGGTATCGGGATAGGCCTTCTGCTTGTTATCGGAATTGGCCTGATCATAGCAATCATGATTAGCTACGATCGCTACGGAAATTACTCATATGGCGGAATTCTGTCTGAGAATCAGGCGAAATTTGATGTCACTTATTATGAATTAAATCTGGAAATATTTCCTGTAGATCAGGCTATTAAAGGAAGTAATTTGATAAAACTGAGGGTCTTATCCGATGCGCTTGATAAGATCGAACTGGATTTAATTGGCAATTTTGAGGTGGAAAAGGTTTTAGACCAAGATAAGAATGATCTTGCTTTCCGGCATGAAGATGACAAATTATGGACAGTACTTAAAAGCTTACCGAAACAAAATGAGATTATCTCATTACGGGTTTACTATCAGGGCCAACCTGTTGAAGCCATGTTACCGCCCTGGATCGGAGGATTTAGTTGGGCAAATGATAGCGCCGGAAAAGACTGGGTCAGCGTTGCCTGCCAGGGCGAAGGCGCAAAAATCTGGTTTCCGTGCAAAGATCATCCTTCCGACCGGCCGGACAGCGCGGCAATAAACATCACTATACCAGACTCATTATTCTGCGCCTCTAACGGCATCTTACAAAAAACGAGCGTTCCCGAAGCGGGGAAAAAAACATATCACTGGATAACCCGTTATCCCATAAATAATTATAACATCAATATCAATATCGGCAATTATCATACGCTTTTGGAAAAATATGTTACCCTGCAGGGCGATACCATGCCGGCTTATTTTTATGTTCTGCCGCAAAGCCTGAAAGGCGCCCGGAAACATCTTAAAATGGCCGTTGATATGCTTTATATGTACCGAAAGTTTTACGGCGAATATCCGTTTACAAAAGAAAAGTTCGCTATTGTTGAAACACCTTATCTGGGTATGGAACATCAGACCATAAATGCTTACGGCAATAAATACAGATATACAACCGTTGATGAAAAGGAATACGACTGGCTGATGCTTCATGAAATGGGTCACGAATGGTGGGGAAACAAACTGAGTATAACGGATTTGGCCGATATGTGGCTTCATGAGGGCATTTGCACTTATGGTGAAGCTTTGTACCAACTGGACAAAAATGGCGAGCAGGCCTATCACGATTATATGCAAAAACTAAAAAAACGTATCGAGAATAAAATCCCGGTCATCCCCAAACGAGATGCGGACTCACAGGAGTCCTATCATACGGATATTTATTATAAAGGCGCCTGGCTGATGCATTCGTTGAGATATATAACCGGTGATTCGGTTTTCTTTAATATTCTTTTAACCTTTGTAAACGATTCCGCTTATACTTATTCCAATCTTACCTGCACAGAAGATTTTATTCATCTGGTTGAACAGAAAGCCGGAAAAACCTTTACGCCGTTTATCCGGTCTTTTTTAACCACAACCGATTTACCTGTTTTTAAAGTCGATTCTTTAGGCGCTGATCAGTATAATATTGCCATGCAGAATGTAGATTACAGCCTGCCTGTCCGGATCGTGATCGATGAAAAAACCATAGAACTCACTCTGGATGGAAAATCCGTACTGATTAAATCTAACAAAAAACCGGTTTTAGATCCGGCTGACTGGATACTGGAAGCGGGAGAATTATAATGAAAAAAAATAGCGGATTATTTTTAATTTTAAATTAAATACTTCCGATAATTCCGAATACAGGAGGTGAACAATGAAAACAATTAGCGATTTAATCGACACAGCCATTATGCAGGAGGGTGAGGCGCAGGCTCTATACCGGCAGGGTGCAAAACTGGTAAAAGATAAAAATGCAAAACAGTTTTTCAGAAAATTAGCGGATGAAGAAATCCGCCATGAAGCGACCCTGGTTAATATTAAAGAAACCCAGCTTTATGACCTGAGCATTCCGATTAAGGATACAACTATTCTAAAAAAAGCCGGTCAGTCCCATGGTAAAAATAAGCCTCAGGAAATCGCAAAAATTAAATCTGCGGCGGATGTTTTAAAAATGGCGCTAAAAAGAGAATATACGGCGGAAATGTTTTATAAAGCCGCCGGAGATGCCATGAAGAACAAGGAATTGAAAACGCTGTTTAAAAATCTGGCTAAAGAAGAGCAGGTGCACCACCGGGAAGTGGAGAAACTATATAATTTATTAATGGGTAAGATGGGTAAAGAATTGTAATCCGGTTCCCGGTTATTGCAAAGAATCCACGATGAGTTTATAAGACGCATAACGTTCTTTATAAATAGCGCCCTGTTTAACCGCTTCTTTTACAGCGCAATCTTTTTCGCTCAAATGAAGGCAGTCCCGAAATTTGCATAATTCCGCAAAAGGCAAAAATTCTTTAAAGTAAAAGCGGGCTTCATCCCGGTGTATATCGACAAAATCAACAATTTTAACGCCCGGCAAATCAATTATTTCAGTTTTTTCATTTAAATGATACATCCTTACCCTGGTGGTCGTGTGCCGGCCTTTATTGGTATAGTCGCTGACTTCATTTACATCTAATTTCAAATCAGGATTAATGGCGTTGAGCAGACTGCTCTTGCCCACACCGGAATGACCGGCCAGTGCCGTTCTTTGATTTTGCAGAAAGTAGGAAATGACTTCCAGGCCTTCTCCGGTTTTAGCCGAAGAAGTCACCGTTTCATATCCGATGGACCTATACATTTTTTTATATTTTTCAGCTTCTTCAGGATCATCCAGCAAATCGGTTTTATTAAAACAAATCAAAACGCGCAGCTTCTCGAGCTCGCTTAAAACTAAAAACCGGTCGATTAAGCCCGTTTTTACAGGCGGTGAAACAAAAGACGATACAATCATAATCTGGTCCAAATTACGGGCCAGTTTTCTGATTAATGGAATTTGCTTCTCAATATATTTCGGGATTTGCTCGTCATGAAGCATGTCCACTTTTTTTCTGCGGTCAGCTTTTTCCTTTAAAAAATATTTAAGTTTCTTTTGTTGTCTTTTGGTGAGTCTGGTCATGATGCTGATCTTCTGACAGGGTCAATAATTTTATGAATCAAAACCGGTTCTGTAACAGCCTGGTCTGAAATGACAACCGCACCGGTTAACCGCTGGCAGACGCTTTTTAAAGCCGTTTCACGATCAGAATAAACCGTAAATAGTGTTTCACCTTTAGTTATCTTTTGACCGCATTTTGTGTGCAGAATAATGCCCGCTTTCGGATCAATCTTGTCTTCCGATTTCTGACGTCCGGCACCCAGAGCGACCGCCGCAAGCCCGGTTTCAAGCGCATTGATCTCAGCGATATAACCGTTTTTATCGGCTGTTATTTCTTCTTTATATCGTGAGGACGGGTATTTCAAAGGATTTTCCAAATACGAAATATCGCCTTCCTGGGATTTTACAATCTGCAGAAATTTATCCCAGGCTTTACCACTATTAATCATACTCTGGGCAATCCCGTAACCTTCATCAATGGAATCCGCTTTTTTACCAAGAAAGATCATGGCCCCGCTCAATTGTAAGGTTAATTCCATCAAATCCTGCGGACCATGATTCTGCAGGCCGTCAATACATTCCCTGATCTCCAGCCAGTTACCCACGGCATTTCCCAAAGGCTGGTCCATATTGGTGATAAATGTAATTACGGATTTACCAAATTCCTTACCCACCGCCATCAGGTTTTTCGCTAAATTTTCGGCTTCGGAAACGGTGGACATAAAAGCGCCTTTACCCGTTTTTACATCCAGCACAAGAGCGTCGATGCCTTCGGCTAATTTTTTACTCATAATACTGCCGGTAATCAACGGCACGGATTGAATAGTGGCGGTAACATCACGAAGGGCATACATTTTTTTATCGGCGGGACAGATGGTCGGTGTCTGGCCGATTAAACAGGTTCCTGCCTCTGAAATTTTATCCTTAAATTCCTTAATCGAATAATCAATGCGGAATCCGGGGATACTCTCCAGTTTATCCAGTGTACCGCCGGTATGGCCTAATCCCCTGCCCGAAATCATTGGCAAGGGGACGCCGGCCGCGGCTACAATGGGCGCTAAAATAGCCGATACTTTGTCGCCCACTCCGCCGGTGGAATGTTTATCAACCTTAATGCCTTCAATGTCAGACAGATCGATTATTTCACCGGAATGAAGCATACCGTTGGTCAGAATACGTGTTTCCTGAGTATCCATTCCCTTAAAATAAACAGCCATTAAAAAAGCGGCCATCTGATAATCGGGTATTGAACCGGCTGTAAAACCATTGATCATAAAATTGAGCTGTTCCCGGGAGAGTTTATAGCCGTCGCGTTTTAATGAAATTATTTCGTAAGCGGTCATAAGCAGTGACATTAGTAATCGGATTTTGGAGCATGATTATTGGAAACGATGGTCACGCTGGCGCTGGCGCCGATTCTCGTAGCGCCGGCTTCCACCATTTTACAGGCTTCTTCGTAAGTACGCACCCCGCCGCTGGCTTTGACGCCCATCTGGGAACCGACGATTTTTCTCATTAGAGCCACATCTTTCACGGTGGCGCCGCCTTTACTGAAACCGGTAGATGTTTTAACAAAATTAGCGCCGGCTTTCTTGGCCAGTTCACAGCCTTTAACTTTTTCGTCATCGGTAAGCAGACAGGTTTCCAGTATCACTTTTACCATATTCCGTCCAGCCGCCCTGACCACTGCGCGGATATCTTTTTCTACCAGTTCGTAATCACCGGATTTCAGAGCGCCGATATTAATCACCATATCAATTTCCTGCGCGCCCTTTTCCACGGCAGCGCGCGTTTCCGCAGCTTTGATCTCGGGGAATGTAGCGCCCAGGGGAAAGCCAATAACCGTACATACTTTGGGCCCCCGTCCACGAAGTAACTTATGGACCAACGGAACCCAATAAGGATTAATGCAGACCGAAGCGAATCCATGTTCGACGGCCTCCGCGGTTATTTTCTCTATTTCTGCTTTTACCGCATCCGGCTTCAGTAGCGTATGATCTATCCAATGCGCCAATTCATATTTAGGCGGACAAGAAGGCCCAACCGCTCCTACCCTGCTGGCGCCGAAAGAAATAAGATCATTGGCGGCATCATAGGAAAAAGGCCGGTAACCAGCCGGTTCAATTTTCGAATCGCTGATTACCTGAAAAATGATTTGTTCAATATCTTTTGATGTTATACTGGACATAGTTGTTATCCGTTATTATTTAAGGGAATTTATCTCATCCATAAAGCGGGAGGCAAGTTTTTCTGCTTCTTCCCGTAAAGGCGCTTCGGAAATAATTCTTACAATCGGTTCTGTATTGGATTTACGAAGATGAACCCAGGTATCGTCAAAATCAATTTTTACCCCGTCCAGCAGATCGATCGGCTGATTCTTATATTTCTGAGCAATTTGTTCCAAAACCTTATCGGGATTCATATTGCCGAGGTTTACTTTTTGTTTAACCATTTCATAGGCCGGCAGAGAAGCCTTTAAATCCGCCATAGTGCCACCTTCTTCCAGAAGAGCCTGAAGCGTTAAAGCCGCCGCAACCGGTGCATCACGACCTAAATGAAGCTCGGGCAAAATGACACCGCCATTGCCTTCGCCCCCTATAATTGCATCAATTTCCAGCATTTTTTCGGCGACATTAATTTCGCCTACTTTGCTTCTTACAAATAAACAGTTATGATATCTGGCAATATCCTCGGAAGCCCGCGATGTGGACATATTAACAACCATGCGCCCCATTTTTTTGTTAAAGATCAGTTTAACCGCTATCACAAGCGTATATTCTTCCCCTATCGGACGGCCGTTATTATCCACAATGGCCAGGCGGTCGACATCCGGATCGACGGCAAATCCCAGATCGGCGCCGGTTGCTGTTATTTTTTCCGAAAGCTGTGTCAGGTTTTCGGGCAAAGGCTCCGGCGTATGGGCAAAAACACCATTAGGCTCCTGATTAATGGCGATGACTTCACAGCCTAATTCTTTCAGTAAATCCGGCATGATCATACCGCCGGCGCCATTTACCGTATCAATAACTACTTTAAACCGCCGTTTGCGGATTTTCTCTACATCAAGATATGAGAGCGCCAGAACTTTTTGAATATGCCTGTGATTGGCCTGATCATCCGTAACGATGCGGCCAAGTTTATCCCATGATCTTAAAGGCTGAACGCCGGCATCCGCCAGATCAAATACTTTCTGCGCATTTTCGGGACTTAAAAACCGGCCGTTACCGCCCATCAATTTAATACCGTTCCATTGGATGGGATTATGGCTGGCGGTTAAAGCAATGCCGCCATTGGCTTTATGATGCTCGATCTCAAGCTGTACGGTCGGGGTCGGAACTATTCCGATATCAATCACTTCACAACCGGCAGCAACCAGGCAGCCTTTCACAATATCAGCCATAAATGGTCCGGATACCCTGGAATCTCTTCCAAGAACTACTTTACCTCCCTGTATAAACTCCGCAAAAGCCAGACTGTATTTTTCGATTACGGCCGGGGTAAGCGTTGAACCGATTTCTCCCCTGATGCCGGATATAGAGACCATAAGTATTGACAAAGTTCCTCCGTAAAATTTTTTGCAACTAAATATTTATACCACTCAAGCGATCATTATTCTTCTCTATGGTTTAAAAACCCATATGATTACCATAGAATTTGTGATTAGCAAATTTATTAAGCATTTACACCATATTCAAAGATTTATGTTACATTTTCTGTAAAAATCATGTTTCCAAAAAAATCAGTTAAGACAAATATCCCGGATGACCCGGGAAGACCGATCAATGGAGATACATGTCTGATAATAGCATAGTATGGTTTTTCAAATCGCATCGTAGTCTCAGAGATGGAATCAATTACTGAAGATCAGCTAAAGCTTTTAATATAATCAGGTGCTGATGATTAATTTGTCCCAGCGATCCGTTATAATTATTGGCCATTATGGAAAAGGCAATCCACTGCCCTTTTCGGTTCTGCAGGTAGCCCGAATGCGAGCGGATTCTTGGAATCAAACCCGATTTAATCCGGGCATTGCCGGCCAGAGCTGAATTTTGGCCGTAAGAAGAAAAGAAACCGATATCATCCGGGTCGCCAGCGATTACCAGTGAATTGTAATAACTTTTAAACGCCGGATGTTTAAACATAATCTTCAGCACCTGAACCATGACTTTGGTGGTTATTGTATTGGTCCTGGATAATCCGCTGCCGTCGGTTAAATAAATATCCTTAGGCGAAATATCATTTCTCTCAAGAAACTTCAGAATCAGAGTCAGACCGTTTTCATAACTTCCCGGCAAACCTTCATGCACAGCGATGGTTTTAACCAATTGTTCGGCATATAAATTGACGCTTCGTTTGTTAAGTATATAAATAATATCTTTTAAAGCAGGCGATTTTACCTTGGTGATATTCACGGCGTCCGATAGAGCTTCGGATCCGCTGCCAATCCTGCTTTCATTCGTAACAGGGATTCCGGCTTTTTGAAGTTCTTTTTTTAATACCTGCGCGGTGAATAAGGCCGGATCGGGAATGGCCCCTTTTATTTTGAATTCCTTGTAGCTCTGAGGAATTGTTCCCCGCAAAGATGCGAAATACTGACCCGGAGCATAATAAAGATAAGCATTATCACCCGAACCTCTGGCGGCAGTTTTAAGTTCATTGCTAAAACTCATATCGGGAATTTCGGGATCCGTTCCTAAAACCATTACCGGAGCGCCTATCCATAAACCCGGTTTTAAGCGCAGATTATAAAAGTTTTCATGGATGCATAATCCGCTGGTTCCCGCCGCATAGTAATTGCCCATATCCCGCCAGTTCCAGAAATCGGGAATAGACTGAGCGTCAAATATATAAGGATCGGCGATCACGGCACCGCTGATTTTTTTTATCCCTAAATCCTGCACAGCCTTAACCCAATACATCATCAGAGAATCCAAAGGAAGCGCCCCTTTTATCTGGTTTGAACCAAGCGTCGGATCACCCGATCCTCTGATAATTATATCGCCGTTTAACAGGTCTTTCTGAACGAAACCCGTATAAATGAGCTTCGTTTCGTATTGATAGTCTTCGCCCAGGTAATCCAGAGCCGCGGCGGAAGTAATTAGTTTTAAACCGGAAGCAGGCACAAGATTTTTATTTGAATTCAAATCAACCAGCATCTGACCGGATTCGATATATTCGGCATAAACCGACCATTGCGCCTGGAGCAGGGGTTCGGTGCGGCTTATACTTTCCGCCAGTTTTTGTAGTGGCTGGGCATCTAAAACCAATGCCGATAAAAAGATAATAACCGTCGGTATAATGATCTTAATCATTGCGGTCAAAATGTATATCCCTCATTTCCAGTTCTTCCATAAACAGGCGCGCCGGCACCGAAAGCTCCTGTTTTAATACGCCGCGCTCTTTTATTTGATTTCTGATCAGCATTTGCAAAATAATCGCGGCCGGAAAAGCGGTTGTTCTCATCATGGCCGTAAGTCCTGCGCTTTTATCTCCATACTGAATAGCCTGCAAACGAACAAATTTTCTGCTTCCGGCTTTCCTGCCCTCTGCCGATATTCTGATCAGGACAACGTCCTCATCCTGATAGGACAGCGCCCGGCTGAGCATGGCTTCAAAGGCTTCACGGAAGGAAATATTACAATTACCAAGTAATTCCCAGCTGGCAAATCCCAAGTCAATCATGGCTTTCATGATATGGCAGTGTCCCGGATAACGAATGGTTTTATAATCAAGATTATCGATTAATCCTTCATAAGTTTCCGGCAGGGTGGATGTGCCGCCGGAAGTGATGAAGGCTTCCATCAATCCGAACGGCCGGGGAAATTCCAATTCTTCCACATCGGTCAACGAAGGCGCAGTTACTATTTTACCATCGCGCAGAAAAACAGCCGGTTCCAGATATTCATTGATCAAACCGTGCACGGAAAAAACCAGCATATAATTAAGAGGCTGTTTGGGAAAAACCGGCAGCCCGCCAACGCGGATTCTCAAATGATCCACCCGGGCGAACTCGTCAATTAAACCGGCGGAGATTACGGAAACCATTCCCGGAGCCAGACCGCAGTCCGGAACAACGCCTATGCCGGCATTCCTGGCTTTATCGTGCAGCTTAAACTGCTCTTTTACAACGCGGTTATTACCGCCCAGATCAACAAAATGGCAATGATTGTCTATGGCCAGCCCGGTTAAATTCAGATTAAAATCATAAGGCAGGGCGCTAACCGTACCGTTCGCTTCTTTAAATAGTGCAACTAAATCGTTTTGATTTTCCGCCGCCACCTGCCGGCTATGTAAGCGATTATTATTCTTAAAATGTGCTTTTAGGCTGTTAAGCGCCTCCATTGACCGATCAATCACTGTAACTTTTTCCAAATCCTTTTGTTGCAGAAAATCATGGATCAGGCCCCGTGACATCTGCCCGGCGCCGAGTATTAAAACTTTCATGGCTTTTCCCTGTTCATGGCTACCTGATAATTAAGTGATATTTTAAAATTCATCCTTTATTCATCCGTTGCAAAAGTATTAGTCCTTTAATGCCGCCAGGTAATAAATCCGATCCTGTTCAATAAAAGAATCAAAGATTTCCTCATTATGCGATATGATTAAAATGGCTCTTCCTTTCTGTTGTTCCTGCCTGATAATTTCCAGCGTTTTGCGAATACTATTAAAATCAAGCCCGTTCAAAGGTTCATCAAGGATCATTAAATCGGTGTTGAGCAAAATGACGCGCAGCAGATTCAACCTTTGCTTCTGGCCGCCGCTCAGAAACAGAACTTTTTTCTTTAAAAAGGCCGCGTCAATCCTGTTTTCAAACAGTCTCTGAAGTTCCTGTATTAGAACTTTCCGGTTTATTCTAATTCCCGGTAAACCTTTGAAAATATGATAAACGTCCGCCTGTAAATCGAGAGCTTCGTCGGCATGCTGAAAAACCATACCTGCTTTATGGCCCCATATTTTTTTCAGCCAGACTTTCGCAGAGGTTTTTTCGGAAACCGATAATCCCGCCAGGTTCATATTAAAGTGATCGCTGCGATATAAGCCCATTATAATTTTTGCCAGGGTGGTTTTACCCACGCCGCTGGCGGCTTTAAGATATACAATTTCGCCGGAATGGATGATTAAATCAACTGGCTGCTGATACCCTTTATCTTTAAAAATGCCCATAGACCGGTTAAAAACCCTGAAACGATTGCCGAACTGTAAAACCGGCTGTCCGTTGGCTTTTATTGATGACTGGCTACCCTTAACACCGCTGATCCAGTTGAGATAGGCGCCGGCTTCAAATGGACGAACGGCGAGTTTATCTTCATCCTTATACAACTCTTTAAAATCAAACCGGCTGACAATTTGCTGATATTTACGGTATATCTCTCCGATAATAGAGTAATCATGTGTAATTATTAAACAGGTAAAGGGCTTTTGCGTGAATTTTTGCAATAATAAATTTAAAAAACGATTACGCAACTCATCATCCAGGCTACCGGACGGTTCATCAAAAACAAACAAACCCGATTGCTCGGTCTGTTCAGACTGAAGATATAAATTCAGTTTGCGCATGGCCATGGTTAACAATAGCCGTTGTTTTTCTCCTCCGCTGGGCCGAAAAGGCTGAGGATAAATATCCTGCAGATTATCAAAAGTCTTGTCAACAGGACTTTTCCATAATAATTCCTTATCCTGTTCTGCTATTTGTCCATGTCCCAGAATGCCTTCGGACAATTGATCGCCGATTTTTAGCACCGGATTAAGATGTGAGGATGGTTCCTGGAAAACAAAAAAACCAGTGGATTGAATCTTTTGCACAAATTCAGAGCCTGCATATTTTGAATAAGGATAACCATTGATTTCCACCTGCAGTTCTTCCGTATCCAACAATCCATAAACAGCCTTGGAAAGCATAGTCTTTCCTATTCCGGATTCACCGAACAGCAGAAGAATACGATTGGGTTGAATGGTAAAATCTTCAATCCGGGCGATACAAAAACTATTGGCGTTGATGGTTATTTGAAATTTCCAGGCGTTCATAAACGGAATCTCTCCGATAATCCATTGGAAATTTTATAGATGCAGAGCAAAGAGAAAACGATTGAAAATGCCACGGAAATACCCTGCAGATGTTTAAAAAATAAATTCGGAAAATAACCGGGATTTGTGATGGCATGTCCTATCGCCAATATATCCTGCTTACTATCGATATGCGCTAACAGACCGCCTAAAGTCACCGGCAGATCCATTGAACTGATATCGGTAGACAACCCCACGGAAATAATAAAATCCACACTGCACTGGAGAAAAACAGCTACGCCAAAAATAGCTACCACTTTATTAAAAATATGCCGCCGCGAATTTTTCCACAAAATATGGTAGTTAAGAATCCTGCTGCCGGATATGCCGCAGACGGTCATGGCCTGATAAAAATCCAGTCTTCTGAAATGATTGACACGGTCCAGCATCAAATCCATCAATTCCTGAAATACAAAAAATGCAATCAACACCGCGGTAAGCAAAATGGCCATAGGTGACTGGATTATATTGCGATATAACAAACCGGCAATAAACACAAATCCCAGCAGAATACCAATGATTTGAGGTATGGAACGGATAATATCGATCAAAAACGTTAAAACCGTCTCCAACACGAAAAACCCTTTTCGCCTGATAATGAACAACAGATTTACGGCCAGCCAGGCTATAAACAGGGCAAATACGATGACTAAAAAAGCAATCAAAAAGGTATTCATAGCGCCATCGATCACCTTCAACAGAGCCGGTCGGTTTAAATAAAGCATATCCCAGATAAACAGCAACAACATTCCCAGAAACCAGACCATTGACCATAGTCTGTCTTTATGATGATAAAGCGTTTCAAAAAAACTGGATTGTTTTTTGTTTTTCATATCCTGTAAAAATTAATTATTCCGGTTTTCATAAACCCGTCTTTTGGAGTCAATGACCCAGTCCGTAAAGATTTCCGTTACTTTTACAATGATGAAAATACTCATCACAATAACAATCACGATGTCATAGTTTTTATATAATAATTGCTGTAACAATTCATAGCTCAGATGACCGTGTATATTCAAAGCCATTTCAATGATAATCAACCCGCTGATCAGAAACGAAGCCTGTTCTTTAAACGTACCCAGATACTGATAATGAGCATTTAAATAAATATGATTCAATACATGGTTCTTAAACCATTTACGCATTGAAAACAATGCTCTGAGAGATACACCGTGCGGCTGTGTGAAACGATAATCATTGGACAGATTTTTTACCATCGCCGTCAATACATATCCCTTCCGGCTTTCGGCAATCAGAAACGCATAAAATTTATTGGTATAAGTTATTAAAAGCCCATTTGAGATCAGGCCCAGCAAAATAAGAAATATCAGGGTATTGGTATTAAATTCGGTTTTAATGGAATAAGCGATAACATAAGCCGGGGAGAAAAAAATCAGATATAACAGACCGCGTAGAACGGATTTAACAAGAAGCGTCGGAATGCGCCAATAGGTATTCAACTTTTTGTATGAAGCTTCTTTTAAAAAATTGATCAATTCGAAAATATAAGATACTTTATTTTGTTTCCGGCGGATAAATCTTATAAGTCCTAATGTTTCGACGCCGTAATAAGTCAGCCATAATACCAAAATATAAACGATAACATACTTTAAAAACATGATGCCTAATTGTCTGAGTTTTGCTTCGTTTAAGACCTGCCTGGTATGCGCCGATTGTAATTCGGCCTCATACATGTCCCGGCGATAAGTCAAAACGGCTCTCAGCAGCGAGTCGGGATCGGATGATTGTTCCGGATGATAAAGCGTAATCATATCTTTAAACAAGGCCTGCCGGAGAGGATCATTAAGATCTATATCCATTTCAATATACGGTTTAATAATGCTGTCCGGCCTGGCAACCGGGGCTTTTTTACCGATATCAAAATAGTATATCAGGGAAAATCCCAACAGAAGCGCTAAAATCAGACTGGTTAAATGACCGGCTAGTTTTTTACCCATCAGTATCCATTCGGCTTTTTAATTAGGATGACATTTTCTTCCTCATAAATCGAATACTCCGTCCCCAGAATCACATATTCCAGTTCATTTATCAGGGCTTTACGGCTTTCCAAAAGTGAATCGGGACCGATGCCGGCGAGAACTGCTGTAACGGCTGTTTCCGTAATTTCCACCTGCCAGAGGGGCGTATCAAGGTTTTTGTTGAACCTGGCATTAAAAGCTTCCGTAAATTCCCGGTAAATATCATTAACCGTATCAAATTTTTCTTTTATTTTTTTTTTCTATCCCGGAAGAAGAGATCGATTTTCTGGCCGTCACCGGTCTGATTATTTCCCATTCCGATACCGGCGTTAAACGGCTCCAAAAAAATTTAAGCGGTTTTCCTTCCTGCAGCAAAGCGAAACGCCGGCCCTTCTGATAAATTCTGTAATACGTGTTTTGTCCGGGAAGGCTAACAGAGGTACTAGTCCGCGGATCAGGCAGTGCTCTAATCCGGTCGGACAGCGTCTTAATGGAATCGCCGAGCGTTACGCAATTTGTTTCTTTGATAACCAGACCGCATAAATCCTGCCCGAGTAACCGGTCTTTTTCATCCAGGATCAGATAATAAGGTTTATGATCAAATTCCACTTTATGCGCCGAAGTGATCTTATCGCTTAAGATGATGTCTTCTTCCACAATTCTAAAAGGAACAAATTGTGAGTTTAAAATGATATTATTTTTTTCAATCCGCATTTGAAACTGGTTAAGAATATGCAGCGCCGAAGGTTTTTCGATAATAAGATAATCCGCCTTCTGTCCGGCTGCGCCAGATTCGGAAAAACTAAAAAACAGGCTTAATAAGAGACCGGATAAAATCAGTCGGAATGCCGACCCGGTTATAACTGGCGCTTTAATCATACTTTCAAATCCGGATTTCATATTCTATTTATCACCGGTTGCGAAACGGCCACAGCCTGAAGATATAACTGTGGCCGATAAACGATTGGATTTAAAAACGGTTTATTCCGGATATAAATCATCTGTAAACCGATTCTTTTATCTAAGTGAAATTACTTTTCCTTTTCCCGCCATTTTTCGATCGTGGATAACTGCGACGCGACTCCATAAAGATCGATGCTCTTGTTCTCGAACTGGGTGCTGAAATAGGCTAATGACGGTAGCGAAAATAACCAGCTGCCCAGCGCGAGTTCCTGATCCAGGTCATCGATAAACTGCGCATAGGCTTGCTTATCGCCGACTATATTGGAAGCCATAAAGCCATAAACATATTCTTTTATCTTGGTGAAATTTTCCCATTCCGGAGAATCCTTTGTCAAATCGATACGAAAGAAGTTTTTATCCTCCTGAAAGGATTCGGCGCTGATTTCC
This sequence comes from Calditrichota bacterium, assembly GCA_003854985.1. GTDB lineage: Bacteria > Calditrichota > Calditrichia > Calditrichales > Calditrichaceae > Zgenome-0002. The sequence continues at coordinate 42,376 of RQOG01000034.1, forward strand.
AGTCCGCCGTCCGCAGAAGGCGAAGTGATCAGGTTGATCTTTTTCGTGGCGAAGTCCGGTTCACGCAAAAATAAATCATACAAATCAAACAGAAAGTTGCTGCGGTAACCGCTGACCGCCACTAAAAGTCCGTCATAATTTCCTTTTTTTATTTCTTCATTCTGAACCGCCGAGGCTTTTATTTTGCCTCTGAATAAGGCCGGATCGTTTAATATATTAACGATTTCAGCTAATTCTTCCCGGAATCCGTAATTAAGACAGGTTTGAATGTGAACCGTATCCGTCAGTAAAGAAAGATCCGGAGCGCCGAGCTCTTTTAAGGGTAAAACGGTTTTCCCTTCAACATAAATGGATGAGGAGGGGAACATGCTGTAGTTCAGATAATCGTTATAATTATCATTGTTCCCTTTATAATCGGTTATATGGCGCTGTTGTTCGGTGCCGACTTTAAAAAAACGTTCCAATATTTTTTCGTGATCAATAAATTTCCGTAGTTCCTGCCTTTGTTCCTGCGAAAGTCTTTGCACGTTAAATAATAATGCAAAATAAGTGGTGCTGATATTGGATTTATAAAAATATTCTTCCGGTTCAGCTAACAGTGGTGAAATGCTTCCGAAAGGCGTACTGAGCAGCGTATTGATATTCCCGTTTTTCAGCTCGGTTGTATAAGTGCTGTTATCGATATACGGTTCCAGGACTACCTGCCCTATTTGGGCAGCTTCCGAGGGATTCTGCATAAAAGTCACCTGGTCTTCGTGAACGCCGGCATAAATGTAAGGACCGGTTCCATCCAGATAATTCGGCGCATTAAGATCAGATTCATTGGGAAGAATTTTAAACGACAATACTTCTTTTATTTCAGCCTCTTTCCAGTCCCGGTCCAGCCTGAATTTAAAACGGATTTCATTATTATCATCCGGGCCTGAAAATTCAAGATCATGAACAGCCTGTGAAACAAGAATATAATCGGGTGATAAACTACCCAGTCGTTGAATCCGGCGCAAGGTAAAACGCAGGTCCTGGGCGGTGAAAAGCACCGCCTGTTTTTCGCTGATTTCGTATTGATCATCATCTTTTAAAACAGAATAACTGCTATGCCATTTTTTTCTTGGTTTCAGGCGAACGGTAACGATACCATCGGCATCGATTCCCATCAGTTCGCCAAGTCCGTCTTCATAGGTGATGCCGCTGGGATTTGCCGAAATATTGAATAAGCCGTCAAAAATCGCTTCATCCAGTTTATCCGCAATAGGCACCGCGCTGGGAATATGCGGATCGATGCGGGGCTTTTGATGCGCAATATAAGGGATAACTATTTCCCCTGAAATATCTTTTGCAAAAAACAAAAAGTATCCGCCGATTAAAACGGCAATAATCAATATTCCAACAATAATATATGACTTTTTCATATCGGACCTCCGCAGGATTTAATTTTTGCGAATAATGGGCGGCTGAGCCATCACGCTGACTTCAAATACCTGAAATGAACCGCTCTTAAACCGGATTTCTAAAATATTATCGCCGGTTTTATTTACGCGCAAAGGTGTAATCTGACATTCATAATTATTGGACGCGGTCGGCGATGTTACCGTATAACGTCCTTCATTTTTTATTAATTCACCGTTCATTTTGATCTCTTCGAACCACTGCGCCGCGGAGGCATTAACAGCCACTGTTTTGGGTAATTTGACGTTTACATCATAAACCGGGAACTTTGCTTCCGAAGGAATTTGTATGTTCAATTTAAACAGGTATTCATTGCCCCCGGCGGAATGGGTCGTAACCGGTAAGACGAATATCTTTCTGTAGTTTTTAACTTCAGTCAATTTTTTAGCCGAATAAGGATCGCATTCCACGATTCTTTGCCAGGTGGCCGCATCTTTTCCTTTATAATTCTTCCCGTGCGCCACAATCGCCCTGCCCTTATAAACGCCCTGAGTGCTTAAATCCGAAGTGAATTCATTGTATAAATGCTTAATTGATTTCTCGGGAAATTCCTCTTCCCTGATCTGGCGCATAAATTCATTGAGTGCGCTTACCTTTCTGTCCAAATCGGCCTGGCTGCCCGAAGTAAACGTTAAATCGTAAACGGGCAAAAACGCGGCATTGTCGTATAGTTCCTGTACTTTATTGACCGTATTGATATTATCATTCATAAATTGCTGCGCTCTTTGCCGTGAAATTCTGTTTACGTTTGTGTACAATGAATCTTCGTACATGCTTACAATTCTGTTTTTTGTGCCGGCTATCGCACTGTAATTTAAAAAATCGCGGTCCATGTGCAGATCCCTGAGATTGCTTTCCGCCACCGGCCAGTCCTGGCTGCGCAGGGCATTTTTAATTTTATTGGTTTGTGCATCGATCGAAAGCTGATCCAGATTTTTATATAATCCGGGCATAAAGGTAAGATGGCTGTTTTGTTTGATTAAGCGGCGCATGGCCTGATAGTCTTTTTGTTCTTTATACGCATTTAACTGCGGCACTAACCGCTCAGCCTCACGGTAGTTTGAGAGCAGAGAACTGATTCTCTGGCGAACTTTATCAATTTCCTTATTGAGCAAACGGATACAGGTTGCATTCCTCACAGAGCCGGGTTGGCTGCCAATGGGCTTCGGCAGATTGTATTCCAGTTTGGAAAGTTTGCTTATGTATTCGGTGAAGAATGTATTCCCTGGCATCCTGTCCTGACTACCCACGGCGTTGCTGATTTCTTCAAGACTTTTCTTTGCCGCCCAGACGGCGTCTACTTTTTTATTAAATTCTGTAACAAAGTCGGTGAGATTCAGAAATTCCTGGTCCGGCGTTTTACCGCAATGCTGATATAATTTTTTTGCTGAATCCAGGTTATTTTCAATAACCGTTGCATCCTGTTTGGCATTAATCTGTCTGACATAGTGAGGGGCGACTTCGTCAAGCCTGTCGGCCAGAAGCGTTTTTACCATAGTCAGCACTTTTAAATCATGCGTATGCCCGGACTCAAAGAACCTGGCAAATTCCGGCAGGGCTTCAACAAATTTATGTGTTTTGCCTCTGCTTTCAACTTCCAGCTTTAAAACTTTTAACGTCGAAGCGTATTTGTCCTGGAATAACAATTCTTCATCGATCTGCTTCTTTAATTCCATGTAATCCAGATAGGCTTTATCCGTTGAATTGAGAATATTCTGAGGAAAGATACTTTCAATTTCCTTTAAAACCTCCTGGCATTTTTTCAATTCCGCCGTTTTTTGTTCAATATCCTTTAATTCCCCGGCATAATTAAAATCATGTATATTAAAACTCTCCCCGATTCCCAGGTAGGCGCTCTGATCTATACTGTTTTTTAAAACCGTTGCTTTAAGTTTCTCGTATTGATTTTCAAATTTAAAGCGCCATTTAGGCACATAGCGGTAATTCATTTCCAGAAGAACATCATTTTTAACCAGGTCTATAACCCAATAATACTGCATCACACCCGAAGTAACAGAATAAACGCTTTGGTTACCCGGATCGTCGCTTTCATCCGGAATCTGAATAATACGCCCTTTTCCGTCGTCAAAGGTATCCGTGAGATAGCTGTTAAAAAAACTTTTATTGGTTATATCCAGAACAAGATAAAAATTAGCCTGTGTGACTCCGGGAAATACCATATAATACTTTTTATCTTTTTCCAATTCGAAGGGCTCATCGCCGTCCTTGATTTCAATATATCCCAGTTCCATCGGCGTAAGTTCCGGATCCGGTTGTAGCTGCTTATAGTTAGCGCAACGGGACAAAAAGGCCAGTGATACGATTAAAATAAATATTTTTAACTTCATAACTTTCCCTTTCCCAATTTCACTTGTGATATAGTAAGGTTATAATTTGTTCTGAAACGCCATTAAATGTCTCGGGGTTTCCTGTTTTTATTAAAAACTGAGTTTTTGGTCGTCATCCAACTTTTTAATAAAATCATTTGGAAAATTTATACTTTTCACTTCCGAATGCAAATTTAAAATTTGTTTTTTGGAAAGCCGAACCAGGGGAGGCCGGACTCTGTTCCAGCTTTCGTCCCGACGAATAAATCCAACCAGTTCTTTTACGGCCGGTATTACAGGGTATTTTTCCACAATCTCCCTCAGACTATTGATTCGGACTTGCAGATTTTCAGCTTCTTTAAAAGAAGATTGTAAAAATAACCGCGAAACAATATATCCGCTGATATTGGTCACCGCCGTGATACAGCCGGCTCCTCCGGCATCAAGAATATCTTTCAGGAATTTTTCATTACCGGAAAAAACTTTAAAACCAGGCTGTTTACCGCATAAACGTCTCATATGTTCCCAGTCCCCGCCGGAATCCTTTATACCGGCTATATAATCCGGAAAAGCAGCAGACAGGCGGCTTATCAAATCATCACTTAGAAAAATCCCGCTCAGAGCCGGAAAATGATACAGGTAAATTTTAAATTGCCCACTGACTTCTCCGATGATTTTTTCATACACAGAAAAAAGACCGTCGTCCGAAACGGGTTTATAATAAAAAGGCGGCAGCATTAATATTTGACTCAGGCCCATGGATAAGGCATGACCCGTTAAGTCGATGGTGTCTTTATAGGATGGACAACCGGTGCCGACAAGTAATTTATTTACGGGAAAACCGGACTTAACCACTGCTTCTATGGCCGCTTTACGTTCATTAACAGTAAAAGAATTAGCTTCGCTGGTCGTGCCCATTAACAAAACTCCGGAGCATCCGTTTTCCAGCAGCCAGAAAGAATGGCGTATCAGGCGGCTAAAGTCGATATTCAGGTTTTCATCAAGCGGCGTGATGGAAGCCGCATAAATGCCATCAGGTATTGGTTTCATTCTTCATTATTCCATATCTTTAACAAAGAAATAAATTTAAAATAATTCTGTATTTAATCATAATTTTTAATAATATTCAATTTAAAAGGGGTTTATATTTATTTTGGAAAAACATGTGACAAGAAATAAAAGTTTACTTAAAATCGTTAATAAGTAGGATTGCAAATAAAAACTTTAGCATCTTATAAGAATTCCAAACATTCCGGAGGCTGTATGATAATCGGGATACCGAAAGAAATTTATCCTGGTGAAACCCGGGCGGCAATAACACCGGCCTTGGTAAGCACATTAATAAAAAACCATCACAAGGTATTAATTGAAAAAGGGCTTGGCGACGGCGCTTTTTTTCAGGATGATTATTACAGGGAGAATGGCGCGGAAATTATTGCTGATGCAGTCGATATTTATTATCAGGCCGAAGTTATTTTTAAAGTTCAGCCGCCTGCGATAAATGCCAAGCTGAAAAAATCCGAAGCGGAACTCATCAAAGAGGGTGCAGCCTGGATGGGATTTCTGGCTCCTTTACAAAATAAAGATGCCATAAAAATTTTAATGCAGCGCAATATTTTATCCTTTGCCATGGAATTTGTACCGCGCATAACAAGAGCGCAAAGTATGGATGCACTCAGCTCGATGGCGTCTCTGGCCGGATATAAAGCCGTGCTTTTAGCCGCCGATCATCTGCATAAAATTTTTCCGTTAATGATGACGGCCGCAGGGACCATTCCGCCAGCCACCGTTTTAGTGCTCGGCGCCGGGGTTGCCGGTTTGCAGGCCATCGCTACCGCAAAAAGATTAGGAGCCAATGTGGAAGCTTTTGATCCGCGTCCTGCCGTGAAAGAACAGGTAAAAAGTCTTGGCGCCGGATTTGTGGAGATGGAACTTCCCGGAGAGAATGTGGAAACAGACGGCGGATATGCCAAGGAACAATCGGAGGCTTTTTTATTAAAAGAACGTGAAGTCATCGCTTCCCGCCTTTCAAAAGCGGATGTCATAATTACAACAGCCCAGGTTTTCGGCAAAAAGGCGCCTTTGCTGATCACCGAAGAAATGATAAAGCTCATGCATCCGGGGTCAGTGATCATTGATTTGGCGGCAGAACAGGGCGGCAATTGTACCTTAACCAAAGCGGACACTGTGGTTGATAAACATGGCGTATTTATTCATGGCGCCGTGAACCTGCCTGCAAAATTGCCGGTTAATGCCAGCCAGATGTATGCCAAAAATATTGTTAATCTATTCCTGCACATATTCCAAAAACCGGAACCGGATTTTGAAGATGAGATTACCAGAGGTTCCTGTATTACTCATTCCGGAAAAGTATTAAATAATCTCGTATTATCCGCGATGAAAGAGGAAGGAAAATAATTATGAATGAAATTATCCTGATATCTGTTTACATTTTTGTGTTAGCTATTTTTGTTGGATTTGAAGTAATCACCAAAGTGCCCCCGCTGCTGCATACACCGTTGATGTCCGGATCCAATGCCATTTCCGGAATTACACTGGTTGGTGCATTGATCAGCGCAGGAGCGGGCAGTTCCCAGGCCGCTAAAATTTTAGGCATGCTGGCTGTAATTACGGCAACCATTAATGTTGTGGGAGGTTTTCTGGTAACCGACAGAATGCTGGAAATGTTTAAAAAAGATAAAAAAAAGAATTAGGAGAATATTGCTATGGTTACCATTACAAATATAGTTTATCTGATCGCAGCAATATTCTTTATCATAGGTTTAAAAAACCTGGGATCTCCCAAAACAGCCCGGCAGGGAAATTTGCTGGCAATGACTGCCATGCTGATCGCTGTGTTAGTGACACTATTAGATCGTCAAATCCTTGACTTTTCCTATATCATTGCCGGCGTGATCATTGGCGCGGCAATAGGCATTGTTTCAGCCAAAAAAGTGGAAATGACCCAGATGCCGCAGATGGTTGCTATTTTTAATGGCTTTGGCGGCATTGCATCGGCCCTGGTCGCTTTTTCAGAATATCTGCGGACCGGAAACAGTTTGGCTATTGATGGTCTAATCACACTGATCTTAAGTTTGATAATCGGTACACTTACTTTTACCGGCAGCCTGGTAGCTTTTGCCAAACTACAGGGTATTATGCGTGGAGCGCCCATTGTATTTCCCGGACAAAAATGGATAAATGCAATTCTTCTTACCAGTGCTCTTGTTTTGGGAGTATTTGTAATCTTCGATGCTTCGCTGGTCAGTTTTCTTTTGATAATTGTTATTATTGCCGCGGTATTGGGTGTCTTGTCCGTTATTCCTATCGGAGGGGCCGATATGCCTGTGGTGATTTCCCTTTTAAACTCCTATTCCGGTTTGGCGGCTGCGGCTACGGGTTTCGTCTTATCAAATAATATCCTTATTATAAGTGGGGCTTTGGTTGGCGCTTCCGGAATTATTTTAACCCAGATTATGTGTAAGGCGATGAACCGTTCGTTGACGAATGTTCTTTTTGCCGCGGTAGGAACCGATGATAGCGGCGGCGTTTCAACAGGAGGCGAGCGAAAAAAGGTGACGGAATATACAGCGGAAGATGCCGCCATGGTTTTTGATGCGTCCCAGTCTTTAATTATAATCCCCGGTTACGGACTGGCGGTAGCGCAGGCTCAGCACATTCTGCAGGAACTGGCCGAATTACTGGAGAACCGTGGCGTGGCTGTCCGTTATGCCATTCACCCGGTTGCCGGAAGAATGCCGGGTCATATGAATGTGCTGTTAGCCGAAGCAAATGTCCCTTATGAAAAACTATTGGAAATGGATGAAATTAATGACGATTTCCAGAATACCGATGTTGTTTTAGTGATCGGGGCAAATGATGTAATTAATCCTGCGGCAAGATATAAAAAAGACAGCGCCTTGTACGGTATGCCTATCCTTAATGCAGATAAAGCTAAAACGGTAATGATTGTAAAAAGGAGCCTGAGCCCGGGATTTGCAGGAGAAGATAATGAACTATTCTACGACTCGAAAACAATGATGCTTTTCGGCGATGCCAAAAAAATGGTAACCGATTTGGTTAAAGCCGTCAAAGATTTATAATACCTCATAACTAGGAAATATTGCCCGGCTTCCGCAGCCGGGTTTCTTTATTGGTTTTGTTTGATTAAATTATTCCACTTTTACAAATAGAACTTTTTATTATAATAACCGTTTAGATATAAAAAATTTAAGAATCGAGGTTTCTTAATGCAGAAAATTTTATGGGCGGATGATGAAATTGAAATTCTTCAGGCGCATGTGCTTTTCCTGCGAGAAAAAGGCTATATTGTTAAAACGGTTACCAATGGAGACGACGCCGTTTACGAAGTAAAACATAATGATTACGATATGATTTTGTTGGATGAAATGATGCCTGGAAAAGACGGTTTAACAACACTTAATGAAATCAAGGATTTAGCGCCTCAACTGCCGGTTATTATGATCACCAAAAGTGAAGAAGAAAGCCTGATGGAAGACGCCATCGGTAAACGGATTGACGACTACCTGACAAAGCCTGTAAATCCCAGCCAGATTCTTATGGCCTGTAAAAAAATATTAAACAGTAAAAATATTATCTCAGAAAAGCGAAGCCAGGCTTATACTAATGAAATCGCCCGTATTTCCATGTCGTTGATGGATATGTCCGGACATGAAGACTGGATAGATCTGGCCATCAAAATTTCCAGAATGGATATGGACATTGACGATACTTCCGATAATTTCCGGGAAATATTATACAATCAGCGCCGGGAAGTGAATGTTGAGTTTGGTAAATATATCGAGAAAAAATATGAAGTATGGGTTAATAATATGAGGAATAAGGACCGCCCGTTATTTTCAGTCGATGTTATTCCAAACTATATTATTCCCAGACTAAAATCGGGCAAACAAGTGGTCTTCATCGTAATTGATTGCTTGCGAATGGATCAATGGTTTACACTTGAACCATATTTCTATGATTTATTCAGAATTGACAAAGACTATTATTTTTCCATTTTGCCCACGGCCACACCTTTTTCACGAAACGCTATATTCAGCGGTTTGTTTCCAATAGAAATTGAAAAACAATATCCCGATTTATGGTCGCTGAATGAAGACGATGAAAGTCTGAACCGTTACGAAAAAGAATTGCTGGATTTACAGTTGCAAAGAAACGGCCTTAATTTACATAACGATTTAAAATATATAAAAATTATGAATCGCGATGATATGCGCAATTTTGAAAAGAATATTCATAATTATCTTGATTCGCAGATGCTGGCCATCGTTATCAACTTTGTAGATATCCTGGCTCACAGCCGTTCGGATCTTCCTATCCTGAAGGAAATTGTACCGGATGAAGCGGCATTCAGATCACTGACCAGTACCTGGTATAATCATTCACCGATGATTGGAATAATGGAAAAAATCGCCCGGTCTAAAGCAAATGTATTTATAACATCGGATCATGGCAGTATCCGGGGATTGAGAGGAAGCAAAGTGATCGGCGACCGGGATACCTCGACCAATTTAAGATATAAATATGGCCGCAGTTTGAAAGCCGATAAGAAAAACGCCATATTCATAAAGAATCCGGCTACCTGGAAACTTCCGAACAGGGGAATTAATACAACCTATATCATCGCCAAGGAAGATTATTATTTTGTTTATCCGACAAATTACAGTAAATATTTAAACTACTATAAAGATAGTTTCCAGCATGGCGGTGTGTCCATAGAAGAAATGGTTTTACCCATCGTTAGTCTGGAAAACAAATAAGCCAATAATAATATGAAATATGAAAAAAATATGTTTTAAAAATCTCCGGCATTTCTCTTAAAATAATGCAATGGTGAATATAAGGCATGTAAAAAGTAAGGTTGACTTAACCTGTTAATTTACTTAAATTCATTGGCTAATTTTTATATCGGAGGAAAATTATGGCCATTCAGACTGTCGATTTAAGAGAGCTGAATAAAATCAGTAACAATGTTTATGAAGCCTGCCTGCTTATCGCTGCCCGTGCCCGGCAGATAAACAGCAGCCGTATCGCCAAAAAAAAGGAAAATGAAATCCTGGACGATATGGACATGTATGATGAAACTGATATTTACGATCGTGAATTAATGAAAGATATAAAGTTCGAAAAAGAAATTAACCCTACCGTAATCGCTCAGCAAGAACTTTTTGAAGGCAAAATAAAGCCGGTTTACGAAACTCAGAAAGACAATGAATAAAATAAAGTCCTTAGCGATAAGGACTTTTTTATCCTTCAATTTTAACAATATCATCTCTTTTTTCTTTTAATTACATTTCATCTTATTTTTATATTGACTAAATAATATGAATATCATAATTTAAAACCTTTAAAATGATATTCTCTATGATAACCGGGAGGAATAATGAAAATTAAAGAGAAAATAGAAGACCACGTCGCTGTATTAACACTGTCCGGAAAAATGATGGGCGGCCCGGAAACAACCGCTCTGCATGATCATGTCAAAGGTTTAATCCGGGATGGCGTTAAAAAGGTTGTCATCGATCTTGGCGATGTAAAATGGATGAATAGTTCCGGTATGGGCGTATTGATGGCCTGTATGACCACCCTTAATAATGCCGAGGGTAAACTGGTTTTAGCCCGGGTTTCTGAGAAAGTGTACAGCCTCTTAATGATCACACAGCTTATTAAAGTATTTGAATCATTCGAAACAACCGAAAGAGCGGTAGCCGCGCTTACTAATTAAGAAATTATCTAACAATTTAAGGGGGTTGAATTTATTTTATTCAACCCCCTTTTTTTATTAAAAGCGGTAAATATTGATTTTTTATTGATTTTATCTTTTTTCTTATTATATATTTTGTTTCCGAATATAGAAAAAGGAGCGTTCGTGGCAGATCAAATCAAAATAAAAGAGCAGGTTGCAGCTCTGCAAAAGCAGCTTGAACGTAAAACTCTTCAAATGCAGTCTATCCAGTATATCGGGCAAAAATTAAGTTCCGAATTGCGAACCGAACATCTGCTGATCATCATTATGGATGAAGTGACTAAACTGATGAATGCCGAACGGAGCACCTTTTATATTGTTGATGAAGAGCGGGGAGAATTATGGTCGAAGATTGCCCAGAAAGCCGAGATCAGGGAAATCCGTTTAAAAATCGGCGTGGGCATTGCCGGACATGTGGCCAAAACCGGTGAAATTATCAATATAGAAGATGCTTACAATGATTCCCGGTTCAATCCGGACACAGACAAGAAAACCGGCTACCGGACACGGAGTATTCTGTGTATGCCTATATTTGAGCCGCTTACCTCCAAAAGGAAAAAACCTAAAATAATCGGTGTATTGCAGATTTTGAATAAAATAGACGGAATTTTCGATAAAGCGGATGAAGATTTATTGAGCAGCCTGGCTTCCCAGATTGCCATCGCCATTATAAATGCCCGCTTATATTCGGCTCTGGAAAAAAAAGTTAATGATATCAATTTATTATATGATATTGAAAAAGAACTGACCAAGGCCTATGATCTTAAGGAGCTATTATCAATTCTTGTAAGTCGTATTAAAGAGGCTTTGCATGTGGAAGCCGCAATGATCACCCTCTTTAAAGCCGATCTTTCGGGTGCAACCGACAGGGTATCCATTAATCTGAATACCGAAAAGGTGCCTTTAGACAGTGTAAAATTAAACGACGGCATTCCCGGTGAAGTAATTAAAACAGGTAAATTATTCTATACCAATGAAGCAAAGAAAATTCCTCTTTTTAATACTTTGTTTTCCGAACAAATTGGTCTGGATATTCAACAGATCATAACCGCCCCTTTGATGATTAATAAGAATATTCTCGGCATTCTGGAAGTGTACAACAAGGAAGATAAAGAAGACATTTTCCGCGAAGATGATATCCGGCTGATAAATTCTTTAGCCAGCCAGATCGCCAGAACTATCCAGGCATACAGGTTAAGAGATGAAAAGGTTAAGGCAGACAGACTGGTTTCCATCGGTAATATGATGAGCACCATTGTCCATGATCTGCGTACGCCCATGAACAACATATATGGTTTTGTCGATTTAATGAAAGAAGAGGCTGAGGAAGACGTCCGGTCGGAATATGCTGAAATTATCATCGAACAAATCAAATCACTGACGAATATGACGACTGACATTCTTGATTTTGCCAAGGGAAAAACCAGCATTCTTCCCGTAAAATGCCCTGTGGATAAACTGATTGATAATTTCACCAAATTCTTTGAAAAAGATATAATCAACCGCGGATATCAATATGAAGCATCCTGTGATGCGAAAGCCAGCGTTTATGTTGACCCGGAAAAAATCAACCGAATTTTTATGAACATTATGAAGAATGCCCTGGAAGCCATGCCGAAAGGAGGTAAGTTTTCGATAGGAGCAAACCAGGTTGACGGTGAAATCGAATTTCTTTTATCTGACAATGGCAAAGGCATTCCGGAAGAGATCCGCGACAAACTGTTCGATTCGTTTGTAACCAGCGGTAAAAAAGG
>RQOG01000157.1 GCA_003854985.1 Calditrichota bacterium
GGTATCGGCCACTTTATCAATCTGATTGAAGATATTCATTATAGCCCTGCTTTCTCCAACCATTTGATAGTTTTCGCTCAACTCATGAAAAATGTTCTCTTTTGCGGTTTGCAGGTTTTGTTTCTGGATAGCATTCTGAATGGTTACCAGCAGTTTTTCCGGATCAATCGGTTTTTCGATAAAATCAAACGCCCCGTTTTTAATAGCCTCCACCGCAATATTAATATTACTTTGACCGGAAATCATTATCACCGGCACGGTAGGAAAGTTTTTTATAATAATATTGAGCAGGTCCATTCCGTTTATCCCGGGCATTTTTACATCCAGCAGGATACAATTATATATAAAAAGATTTGGATTACTTTTAATCTCCGCAGGATTCTGAACAGTATCCACCTGATAACTTTTAAGCTTTAAAATCTTATTCAGCGATTTTAATACGCTTTCATCATCATCGATAACCAGAATTTTTCCAAACATTATTTTGCTTCCCACAAAATCAGTTTTTTAAATCGGACAGCTTTCTTCTTTTACTTTAAACGGTTTCAAGGTAAAGCGGCAGAGAAAACTGAAAAACCGCGCCGAATCCCGGTTTGGAATACAAGTCGATTTCCCCGCCATGATCCCCGATTATTTTTTTTGCAATGGCTAAACCCAGCCCGGTGCCTTCTTTTTTTGTAGTAAAATTAGGTTCAAAAATTTTATCCATAATATCTGCCTTAACCCCCGGACCCGAATCCGCCACTTCAATGTTTAAGTATTTCATACCTGGCTTATCCAAATTTTGTGCCAAAGATAAACTGATTTGAATCAAGCCAACTCCCTGCAAGGCATCTATGGCGTTTTCTATCAGAATATGGAACACGGTTTCTATCTGCTGGGGATCAGCGCAAATATATTTTTCCTGTCCGTCCGTTTCAGTCTGAATCTTAATTTTGCCATCCGTATACATTTTGTATTTTTTAATTGACTGATTCAGAATTTCCGTTATATCAACAACCTGAATTTTAGGTTTATCCAGATCAACAAATTTTAAAAAACCTTTGGTTAAATTACGGATGCGAATTAATTCATCGTTAATCATAGCGATATCATCCAGAATATCTTCTCTGTATTGAGGAGGCATATTTTCAAGCCTTATCTGTAAAGCTTTTAGATTTAAGGCAATGGCCGAAAGCGGCTGTTTGATTTCGTGTGCTATTTTTTGTGCGCCTTTACTCCAGATTTTAGCGCGATCCGATTTAACCGGCGATGTATAATCGGTAATTTCCACCAGGTATGCATAGGGTATATTAAATAATGATGAAAAAGGTATTATTGTGACCTCGCCTTCAAACTGATAATTCGCTTTAACATAGCTGATTTTTTCCTTAACCACTTGGCCTGAATCAATGCCGTTCTGTATGCATTTAACTACCTCTTGTCTCTCCTTTAAAGCCGTAATGAAATGCTGTTTTTTATATAACTCCGATTTAAGGTTCAACAATACCCTGACCGGGAGATTATAATAAAAGATATTTCCCTTGCTATTAAGCAGGATAACGCCACTGGCAGATTTATGCAACGAATGAAAGAAAAAATTTGCATATAATTTGATCCGGGAGATGATCATATAAAATACTGATAAAATAAAAAAATTCAGCAAGACCGTTGATAAAAAAATAACCGGAACAAAAGCATAAAGCGGATGCTTTCTAAACGATAAATTATAAAAATACTGTCGCGTATTAAAACCAATATCCGCAGGATTACCAAAGCCGTTTAATCTTAAGCTAAAGCTGTTAACGGTAATCGGTTCCGAAATTTTAAAACAGGACAATAAGTTTAAATCCCCGTCAAAGGCACAAATGGCTTCATCGGTAAGGCATAAAAACTCTGAATTTCCATTTGCATCTAAATCACAAAAAACAGTTATAAAATTATATTCCTTTGACAGATTTTGTTCTTTAATGGTTTCCAGCCGGACATTGATTTTTATTAGTTTATTATCCGGCAGAGAACAGATAAAATCGGATGCAGCGCTTTGTTCATCGTATATCAGGCCGACTCTGCCCACCGTATGCCTTGGCAAGGATCTGGATTTGACGATTTCAGCTTTTGAATTTAAGGTATATAAACAATTAGACAGGTTTTTATTTCCAAAATATTCATATTTTAACAGAAGCTTTTCCGGATGTCCTCCAATGATAGGAAATACATTTAATCTGGAACTGTATTCACCGAAGGCCAAAGGATTCAATGTCAGATTAAGATTCTGGTCGAATACAAAAAGCCAGCAGCTATTATCCCTGTAGGGCGTTTCGTAAGGAATGTTGCCGACTGCACCGCTGGTAATTATGACTTCCTGATTGCCGTCTTCATCCAAATCAAACAGCAACAGGTGCTGCATATACGCGCCCGATTCAAATTTATGGGTAATGCGTTTCTGTCCGAGATTAAACCTATAAATTCCACGGGGCTGATAAGATCTTCCGGATGCGGCAATGAATAAAAGGTCTTTCCCCGGTTGATTTTGTTTCTTTAATAAAGCGAAATCGTATACTTTCCACTCCGAAGCAAGATGAGGATTACCGTTATCTGATTTCATCAAAAAATGCCGTTTTAAAATGAATTCCTTCCTATAAGGATCAAGAATGTATAGGAAAAGTGAATCCACCATTTCTGTGAAAACAAAAATGTCATCATAGCCGTCTGCCGTATAATCATCAAAATAGATTTTGTTTTTATTTAACGGCTCGTTGAAATTAAACTGATCGATGATGCCCCCGGAATAGTTTATTAAATGAATAAAAGGCATTTCATTTTTTTCGGGAGATATTACCTTGATTAATTCACTATAACCGTCCTTATCAAAATCATGATAAAAAACAAAACCGTTTTCTTCAAGGGATTCCTTCTTAAACAGAGTTAATTCAAAGGTAAGAATATCGGCAAGATATTTATAATAAAGGAAAATGCTTATACCGATAGAAACCAAAAAGAAAATTAAATATAACTTATTTTTACTTA